>NZ_JAPNNL010000006.1 GCF_027620315.1 Nonomuraea corallina | reverse complement strand
CGCCGCTATCCCGTGCGGCGCGCCAGGCGGGCGCGGCGGCGGGTACGGGCGGCGGGCCGTCTCCAGCTGCTCCCACGTGGTCTCCGGGTACGGGGTACGTCCCGCGATCATGGTGAACAGCAGGACGCCCAGCGCGTACACGTCCATGGCCGGGTGGGTCGACGCCCCCGCCAGCCGCTCCGGCGCGACGTACGGCGGCGTGCCCCGGCCGTCGTCGGGGTCGCCGGCCGAGGCCGCGATGCCGAAGTCGAGCAGCTTCAGCCCGTCGCCGGTGAGCAGCACGTTCTCGGCCGTGACGTCCCGGTGGACCAGTCCGCGGGCGTGCCCGGCGGCCAGCACCCGGGCGGTCCGCATGGCGACGGCGGCGGCCTGCGGCCACGGCAGCGGGCCCTCCTGCAGGCGCTCGGCCAGCGGCACCCCGTCCAGCAGCGGCATCACGACGAAGGCCGCGACCTCCCCGCTGGTGGTCACGGCCTCGCCGTAGTCGTAGATCTCGATGGCGTCCGGATGGATGAACCGGGCGGCGGCCCGTGCCTCGCTCCGCGCTCGGACCCGGTCGCCGAGGCCCGTCTGGAGGGACGAGCACTGCACCTTGACCGCCACCATCCGGTGCAGCGACTGGTCGAAGGCCCGCCAGATGACGGACATGCCACCCCTGGCCAGCGGGTCCAGGAGCAGGTACCTGCGGGCCAGGACGTCTCCGGGTTCATGCCGAGTCACGGATGACCAGTTCTGTCGGGAGGATCGGATCGATCCCGGTCGTTCCGGACAGTAGCAACCTGGTCGCGATGGTGGCCACCTCCTCGACAGGCTGACGCACGGTGGTGAGCGCCGGGTTCGTGTGCCGGGCGACCGGCGCGTCGTCGAACCCGATCACCGCGACGTCGGCGGGCACCCTGCGGCCGGCCCGGCGCAGCGCCTGGATCGCCCCGGCGGCCATCAGGTCGGAGGCGGCGAACACCGCGTCCAGGCCGGGGGCATGGCGCAGCAGCCACTGCATGGCGTGGGTGCCCGACGCCGCGGTGAAGTCTCCGTACGCGACGGGGACCTCGGCCGCGCCCGCCTCCCGCAGCGTCTTGATCAGGCCGTCGAGCCGGTCCTTGGCGGCGGGCAGCGAGGGCGGGCCGCCGATGGCGGCGACGGACCTGCGGCCGGTGAGCAGGAAGTGCTCGGCGGCCTGCCGCCCGCCGTCGTGGTTGTCCACGTCGGCGTACGGCAGCTTCAGGTCGTGCGGCGGCCGGCCGATGTTGCGCACGGTGATGCCGGACGTGCAGAGCTTGATGGCGAGGGGATGCCGTTCCCTGGCCCCGACGAGCAGCACCGCGCCGGACAGCGTGGGCAGGATGGACGAGGTCGGGTTGACCGTGGTGATGGTCAGGTTGGTGCCGCTCTCGGCGACGACGGCCCCGCTGGCGGACAGCAGCCGGGCATAGTACGGTTCGGAGAATAATCGCGGCAGATGGTCGCAGATGACCGCGGTGACTCCTGTCGCCGTGGTTCTGGAGACCGATCCTCTGGGCGCCCGCTGCCGCACGTATCCCATCCGGGACACGGCATCGTAGACCTGGCGACGGGTTGACGTGCTGACCCGGACCGAGCCGGTGAGCACGCGGGAAGCGGTGGCCGGGGAGACCCCGGCGGCCGCGGCGACCTGGGCCAGTGTGGGCTGCTCGGACATGCTCGACACCTCGCGCCGAAGATCCCTGGGAGCGCTCCCACGTTATCAATGTTTCGCCGCCGTTAACAGTCCCTCTGTACTGCGCTGTTAGTTCCCAGTAAAGAAATCCGCAGGTGATGGGACTCATGTGAGCGAAGAGTTTTCTGCGCCATTTTCCCGGCCCCCCGGCCCGGCTGACGTCTCACGCGCGAGGGGAGGGCCCGGACGCCGGACCCTCCCCTTGCGCCGGTCCGGTCAGTCCAGGCCCAGGTCCGCCCTGATGCCGTCGTCGCTGTCGATGTCGCGGAGCTCACGGGGCTCGCCACGGTCCCCCGAGTCCCGCGGGTCCCGCTGCACCGGCGCACAGCTCGACCCGCAGCCGCCGAACCTGGAGGAGTCGAGCGGGTGGAACTTCGTCGCCTTGGTCCCCTTCAGCGCCGCCAGCATGGTGTCGCGCCAGATCGGCCCCGGGATGCTGGCGCCGAAGACCGACCCGTAGTAGCGGCCGCCGATCGTGACGTTGTTCAGCTTGTACTTCTGCGAGCCGCGCGGGTCGCCGATGCTGACCGCGCCCGCCAGGTCGGGGGTGAAACCGGCGAACCAGGCCGTCGCCTGCGCGTCGGTGGTGCCGGTCTTGCCCGCCGCCGGGCGGCCGATGCCGCCGACGCCGCGCATCGTGCCCTTGGTGAACACCCCTTCGAGGATGTGCGCCGCGGCGTCCGCGACCTCGGGGTCCATCACCTGCTTGCACTTCGGCTCGTACTTCTTGGCCTTGCCGTAGCGGTCGACGATCTCGGTGACGACCATCGGCTCGCAGTACTTGCCCCGCGCCCCGATCGCCGCGTAGGCGTTGGCGACCGTCACCGGGTCCATCTCGTTGATGCCGAGCGTGAACGTGGAGAACTCCTGCAGCGGCAGCCCGTCGGAGCGCTTGATGCCCAGCGACTTGGCCGTCTTGATCGTGTCACAGAGGCCGACCTCCTCCTGCAGCTTCATGAAGAAGGTGTTGACCGAGCCCCAGGTGCCGGTCTGCAGCGTCTTGAAGCCGCCGGACCCCTCGTCGTTGGTGACGGTGTGAGACGGGTCGGCGATGTTCTCGCCCTTGCAGTTCTTGAACGTCGAGTAGCCGGGCGCCCGGTAGCCGGCGCCCACCGAGAACCCGTCGTTGACCTTCATGCCCTCCTTGAGCCCGGTCAGGAGGGTGAAGGTCTTGAACGTCGAGCCGGCCTGGAAGCCGACGCCGCCGCCGTGCGCCGCGTCGGCCACGACGTTGTACGACATCTCGTTCCGCTTCTTGGAGCGGCCGTAGGTGCGGCTCGCGGCCATCGCCTTGATCTCGCCGGTGCCGGGCTCGACCAGCGCCTCGGCGGCGACCGGGTGGTCCGAGGGGTGCACCCACTTCTTGATGGCCCGCTCGGCCGCCTTCTGCATCTTGGGGTCGAGCGTGGTCTTGATCGTCAGGCCGCCCCGGTTGAGCAGCTGGGTGCGCTCCTTCTTGGTCTTGCCGAAGGTCGGGTTGCTGAGGATCTCGGCCCGCACGTACATGCAGTAGTAGGGGTAGCGGCTCGCGCCGCAGCCGCCGGGCAGCGGGGTGCCCTTGTAGCCGAGCTTCTTGGCCTTGGCCTCTTCGAGCTCCGCATCGGTGATCTTGCCCAGCTCGTGCATCCGGTTGAGCACGATGTTGCGCCGCTCCAGCAGGCGCTGGCGGTGCTGCCTGCCCAGGTTCGGGTCGGTGCGGTTGGGGTCCTGCACGGCTCCGGCGAGGGTGGCCGCCTGGGCCAGGTCGAGATCCTTGGCCGAGACGCCGAAGAACCGCTTGGCCGCCGCCTCCACGCCGTTCGCGCTCGCGCCGAAGTAGGCGATGTTGAGGTACTTCTCCAGGATCTGGTCCTTGGTGTACTTCTCCTCGACGCCCATCGCGTAGCGCAGCTCGTTGAGCTTGCGGGCGTAGCTGGCCTCCAGCGCCTTGGCCTTCTCCTCGTCGGTGACGGCCGAGTTGAGCAGGACCTGCTTGACGTACTGCTGGGTGATGCTGGAGCCGCCCTGGGCGATGCCGCCGGAGGTCAGGTTCTTGGCCAGGGCGCGCAGCGTGCCTTCGATGTCGATGGCCCCGTGCTCGTAGAAGCGGTAGTCCTCGATGGCGATGATGGCGGTCTTCATCACCTCGGAGATCTCGTCGAGCTCGACGCTCTCGCGGTACTCCTCGTAGAACTGGCCGATGGCGTCGCCCTTGGCGTCGAGGATCGTGGTCTTCTCGGCCAGCGGGGGCTCCTTGAGGGTCATCGCCTTCAGGTTGAGCTCTTCCGCGGTGTTGACGAACATCGCCCCGGCGCCGCCGACAGCCGGAAGGGCGAGGGCGGCGGTGAGCACGCCGGCCGCCGCTGCCGCACCCGCGAGCCGCAGGATCCCTGATCCCCGGTCCATGTGAGAGAACCTCCCCGATTCGCCACCCTTGCCAAAACCCTATAGCCACGGTAATGGCGAAAAATCCTTCCTTTTGCCATTTCGCTGATCAGGACACGCTCCCGGCGCCGTGAAGGCGGACGAGCACATCGGTGGAGAGGGGGTTGAGCGACAGATCGAGCGGGTGAGGACCGCGGGCCACCCTCACCAGGTGGGGCCCGCGGACGACCGGTATGCGCTGCAGGATCGCACGGTCACCCACTCCCGGACGACGCCGGACGGCAAGCGCGTGGTGGGGAGCGGCACCATCACGTTCAAGGCCGGGTGGACCGACGACCGGCCGTCCGTCGTCCGCGGCTGACGGGCCGATCGGCGGCCCGCCGGGGTTCGCCCCGGCGGGCCGCCGTGATGAGTCCTCGAAGGTCAGTCCAGCTCGGAGAAGCGCTCGATCTGGTCGCTGCGGCCGGAGACGAGGATGATGTCGCCGTACGACAGCTCCGTCTCGGCGGTCGCGTACGTGAACTCCTCGCCTTCCCTCTTCACCGCGACGATCGTGACGCCGTACTTGCGCCGCAGGTTCGACGCGCCCAGCGGGACGCCCACGTACTCCTTCGGCGGCCGGGTCTTGATCAGCGCGAAGTTCTCGTCCACCTCCATGTAGTCGAGCATCCGGCCGCTGACCAGGTGGGCCACCCGCTCGCCCATGTCGTGCTCGGGCAGCACCACGTGGTGTACGCCGACCCGGCTGAGGATGCGGCGGTGCTGCTGGCTGACGGCCTTGGCCCAGATGTCGTCGATCTCCAGCTCGACCAGGAGGGACGCGCTCAGGATGCTCGCCTCCAGGTCGCCGATCGCGACCACGGCGCGGTAGAAGTCGGGCACGCCGAGCTGTTGCAGCGTCTCCAGGTCGGTGGCGTCGGCGGTGGCCAGGTGGGTGATGTGCCCCGACAGCCCCTGGACGATCTTGGGTCGGTTGTCGATGGCCAGCACCTCCGTGCCGCGCCTGGTCAGTTCGAGGGCGAGGGCGGAGCCGAACCGGCCGAGGCCGATCACCACCACAGGGTCGTTGCTTCGGTCAACCAACGATCATCCGCTCCTCGGGTAGTTCGTAGCGCCGGGCCCGTTCCTTGAGCGCCAGCGCGGAGCCTATGGTGAGCGGACCGATCCGGCCCACGAACATCAGCACGATCAGCAGCAGCTGCCCGGCGGGCGGGATGTCATTCGTGATCCCGGTCGTGAGCCCCGCCGTGCTGAACGCGGCGATCACCTCGAACAGCACCCGGTCGAGGGTGTACGGGGTGAGCACCAGCAGCACGTAGGTGCAGAAGGCCACCAGCGCGGCGCTCATCATGGTCACCACCACGGCCTGGCGCTGGGCGGTGTCGGGGACCTGGCGGTGGCCGACGTTCACCCTGGGCTCGCCGCGCAGCTCGGACCAGATGACGAAGACCAGCAGGCCGAGGGTGGTCACCTTGATGCCGCCCGCGGTGCCGGCGCTGCCGCCGCCGATGAACATCATGACGTCCGACACCAGCCAGCTCGACGGGTGCAGCGCGCCGGTGTCGACGCTGTTGAACCCGGCCGTGCGGACCACGGCCGACAGGAAGAACGCGGCCAGCACCCTGGTGGGCTCGTCCAGCCGGCCGAGCGTGCCGGGGTTGTGCCATTCGGTGGCCAGGTAGACCAGGGTGCCCAGGACCAGCAGGATCAGGGTGGCGTACACGGTGATCCTGGTCAGCACGCTCCACCTGCCCGGATGCCGCCAGGAGCGCAGCAGCTCGAACACCACGGGGAAGCCCAGCCCGCCCACGATGACCGCCGCCGAGATCGTCAGGCAGATCCACGGGTCGCCGACGTACCCCATGATGTTGTCCGACCAGAGCGTGAAGCCGGAGTTGTTGAAGGCCGAGATGCCGTGGAAGACGCCGAGGTAGAGGGCGCGGCCGAAGCTCTCCCCGTACCCGATCATGAACCGCCCGGTGAACACGACGGCGGCGACGGCCTCGCACACCAGGCTGAACAGCACGACCTTGCGGACGACCTTGCGCATGTCGGCCATGGTCGGCGTCTTGGTCTCGGCCTGGGCGAACAGCCGGGCGCGCAGGCCCAGTCTGCCGGAGACCAGCACGGTGAAGACCGTGGCCAGGGTCATGATCCCGAGGCCGCCGATCTGCACCAGCCCGATGATGATCAACTCGCCGAAGACCGACCAGTGCGTCGGGGTGTCGACGATGATCAGGCCGGTCAGCGAGACGGACGCGGTCGCGGTCCACAGCGCCGTCAGCCAGGTGGTGGTCTGCCCCTGGGCGGTGGCGGCGGGCAGGGACAGCAGCAGGGTGCCGACGAGTATGGCGAGGCCGAAACCCACCGCGATCATCTGGGTGGGGTGCTGATAGCCGCCGAACAGGACAGAGGCGGCCCGGACACGTCTCATGTGGATGTCAGGCTTCCCCGAAGAGGTTTCCCGGCGGACCCGCGTAACCGTACAGCGCCCGAGAATATCCCGTCCGAAATACCAAAACATCCCCGGCCACGGGTCCCCGACGCAAGTCTTCACCCCGCGATGTCCCGAGATTGCCAGGGAACTGCCAGGAAGGGTGGGTAGTCTGCATCGGCATGAGCTGGCAGCGTAAAATCAACAAAGCGCTGGTCAGGTTCACCGGATTCCAGGTCAATCGAGTAGGGAACCAGGGGATTTCGACGGCGGCGCCGGTCAAGACCGCGCCCTCGAAGGTCAAGCAGACCGAGGCCGAGATCAGGCCGCCGGCCGACCCGAAGGCCGACCGGCTGCTGACCGCGCCGATCTTCATCATCTCCCCGGTGCGGTCCGGTTCCACCCTGCTGCGTTCCCTCATGAACGCCCATTCGGACCTGCACGCCCCGCACGAGCTCCACGTGCGGCGCCTCAGAGTGGAGTTCGGCACGACCCTGGCCGCGAAGGCAATGGAAGCGCTCGGCCACAACCAGGCCGACCTGGAGCATCTGCTCTGGGACCGCGTGCTCCACCGGGAGCTGGTGCGCAGCGGCAAACGGTTCATCGTGGACAAGACCCCGGCGAACGCGTTCGCCTACGACCGGATCGCGGCCTGCTGGCCGGACGCGCGCTACATCTTCCTCCTGCGCCACCCGGCCTCGATCGCCGCCTCCTGGTACGAGGCCAGCCCCGACAAACGCGACCGGGAGGCGGCCGCCACCGACGCCCTGCGCTACATGAAGGCGGTCGAGCGGGCGAAGGCGGCGCTGCCCGGCCTGACGGTCCGCTACGAGGACCTCAGCGCCGAGCCGGAGCGGGTGACCCGCGAGATCTGCGCGTTCCTCGGCCTGGAATGGGAGCCGGGGATGCTCTCGTACGGCGAGCAGGCGGTCATCCAGAAGGGCCTGGGCGACTGGCGGGACAAGATCCGCTCGGGCACCGTGCAGCCCGGCAGGGAGCTGCCCGACCCCGACACGATCCTCGACTCGCTGAAGCCGATGTGCCGCACCTGGGGCTACCTGGCATGAGGATCCGCTACCTGATGCTCCACGCCTACGGCATGGGCGGCACCATCCGCACCGTCGTCAACCAGGCCAACGCCATGGCGAGGGCCGGTCACGACGTCGAGATCGTCAGCGTGGTCCGCCGCCGGGACAAGCCCCGGTTCGCCCTCCACCAGGACGTCCGGATCAGCGCCCTGGTGGACCAGCGCGAGGGCCGCCTGCCGGACTCGCCGGCGCGCAAGGTGTGGCGCAGGGTTCGCGGCAAGATGGTGCCCCGCGGCGAGTTCGCGGCCGAGTACTTCACCGAGCGGGTGGAGAAGGCCGTCATGGACTACGTCGCCTCGCTGCCGGACGGGGTCCTGGTCACCACCCGTCCGGCGCTCAACCTGATCGCCGCCAGACGCGCGGCCAAGGGCGTGGTCAAGGTGGCGCAGGAGCACATGAACCTGACCGCCTACCCCGAGACGATCCGCAGTGAGATCGTCCGCCACTACGGCCGGTTCGACGCCGTGGCGGTGCTGACCAGGACGAACCAGCTCGAATACCAGGAGATCCTGCCCGGCACCCGGATCGTGCAGATCCCGAACGCGGTCCACAAGGTCGACCAGGAGCGCTCCGCGCAGCGCAACCCGGTCGTGGTGGCGGCCGGCCGGCTGGTGCCGCAGAAGGGATTCGACCTGCTCATCCAGGCGTTCGCCCAGGTGGTGGCCGAACACCCCGAGTGGAGCCTGCGCATCTTCGGCGACGGCCCGCGCGAGGCCCGTCTCCGGGCCCAGATCGACGAGCTGGGCCTGGGCGGCCACGTCGCCCTGATGGGCCGCACCGAGCGGCTGGACGACGAGCTCGCGGCGGCCTCCGTCTACGCGCTCAGCTCGCGCTTCGAGGGCCTGCCCATGGTCATGATCGAGGCGATGACGCACGCCCTGGCCGTCGTCGCCTACGACTGCCCCACCGGCCCGCGCGACGTGCTCACCGACGGCGTCGACGGGCTCCTCGTGCCGCCGCGTGACGTCGACGCCCTGGCCGCCGCGCTCAAGAAGGTCGTGCGGGACCGCGGGCGGCGCATCGAGATGGGCGCCGCCGCGGCCGCCGCCGCCCAGGGCTACGCCCCGGACGTGGTCATGCCCATGTGGGAGGACCTCTTCGCCGAGCTGCTGAGCGGCGACCGGGTCAGCTCCCGCTGACCCGGCGCGGGGTCACTCCTCCTCTTCCTCCTCGCCCTCGAACGCCTCGTCGATCAGCTCGGCGGCGACCATCCCGCCGGCCACGCCCATGGCGCCGGCCGCGATCATCCCGCCCATGCCACCGCCTCCGCGGTGGTGGTGATGGTCGTCCCCGTGGTGGTGGCCCGGGTGCCCGTACCCCTGGTGGCCGAAGCCCTGGTGGCCGAAGCTTTGGTACTGCGAGAGGCCGTTCAGCCAGGCGCCGATCTCGGCCGCCCAGTCCATGCGCAGCGCCTCGTCGTGGGCCACCCGGAAGCGGCCGATGGCGTCGGAGCCGTAGTGGCCGGAGCGCCGGTCGGCCTCGATGACGATGTCCATCCCGTCAGGCCCGGCCACGAACGTCAGCTCCGCCTCGGCGATCTGACCGGGCGGGCCGTAGAACTCGATCTCCTGGTAACACGGCAGCTCCTGGCGCACGCCGTAGATCTGGCCCATCTCCAGGTCGGCCGACTTGAAGGCGAAGCCCAGCTGCAGGAACGCCTCCATGACGCGCTGCTGCGACGGCAGCGGCTCGACCACGATGGGGTCGAGGTCGCCCTTGTCGACCGCCTTGGCGATGGCCAGCTCGGTGCGCACGCCCAGCGCCATCCCGGTCAGCGGCTGCCCCCGCACCTCGCTGATCGGCGCCTCCCACGGCACCTCGGTCTGGAACGGGATCGTCCGCTCCTCCCCCTTGGCCAGCGTGAACGGGCCCGAGACCTGGAACCGGCGCAGCTCCGCCACCCCGGTGACCTCGCTGTCGCCCGCCTCCGCCTCGGCGCGGGCGACCAGCGCCAGCGTCACGTGCTCGATGGAGGCGTCGAAGTCGCCGCCCTTGAGCCGGACCTCACCCGCCATCGTGCCCCCCGGGCGCACCCGGGGGGTGCTGAGAACCGTGTCGACCGAGGGGGCTCCGACGCCGAACGCGCCCAGCATCCTTTTGAACACCACTGCAACTCTCCGTTTCCTGACGGCCGGTGACCGTACCGAAAACGATCTTCCGGCTGCCGTGGTTCCCGGAAAGCGGCGGAGTGTGGCGTCCGGTCAGCGGTCGTCGTGGTCCGGGTCGTACTTGGTCGGCTCGGCGGGCAGCGTGTAGCGCCGCTCGATCAGCTCGACCACCTGACGCAGGCTGTCGTCGCCGCCTTCCCGCTCCACCTCCGCGACCTCGCCGGCCAGCTCCGAGTCGCCCAGCTTCTCGCCGATCCAGGTCGAGTAGTCGCCCCGGCCCAGGTGGAAGACCCAGGTCTCGTCGTCCACGCCCTCGGCCAGCTCCACGAACACGTGCAGGTTGCGGGCCCGCAGCTTGAGCCGGTCCTCGGGGCCGGTGAAGTAGAAGCTCTTGTCCTTGGACATGGTGCCGGCGGCGTACTTGCGGCGGTGGCGGGTGCGGTGCGCGCGGCCCGGCGCCGGGTGGACGCGCTCGGCGGCGTCGCCGGAGGTGCGCCAGAGCGCCACCCCCTCCGCCTCGCCCACCAACTCGGGGGCGTCCCGGCCGAGCGCGGCGGCGAAGGCGCCCAGCGTCTCCTCGGGCTCGGGGCCGACCGCGATCACGCCGTGGACCAGGTTGAGCGCGGCGGGACTGAGCGCCTCCGGGTGCACGGTGATCATCAACATCGAGCCGAGGTCGCGGACGTCCTTGACCGGCACCTCCATCAGCTCGGCCGGCATCAGGTGGTGCGCCTCGTCCACGACCACGCAGTGCGGGTGGCCGAGCCGGGCCCGCAGCGCGACCAGCCGGGGCATCAGCTCGGAGAAGAACGCGGGCCGGTCGCGCAGCGGCATCCCGATCATGTTGACCACCGCGCTCTGGTCCGGCGACTCCAGCAGCCGCAGCACCTCCTCCGCGACCGGCGGCCGGTCCGGCTCGCCCAGCACGGCGACGCCGGGGAACTCCGCGTAGTCGCCCTCCGGGTCGATGATCACGCACTGGTACTGCGCCTCGACGAGCCGCTCCAGCAGCGCCGTGGTGACCGTGGACTTGCCGCTGCCCGACGGCCCCGCCACCACCAGGCCGGTCCCGTACGGGGGCAGCCGCACCTCGCCGTCCGGCCCTTCGCCGAGCAGGACGTGGTGGCGCGGGATCTCCACCTCGTCGAGCTCGCCCGACAACAGCCGGTCGGCCAGGTCGGCCACGCCCTCGCCGTGCTCGCGGTCCAGCGGCAGGTCGCACTGGTCCAGCAGGGACGGCACGGCGTTGGCGACGGCGCAGCCGCACTCGGCGGCGGTGAGGAAGGCGTGGTCGTTCTCGGCGTCGCCGATGGCCACCACGTTGTGGCGCGACGCGGACAGCCGGTCCAGCGCGGCGGCCAGGCCGCTGGCCTTGTTCACGCCGGGCGGCAGCACCATGACCGCACCCTTGTTCCTGATGACCTGCAGCTCCAGGCCCAGCTCCCGGATCGCCTCCTGCACCTGGGGGTCGTACGGGTCGCGGGTGGCGACGATCACGGACCCGGTGCCGAGGGGGGTGACGCCCTGGCCGCGCAGCCGCTCGGCGAACTCGGCCGGCGGCGCCTGCGCGAGCGGCTCCCTGGTGCGCTGCCCGGGGTCGTAGAGCAGGCCGCCGTTCTCGGCCACGATCGCGTCGAACAGGTCGGCGTGCGGGAAGACGGACAGCAGGTCGTCGAGCTCCCGCCCGGTCACCAGCAGCAGCTTGCGGCCCGAGCGGGAGACCCGTTCCAGCATCCTGATCGTGTGCTCGGCGACCTTGCCGTGCCGGGCCAGGGTGTCGTCGTAGTCGCAGGCGAGCACGTGATATCTCATGGGCCGCCCATACCCCCGTGGGGAAGGGGTGAACGCAGGTCAGGCGGCCGGGGGACGGAGATCTCACCGGACCGCCCCTTCGCGGACCGGGCGGGTCCGCCGCCCGGTCATCGCCCACCCGGCCACGAGCAGGTACGGGACGCTCAGCAGCGCGAACATCAGCCCGTGCGGGACCAGACCGGAGGCTGCCCCGTAGACCACGAAGACCGCCACGGTGACCAGGCCGGTGCCCAGCCCGGCCACCGAGGTGACGGTGGCGCGGCCGGGCCCGGTGATGCTGTCCTGCAACCGGGCGTCGGCCACCACGCCCGCCGACTGGAACAGCGCGAAAGACGCCGCGATCAGCACGAACCCGGCGGGATGCCCGGTGAGCGCGCCCCCGGCCAGGGTGGTGGCCGCGATCACGAGCAGCGCGCCGAACCCGCGCGGCCGCAGCCGTCCCACCCGCCCTGCCAGCAGCCCGCCGGCTGTGACGCCCGCCCACAGCAGCAGGTACACCAGCGGGATCGCCGTCTCGGACAGCCCGGTCTCGACGCCGAGGAACGGCACGTACTCCTCCAGCGCGCCCCAGACGGCGGTCACGGTGGCGACGAGCACCAGCCCGTCGCGCACCCGGCGGTTCCCCCGCGCCTCCGCCAGTCCGGCCTTCAGCACCTGCCAGTAGGCCGGCGTCGCGGCGTCCGCCCCGTCAGGGGAGTCCGCGTCGCGGTGCTCGCGGAAAGTCAGGGCGGTGGCGGCGGTGAGCAGGCAGGCGAGCACGCTGGCCGCGCCCACCCCGAGGTAGCCGCCGGCGGCGAGGACCGGGGTCGCCAGTGCCATGGCCGCGGCGGCCGCCACCACGCCGACCGCCGTGGCCCGGCCCATGACCCGGGCGTAGCGTGAGGTCTCGCCGGTGCGGGCGAGTTCCTCGTACACCAGGGCCTCCATCGCGCCCGAGGTCAGGGCGTCACGGGCGCCCCAGAGCACGAAGCCCAGCGCGAAGATCCCGTAGGAGGGGGAGATCACCCACAGCGCGAAGCCGACGGCGGCGAGCAGCGGGCCGACGAACAGCAGCAGCCGCCGGGACACGGCGTCGGCCCACGCGCCGGAGGGGATCTCCAGCACCATGCCGGTGAGTGACCAGATGACGAAGAGCGAGGACGTCTCGGCCACGGACAGCCCGGTGTGGGTGAACAGCAGCGCGTAGACCGGGTAGAGCAGGACGAGCTCGTCGAGGAACGTGTAGACGTAGAGCGTGCGGACGAGCCGCCGGGCAGGCGGTGACATGAGTGAGGCCTTCCGGAGGAGACGGACGGGGGCTGCGGGCGCCTGCCGGCCCGGCGGTCCGCGACCACGGCCTCTGGTGAAGCGTCAATGTCGCCAGATCATGCGCCCGAGTCTAGCCAGTGGCGGGCGGCAGCCGCAGCTCCGCGAACACCGCCCGGTGATCGGTGCCCGGCACGTCCAGCACGGCGAAGGAGCGCACCCCGGCGCGCTCGTCGACCAGGATGTGGTCGATCGTGATGAGCGGCGGCAGGAAGAAGAGGCGGCGTCACCGGCTCGTAAGGTTCTCGGCGGTCCCGCCTGTCTAGCCTGACGATCGTGAACAGAGCCGGTTTGGCGGTGCTCATCACCGCAGCGACCTTGACCCTGACCGCGTGCGGCGCGGCGGCCCCGGGCGACGCGCCCGCCGACCCCATGGAGAGCGCGTCCACGGCGCCCGCCGACCCGATGAAGAGCACTGATCCGATGAGCAGTGCCGACCCCATGAAGAGCGGCGACCCGATGAACAGCGCCGATCCCATGAACAGCGCCGACCCGATGAAGAGCGGCGACCCCATGGAGAGCGCGTCCCCGGACGGGGGCGCAGCCGTGCCGCAGGCGCTGCGGTTCAGCGCGCGGACCCTCGACGGGCGGACGTTCGAGGGCGGCAGCCTGGCGGGCAAGCCCGTGGTGTTCTGGTTCTGGGCGCCGTGGTGCACGAAGTGCCGGGCGGACGCGCCCGCAGTGAAGGCCGCCGCCGACACCCACAAGGACGTGGCGTTCGTGGGAGTGGCGGGGCTGGACGCCGAGGCCGCGATGAAGGACTTCGTCCGCGGCACGGGCACCGACGGCCTGGTCCACCTGTCGGACGAGAAGGGCGCGGTGTGGACCAGGCTCGGCGTCTCCCAGCAGTCCGTGTTCGTCTTCGTGAAGCCGGGCGGCGAGACCGCGAAGGTCACCGGGCCGCTCGGTCGCGACGGTCTCGACGCCGAGATCGCCAAGATCAAGAGCGGCTGAGTCGTGGCCGACCTGCCTCTCGTGCTCGCCCTGACGGCCGGGACGGTGGCCGCGTTCAACCCGTGCGGGTTCGCGATGCTGCCCGCGTACCTCACGTTGCTGGTCTCGGGCACGCCGCCGCGGGCCGCGGGCGGCGTCTGGCATCGCGGCCCGGTGGTGCGCGCGGTCCTGCTGTCGGCGGCGATGACCGCCGGGTTCGTGACCGTGTTCGGGCTGTTCGGGCTGGTGGTGACGCCGCTGGCGGCGGTGGCCGGGACGGTCCTGCCGTGGGTGACGATCGTGATCGGGATCGTCCTGGTGGTGCTGGGCGGCTGGCTGCTGGCCGGCCGGTCCCTGCCCGTCCGCGTGCCCGGGGTCTCCGCCCGGCCCGCCAGGTCGGCGCGCTCGCTCTACGGGTACGGGGTCGCGTACGCGGTGGCTTCGCTGTCCTGCACGGTCGGGCCGTTCCTGGCGGTGACGTCGGCCTCGCTGACGAGCGGCGGGGTGGCCGGAGGGCTGGCGGTCTTCGCCGCGTACGCGCTCGGCATGGGCCTGGTCGTCGCCCTGCTGTCCTTGGCCGTGGCGCTGACCAAGGAGGCCGTCCTGTTCCGGGTGCGCCGGTCGCTGCCGCACGTGTCACGGGTGAGCGGAGTGCTGCTCGTCCTGGCCGGCCTGTACGTGACCTACTACGGCTGGTACGAGCTGCGGGTCTTCGGCGGAGGTGACCCGGACGACCCGGTGGTCGGCACGGTGACCGGTGTCCAGGGGACGATCTCGGGATGGATGGAGGCCGGCGGCGCGGTGCCGGTCGCGGGGGCCGCCGCGGTGCTGGTCACCATCCTCCTGATCAGATCGAGGCGGGCCCGCCGCTCGGAATGAGCCCCCGGTCACGTCAGGTCGAGCCCGCCGTCCAGGGTGAGCACCTGGCCGGTGAGCCAGGTCGAGGCGGGGTCGGCGAGCCGGACGATCCAGGTGGCGACCTCCTCGGGGGTGCCGCGCCGGCCGAGCGGGACGCGGCGGGCCTCGTCCTGCTTGACGCGCTCCACCTCCGGTTCTGGCAGCCCCGCGCGGGCCAGCGCCCGGCTCTCCGTGGGGCCCGGAGCCAGCGCGTTGACCCGTACGCCGCCCCCGGCCAGCTCCAGCGCCCAGCTCCGGGTGAGCTGCTCCAGGGCGGCCTTGGAGGCGGCGTAGTGGGAGCCGCCCGGCAGCGGCCGGTGCCCGTAGGTGCTGGAGACGTTGACGATGGAGCCGCGCGAGCGCCGCAGGTGCGGCAGCGCGGCCTTGGCCAGCAGGCTGGGCGCGGTCACGTTCAGCTCGAACAGGGCGCGCGCCCGGTCCGCGTCGAGCCGCTCCAGCGGCATGACGGCGGTGGCTCCGGCGTTGTTGACGAGCACGTCGAGCCCGCCCCACCGGTCGGCCGCCGCCCGGACGACCGCCTCGGGTGTGCCCGGTTCGGCCAGGTCGGCGGCGAACGGGACGATGTCCTGATGGTGCCGCGCGGTGCGGTCGAGCTCGTCCCGATCACGACCGACGCCGAGCACCCGCGCGCCGGCGCGGGCGAAGGCGACGGCCGTCGCCCGTCCGATGCCGGAGCTCGCCCCGGTGACGATCACGGTCTTGCCGTCCAGGTCCATGACCCCTCCTTGTTCGATGTTCGTAGAATGTCGAACAAGATACCATGAGGGCGTGAGACAAGTCCCGCACCCCACCGCCGACGAGCTGACGCTGGTCGCCGTGATGGCCGCGCTCAGCGACCCCGTCCGGATCGGCCTGGCGCGGGTGCTGTCCGACGGACGCGAGCGCGGCTGGGGCGAGCTGCGGGCGCCGGTGGCCAAGTCCACGCTGAGCCATCACCTCAAGGTGCTCCGCGACGCCGGCGTCACCCGTACCCGCCAGGAGGGCACCCGCTGCTACGTCGTGCTGCGCCGCGCCGACCTGGATCGGCGCTTCCCCGGGCTGCTCGACGCGGTGCTCACCGCGGCGGACGGCGAGGGCGTGGGCGACCAGGTGGGGCTCGCCGGTCGTCGATAATGGGGCCGTGGAGCGACTCGACGGTCCCGGCTGTGTGGCGATCTCCGACGAGATCGCCCGTCTCTACCGGCGGTGCTTCGCCGACCCGCCCTGGTACGAGACCGAGGACGACTTCGCCGCCTTCCCCGCCAAGCTGGCCAGGGACGCCGGGCGGCCGGGGTTCGCGGCGTGGGCCGAGAGGGACGGCCGCGAGCTCCTCGGGGTGTGCTTCGGCTGGCCCACGCCCACCGACCTGCCGGCCGGCCCGATCTACGAGGAGCTCCAGCGGAGCTGCGGCCCGGAGGCGGTGGCCCGGATGACCCGTGACGCGTTCGAGGTGGTGGAGCTGTTCGTGGACCCCGCCGCCCAGGGCCGGGGGATCGGGCGGCGACTGCTGGACGCGGCGGTCGACGGCTGGCCGCGGGCCTGGTTGCTCACCTCGCCCCGGGCGCCCGCGGCCCGCTTCTACCGCTCGCTCGGCTGGCGGCGGGTCGGGGCGCTGCCGGAGCGGGCCCTGGAGGTGCTCGTGCTGTGTACGGACGGGCACCCGGGGTGACGCGTGCCGCGGACCGCCGGGGAACTGGCGTGACTCGTGCCGCGGGCGGGCAGGGGCCCGGTGTGAAAGTGGTCGTGCTGGCCGACACGCACGCGCCGCGCCACTGGAGGTCGTGCCCGCCGAGGGTGGCCGAGCTGCTCGGGGACGCCGACGTGATCCTGCACGCCGGCGACGTGTGCGTGCCCTCCGTGATCGCCGAGCTGTCCGCGTACGCGCCCGTCCACGTGGTGAAGGGCAACAACGACGGGCCTGACCTGGACGCGCCCGAGACGCTGGAGCTGGACCTGGAGGGGCTGCGGGTGGCCCTGATCCACGACAGCGGCCCCGCCAAGGGGCGGATGGCCCGGATGCGGCGGCGGTTCCCCGACGCCGGTCTGGTGGTGTTCGGCCACTCGCACATCCCGCTCGACGCGTCCGAGGGCGGCCTGCGCATCTTCAACCCCGGCTCGCCGACCGACCGGAGGCGTCAGCCGCACGGGACCGTGGGGGTGTTGCGGATCGCGGACGGCGCGCTCGTGGAGGCGGAGATCGTTCCCGTCACCTGAGTGCTGGTTTGCCCGCTCTGTCTCAGCGGTATGTCGATTACGAAGAGTAATGAATCAGTTGCAAGGCGGATCGACATGGACAGAGTGAGACAGATCGCGCAGGCCGTGCTGTACGAGTGTCGCCCCCGGCTGCTGGACGACCGGCACCTGCGCGGCCTCCACCCGGAGCCGTACGCCCGGGGGCAGGCCGGTCTGCCTTCCCTGATGCAGACGCAGCGCCTGGTCGAGGCGGCCCCTTCGGACACCGTGGACGTCCACGTACGGTTCCTGCACCTGGTCTCCAGGGAGGTGGCGAGGGCGCGCGGCGACGAGCTGGAACCGGCGGCGGAGCTGACCGTCGACGGCACCCGCTACGTGCCGGGCACGGAGGCGCGCGAGCGCGAGGCCGCCGTGTCCGGGCTGGCGCTGGCCGACCTGGCCGGAGCGGCGTACACGATGAGCGTCGACGTCCCCGGCGACCAGGAGGCGGTCTGGCTGATCGACGCCCGCGGCCGGGCCGGGGCGGTGCTGCGCTGCTGGGAGACGCTGCACGGCTGGGCCGAGACGCGCGCCGTGCGGCTGCGCGACCGGTTGTTCCGGCTCACGGTGACCGTGGCCAACACCACCTGCTGGGAGGGCGGGGAGCCGGCGGAGGCGCTCAAGCGGACGTTCGTCTCGGCGCAGAGCGTGGTGCGCACCCACGGCGGCCGGTTCGTCTCGCTCCTGAACCCGCCGGCCGAGCTGCGCCCGCTGGCGGCGGGCTGCCGCAACATCGGCACCTGGCCGGTGCTGGTGGGCGAGGTCGGGGAGCGGCACACGATGCTGTCGGCCCCGATCATCCTGCGCGACCACCCCCAGCTCAGCCATGCCGGGTAGCGCTCAGCGGGCGCGCTCGGCGGCCAGGATCAGCACGACGCCCAGGGCCGCCAGGCTGAGGTTGGCGAACAGCTCGTAGCCGGCCAGCGCGTCGACGCGCGGAATGATCACCCGGTTGAAGAAGTTCAGGAGGAAGCCGAAGATCGGCTGGGCGGCCACGTGGTCGATCGCGCCGCTGATGCCCTGTAATGCCAGGATCAGGCCGACGAGCTGGATCGCTTTGCGCATGTCACGACCGTAGTGACCGGTCAGCCGCCCGCGGATCAGCCTTGGGGATGCGCCGCTCCGACCAAAGTAGGTCTCACGCCTCGACCTCGTCCCGCCGCGGATAGGCGTGCGGGTGGTGCAGGTCGAAGGCGGGGCGCTCGGAGCGGATGGGCGGCATGAAGGAGAAGTTGTGCCGGGGCGGCGGGCAGCTCGTGGCCCACTCCAGGGAGTTGCCGAAGCCCCACGGGTCGTCCCTGGTGACCCAGCGCGGCTTGCGCGAGGTCATCCACACGTTGTAGAGAAACGGCAGCGTCGACAGGCCGAGGATCATCGAGCCGGCGGTCGAGATCTGGTTGAGCAGGGTGAACCCGTCGCCGGCGGCGTAGTCGGCGTAGCGGCGCGGCATGCCCGCCCAGCCCAGCCAGTGCTGCACCAGGAACGTGGTGTGGAAGCCGACGAACAGCGGCCAGAAGTGCCACGCGCCCAGCCGGTTGTCCAGCATCCGGCCGGTCATCTTGGGCCACCAGAAGTAGAACCCGGCGAACATCGCGAACACCACCGTGCCGAACACCACGTAGTGGAAGTGCGCCACCACGAAGTAGGAGTCGGTGACCTGGAAGTCCAGCGGCGGCGAGCCCAGGATGACGCCGGTCAGCCCGCCGAGCAGGAACGTCACCAGGAACCCGATCACGAACAGCATCGGCGGCTCGAAGCTCAGATGGCCGCGCCACATGGTGCCGATCCAGTTGAAGAACTTCACCCCGGTCGGCACCGCGATGAGGAACGTCATGAACGAGAAGAACGGCAGCAGCACCTGCCCGGTGGGGAACATGTGGTGCGCCCACACCGTCATCGACAGCCCGGCGATGGCGATGGTCGCGCCGACCAGGCCGACGTACCCGAAGATCGGCTTGCGGGAGAAGACCGGGATGACCTCGGTGATGATGCCGAAGAACGGCAGCGCGATGATGTAGACCTCGGGATGGCCGAAGAACCAGAACAGATGCTGATAGAGGATCGGCCCGCCCACGGCAGGGTCGTAGATGTGGGTGCCGAACTTGCGGTCGGCCTCGACGGCCAGCAGCGCCGCCGCCAGCACCGGGAAGGCCATCAGCACGATCATGCTGGTCAGCAGCACGTTCCAGGTGAAGATCGGCATCCGGAACATGGTCATCCCGGGCGCGCGCATGCACACGATCGTGGTGAAGAAGTTGACCGAGCCGAGGATCGTGCCGACGCCCGCCAGCGTCAATCCCATGATCCACAGGTCGCCGCCCAGGTGCGGGGAGTAGATGCGGTTCGACAGCGGCGTGTAGGAGAACCAGCCGAAGTCGGCGGCGCCGGCGTTGGTGAGGAACCCCGAGAGGGTGATGAGCCCGCCGAACAGGAACAGCCAGTAGCTGACCATGTTGAGCCGGGGGAAGGCCACGTCGGGGGCGCCGATCTGCAGCGGCATGATGACGTTGGCGAAGCCCGCGAACAGCGGGGTCGCGAACAGCAGCAGCATGGCCCCGCCGTGCATGGTGAACAGCTGGTTGTAGGTCCGCGCGTTCACCAGTTGCAGTTCGGGCGCCGCCAGCTCCGCCCTGATGACGAGGGCCATGATGCCCGCGACCAGGAAGAACGCGAACGAGGTGATCAGGTAGAGGTAGCCGATCACCTTGTGGTCGGTGGAGGTGAGCCAGCGGGCGATGAAGGCTCCCGTGCCCTCGTGGCGCACCGGGGCCAACGGCGAGGTTTCCGGTTCGCCGCCCTTCGGCTTCTCGATCGTCACCCTGGTTCTCCCTCAGCAGGCGTTCCGTGAGGACTCCACTACCCTGCGTCATGCCACGATAGGGCCAAGAACGCGTTGGGTTGCGCCATGGTGCGGTTGACGTGGGCGTTCGCGGCGTGGTGACTGGCGGCGCGGATTCTGGGCACTGGACGGGCCTTCGACCCCCTGGAGGACCTCATGAGCACTGCACAGAGTGCCGGCCGGTCGGCGGAGGCAGCCGCCCGGCGAGCGGCGGACAGCCCGGCCCTGGACCGCTTGGCCCGGATCGGACTGGCCTGCCGTGGCGTCTTGTACGCGTTGATCGGCGTGCTGGCCATCCAGATCGCCATGGGAAGCGGCGACCGGGAGGCCGACAAGGGCGGCGCCATCACCGCGGTCGCCGACCTGCCCTTCGGCTCGGTGATCCTGTGGGTGATGGTCGTCGGCTTCGCCGCGCTCGCCATCTGGCAGGCCTCCGAAGCGCTGTTCAGCCATCACAAGACCCTCGACCGGGTCGAGTCGGCCGCCAGGACCGTGGTGTACGGACTGATCGTGTTCACCCTGCTCAGCGTGCTGCTGGACGGGCGGGCCGCGTCCGAGGACCAGAAGTCGCAGGACGTGACCGGCAAGCTGCTCGACCTCCCCGGCGGGGAGTTCATCGTGGGCGCCATCGGCCTCGGCATCATCGCGCTCGGCGTCTACTGGATTCGGCGAGGCGTCACCAAGAAGTTCCGCGAGGAGCTCAACACCGGGCAGATGTCGCCCCAGACCCGCTCGATGATGGACAGGCTCGGCATGGCCGGCTACGTGGCCCGCGGCGTCATCGCCGGGCTCGCCGGGATCCTCGTCGTGCAGGCGGCGATCACCCACGACCCGGACAAGGCCGGCGGCATCGACCAGGCGCTGCGCTCCTTCGCCGACACCCCCGTCGGCCCCTGGCTGCTGGTCGCGGTCGCTCTCGGGCTGCTGCTGTTCGCGGGCTACTGCTTCGGCGAGTCGCGCTGGCGCCGTACCTGAGCCTGCCCGGCGCCTGCCCGGCGCTTATCCGGCGCCACGCATGAGCCCGCGCCCGTGGGACAGAGGGACAGGGTGCTGACAGTCGGAAGCGACACGATCGTGGTCGCCGCCTCCGCCGGAGCGGCGGAGGCGCTGCGACTCCTGCTCGGCACGCTCCCAGCAGACCTGCCCGCCGCGGCGCTCGTGGTGCCGCAGGGCGCCGGCCCACCGGCCGGCGCCCGATGCCGGGCGCGGGTGGCGGCCGTCGTGCTGAGCGGCGCGCCCGACTCATCATGGAGGAGGCTGTGGACGACGCCGAGTTGATCCGCGAGGTTTCCCGATTCCTGGGCCCGCCGAGTGCCCCCGGCGAGGCGGCCGACGGCCTTACCGGCCTCAGCTGCCCGGAGTGCGGCGGCCCGCTGTACGAGACCGCCGGACGCCACATCTGCCGGGTGGGGCACTCCTGGTCCGAAGAGAGCCTGGTCGACGCGCAGGCCGACGCCATGGAACGGGCGCTGTGGGCGGCCGTCCACCGGCTGGAGGAGCGCGTACGCATCCTCGACCGGCTGGAACGCTCCGCCGGGAAGCGCTCCCGCGGCGACCTGCTGGAAGAGGCGGCCCGCACGCGCCACGTGCTGGACGCCATCCGCACGCTCCAGACCCGGACCGGCGGCGGCGACGGCGGCCTGCTCCCGCTCTGAGCGCCCGCGCCGGGACGCGCAGCAGTGACGCGTAGCAGTGACGGGGAGCGCCGTCGAGGCGCTCCCCGTCAGCGGGGTTCTCCGGTTCCTACGGGCGGGAGATGCGGACCGCGTCCGCGATCACGTAGCCGGTGCCGCCGGTCCACCGGCTGACGCCGACGACGTTCTGCGTGCCGGCGTTGAGCTGGAAGGTGCCGATGCTCCGCCAGGCGCCGCCGCCCGAGCGTTGATCGACGTAGACCGTCTGGTTCCCGCTGGACGTGGCCACGATGTACGGGGCCGAGGTGTTGTATCCGGGATCACTGGGATACCAGACCTCGATCTGGTACGCGCCGGCGCTGGGGATGGTCGCCGAGTACCAGGCCCCGTCGCTGACCGACACCGGGGTGGCGAAGCGGTAGTCGGTGCCGTGACGCTGGCCGGAGTACGCCGAGGTGCCCCAGTTGGTGCTGGCGGTGAACTGGGCGCCGGCGTTGTCGATCGTGGTCGTCCAGCTCGGCGGATTGGTGGTGCCGCCGTTCACGTAGTTGAGGTACGTGGTCCAGTTCCAGTGCGGCCCCGGGTCGGTGTGGGTGGCGCCGGGCACCTCGTTGTGGCCGATGATGCCGGTGCGGTTCTTCGGGACGCCGTACTTGTCGGCCAGGTGGCGGGTCAGCGCGGCGGAGGAGCGGTACATCGCGTCGGTGAACCAGGACGCGTCGCTGACCCAGCCCTCGTGCTCGATGCCGATCGAGCGGTTGTTGTAGGAGGAGTTCCCGGCGTGCCAGCCGACGTCCTTGTCACGCACCATCTGGGTGATGGCGCCGTTGGACGACTTGACCACGTAGTGCGCCGAGACCTGGGCGCTCGGGTTCTGGAACCACGAGATCGTGCCCGCGTAGGAGCCCTGGGTGACGTGGATGACGATGCGGTCGATGTTGTAGCTGGTCTCGCGGTTGGAGACGCGGTAGTTGCTCGTCGAGGCGGGGACCCAGGCGGCGGGCGGGTAGTCGGGGCTGGCGACCGCGGCCTGCGCGTTGAGGTCGCGGGCCTGGGCGAGGTCGCCGCGGTCGGCGGTGACCTCCTGCGGCTTGACGCGCACGCCGCGGGCCTCCAGGCCGAGGCCGAGCAGTTCGTAGACGGCGTCGGCGTACAGGCGGGACGTCTCCGGCGAGGACGCGTGGCCGTACTCGGCGACCGCCGGGTACCAGCGGCCGGCGTCCTTCCTGGCGGCCTCGTCGAGGCCGAGCTTGTCGGCGTACGAGCGGAGCACGGCGGCGGCGCCGAGGACGTTGGCGGCGTCGTCCTTCTTCAGCGTCGCGGCCGGCAGGCCGGTGAGCTTGGCGGCTTCCTGGAGCGTCTGGTTGGTGGGGTTGTCGACGAGGTGCATGAGCCCGTAGCCGCGGCTGGCGCTGGGCTCGCCGCCGTGGCCGTCGAGGTGGGTCTCCGCGTAGCCGAGGGCGACGAGCAGGTCACGCGGGACGTCGTGCTCGGCGGCGGCCTTGGCGAAGGCGTCCGCGAGCGGGGCGGCGCCCCGCTCGGCCAGGGCGGGCTGGCCTGCGAAGACCAGGAGGGAGCCGAGGGCGGCGGCGACGAGGGCTACTAATCGGGTCCGTGCCAGTGTCATGAGAGCTCCACTTCGGGGGGTACCGCACGCACAGTAAGCGAGTTTCATGACAGATGTCGATAATTGACATTACTGGGCTATTCAAGGAAACTTTCCGCCCGCGCGTCGGAGGTCGTCGCAAGTTGGGCCCCTGCCAATGATCTGAAAACTATTGCGGTCTGGTCACGATGCACTGAAACTTCTCTTCGTGACCTCGCTCCTGCGCCTCGCTCTGGTAGCACTCACCGCCGCGCTCGGCACCCTCGTCGTGCCCGCCGCCGCCCCCGCGGCCGTCGCGAACACCACCGCCACCACCGCCGCCTGCACGACCGACCCCGCCACCCCCAAGCGCCAGCTCCGGGCCATGTGGATCTCCAGCGTCGCCAACATCGACTGGCCCAGCCGCACGGGCCTGAGCGTCTCGGCGCAGCAGGCCGAGTTCCGCGCCTGGCTGGACCTGGCCGTCCAGCGGCGCATGAACGCCGTCGTCGTCCAGGTGCGGCCCACGGCCGACACGTTCTGGCCGTCCTCGCTCGAACCGTGGTCGCAGTGGCTGACCGGCACCCAGGGCGCCAACCCGGGCTACGACCCGCTCGCGTTCATGGTCGCCGAGGCGCACCAGCGCGACCTGGAGCTGCACGCCTGGTTCAACCCGTACCGGGTGGCCAACCACGCCGACCCCGACCGGCTGGTCGCCTCGCACCCCGCCCGCCGCAACCCCTCCTGGCGCTTCGCCTACGACGGCAAGCTCTACTACAACCCCGGCCTGCCGCAGGTGCGCGACTTCATCGAAGACGTGATCATGGACGCGGTCACCAGGTACGACCTCGACGGCGTCCATCTCGACGACTACTTCTACCCGTATCCGGCCAGCGGCCAGACCATCCCCGACTCGGCCGCGTACGCCCAGTACGGCGGCGGGTTCGCCAGCGTCCACGACTGGCGGCGGGAGAACGTCAATCTGCTGGTGCGCGAGCTCGACCAGCGCATCCACGCGGCCAAGCCGCACGTGTCGTTCGGCATCAGCCCGTTCGGCATCTGGCGCAACGCCTCCACCGACCCGCTCGGCTCGCGCACCTCGGGCCTGCAGTCGTACGACGCCATCTACGCCGACACCCGCAAGTGGGTGAAGGAAGGCTGGGTCGACTACATCGCGCCGCAGCTCTACTGGCACATCGGCTACTCCGTCGCCGACTACCAGGTGCTCATCGCCTGGTGGTCCGAGGTCGTCAGGAACACCGGCGTGCGGCTCCTGGCCGGCCAGGCCGCCTACCGGGCCGGGGTGAGCAGCCACGGCGCCGACTGGCAGGACCCGAACGAGCTCAGCGACCACCTGCATCTCAACCGGCAGCACCCCGAGGTGGCCGGCGACATCTTCTTCAGTGCCAAGGACGTCAGGGCCAACCGGATCAACTCCTTCTCCATCCTGGCCGGCGCGCACTACACCAGGCCCGCGCTGCACCCCGCGCGCGGCTCGGCCGCCGCCCCCGCCGCGCCCTCGATCACCTCCGCGACGCGGGGCGCCGGCGGCGTGTCGCTCGCCTGGACCGGCAACGGCGCCGCCTACGCCGTCTACCGGGTGACCGGCACGCCCTCGGCCGCCGACCCGTGCGCGTTCGCCGACGCCCGCAACCTGCTCGGCACCACCCGGCAGAAGACGTTCACCGACGCCACGGCCGCCGCCGGCACCGCCTACACCTACTACGTGACCGCGCTCGCCCGCACCCACCAGGAGAGCGCCCCCAGCGCGGGCCGGGCCGTGACCGGCTCCGGAGGCGGGTTCAGCGTCATCGTGGACAACGCCGACGCCGGGTTCACCGCCGGGACGAGCTGGGGCACCTCCGCGTACTCGGCCGAGCGGCACGGCGCCGACTACCGGTTCGCCGAGCCGGTGGCCGCCAGCGACCCGGCCTGGTTCCGGGCGAGCATCCCGAGCGCGGGCACGTACCGGATCGAGGTCTGGTATCCGGGCAACGCCGGCTACAACAGCGCCACCCCGCACCTCGTCGCCGCCTCCGGCGGCAACCGGACCGTCACCGTGGACCAGCGCACCGGCGGCGCCTGGCGCGACCTCGGCGCCTTCTCGCTGAACGCGGGCACGTACAACGTGGTCGGGGTGAGCCGCTGGACCACCACGACCGGTTACGTGGTCGCCGACGCGGTCCGCATCACCCGAATCTGATGCCCGGCAGCCGCCTGGCGGCCTCCCGGTCCAGCACCAGGGCCGAGGCCGCCGGAGCGGGGTCGCCGGACAGGACCCGGGCCAGCAGCGCCGCGCAGTGGCGGCGGTGACGGTCGAAGGTGCGCCGGGGGACGACCCGTCCCCGGGCGCGCTGGCCCGCCATCGCCGCGTCGGCGGGCACGTCCAGGATCACCAGATGGAAGCTCGCGCCCGCGCGGCGGGCCAGCCGGGCGAAGCCGCGCAGCACCAGCGGGCCGCAGCCCCGGTTGTGCGCGACCACCGACTCGCCGCGCCGGAGCGCGGCCCGGACGCGCCGGACGTGGGTGACGAACACGGTGGCCGTGCGGATCGGCTTCGGCGCCCGGGCCAGCGGAGCCGCCCAGCGCAGGCGGGACTGCATCGAGTCGACGACCGTCGCGCCGTCCACCCGGACCGGGGCGGTCTCGGCGCCGGTCAGCGGGTAGAGGCGGCCCAGCAGCGTCGACTTGCCCGCCCCCGGCAGCCCGGTGATGATCACCAGGGATCGCGCCGGGTAGCACAGGGGCTCGGCCGCTCTGCTCGCGGCGGGCACCGGGACGGTCAAGGCTCACATCCTCCGAGGCTGTCGGGAGGAGTATAGGACTACGACCGGCTCGGGCGCTGATGACCGAACCGCACCGGCTCCAGGCCGCCCAGCCTGACGGTCGGGTCGGCCAGCACCCTCTCCCGCGAGTCGTTCTCGGCCGCCGGCTCGATCACCGGCTCCGCCTCGCCCGCCGCCACCATCCGGCGGACGAGGCGCTCGCGCAGCTCGGCGGCCTCCTTGAGATGGGAGCGCAGCCCGGCCAGGTTCACCAGCTCGTGCGGGTCGCTGGCCAGGTCGTACAGGGCCTGCTCGCGGTAGCGGGGGGCGGCCGGGTCGTTCCAGCCGTCGGCGTCCTCGGCGACCGCGTAGTACTTCCACCGGCCGGTGCGGACGCCGCGGCCCACCTCCGACTCGCTCACCTGGAAGAACACCTCCTCCGGCCAGTCGGCGCGGGCGTCGCGCAGCAGCGACAGGAACGAGCGGCCCTGCATCTCCTCCGGCACCGGCAGCCCGGCCGCCTCCAGCAGCGTGGGCGGCAGGTCGATGGTCGACACCGGCCGGGCGACCACGCCGCCGCCGTCGAAGGCCGGGCCGCGCAGCGCCAGCGGCACCCGCAGCGAGGCGTCGTGGCAGGACCGCTTGTACTCGTCGTTGCGGGTCTTGAAGTGGCTGCCGTGGTCGGAGGTGTAGGCCACGATCGTGTCGTCCAGCAGTTCCATGCTGCGCAGCGCGTCCAGCAGCCGGCCCAGTCCCTCGTCCAGCCGCTTGATCTGGCCGAGATAGCCGCCCAGGTGCCGGTGCGCGGTGCCGCCGAGCGCCGCCAGGTCCGGCGGCAGCCAGGTCCCCTGGTAGCGCTCCTCGTAGCCGTCGGGCGCCGGGTAGTCGTCCACCTCGTTCTGGTGGTGCGGCTCGATGAAGGACAGGAACAGGAAGAACGGCTCGTCGTGGTGGTCGGCGACGAAGCGGACGGCCGCGTCCACCAGCGCGTCGGAGCGGTAGCCCGGCAGGAACACCGGCTCGCCCGCGTCGTCGTAGGTGATCGTCCGGTAGGCGTCGGAGGTGAACTCCAGGACGTTCGACGCCAGCCAGCTCCGGTAGCCGCCGCGCTCCCCGGCGGGCACCGGGTCGGCGCTGCCCAGGTGCCACTTGCCGATGTAGCCGGTGGCGTAGCCGGCCGCGCCGAAGTGGTGGGCCAGCGTCCGCTCCTCGGGCGGCAGCACGACGCCGTTGCGGTAGACCTCGGTCGTGGTCGGGTAGCGCCCGGTCTGCAGCGCCGACCGGGCCGGCGCGCACACCGGCTGCGGGGTCAGCGCCACCGCCGCCTGCGTGCCGTGCCTGGCCATGCGGTCCAGGTTCGGCGTGAAGGCCGGGCCGACGGTGTCCCACCGCTGCTGGTCGGTGAGGACGACGATCACGTTCGGGCGCACTCGATGACTCCTAACGAAGGCCGGTCAGCGTGATACCACGCACGAAGTAGCGCTGGCTGACGATGAACAGCACGGCGGTGGGGACGAACAGGATCACCGAGCCCGCCGCCGTGAGATGCCAGAGCGTGAAGTACTCCTGGTTGAACAGCGTGAGCCCGACGGGGATCGTCCGCATCTCCGGCGTGGTGGTCGCCACCAGCGGCCAGAGGAACTCGTTCCACTGGAAGACGAAGGTGAACAGCCCCAGCACGGCCAGCGCCGGCCGGGTCTGCGGCAGGATGATCCGCCGGTAGATCGTGAACTCCGACGCGCCGTCGATCCGGGCCGCGTTGATCAGGTCGTCCGGGATCGGCTGGATGAACTGCCGCATGAGGAAGATGCCGAACGCGTCCATGAGGAACGGGGTGATCAACCCCTGGTACGTGTTGATCCACCCCAGGTGCGCCATGAGCACGTACAGGGGGATCATCCGGACGAAGAACGGCACCATGAGAGTGGCCAGCAGCGCCACGAACAGCGTGTTGCGCAGCGGGAAGTCGAACTTGGCGAACACGTACCCGACCAGCGGGTCGAACAGCAGGTGGGCCACCGTGATCGCGCCCGCCACGACGAAGCTGTTGACGATGAAGTCGCCGAACGGCGCCCGCGCGAACAGCTCGGCGTAGTTGCCCCACTGCGGGCTCTCCGGCACGATCACCGCCTCGGCGGCGAGCGTCTCCGCCTCCGTCTGCAGCGACAGCGAGAGCATGTAGAGCAGCGGCAGCACCATCACCAGCGAGGCGAGGGTGAGCATCAGGTAGATCAGCGCGCGCCGCATCAGTGACGCACCTCCCCGCGCCGCCCGGCCCGCAGCTGGATCAGCGTGAAGGCGACGATCACCACCAGCAGCAGCACCGACTGCGCCGAGGCGTAGCCGAAGTCGCGGGTGCGGAAGGCCACGTTGAAGATGTGGAACACCGACAGGTCGGTGGCGTCGCCTGGACCGCCGTTGGTGATGATGTACGCCTGCCCGAACGCCTGCAGCCCCGAGATCACCGCCATCACCGACACGAACAGCGTCGTCGGGGCCAGCAGCGGCAGCGTGATCCGCCAGAACCGCTGCCAGGCGTCCGCCCCGTCGATCCTCGCGGCCTCGTGGTACGTCTCGGGGATGCCCTGCAGCCCCGCCAGGAACAGCACCATCGTGTAGCCCGCGCTCTGCCAGAGCGTGATCGCGGCGATGGTGAGCAGCGGGTGCGTGTTGAGCCACTGCTGCTCGGGCAGCCCGAACGAGGACAGCGTCCGGTTGAGCACGCCCAGCTCCGGGTCGAGGATGTTGCGCCAGAGCAGGCCGACGATCGCCACCGACGTCAGGTACGGCACGAGCAGCATCACCCGGAACGCCACCCGGCCCTTGAGCGGCTGGTCCAGCGCCAGCGCCAGGCCCAGCCCGAGCACGATCGACCCCGCCACCACCGCCGCCGCGAACGCCACCGTCACCAGGAACGAGTGGCGCACCGCCGGGTCGGCCAGGGCCTGGGCGTAGTTGCCCAGGCCGGTGAACTCGTCGGCCTGCGGACCCGTCATCAGGCTCGTGGAGACGACGTTGCCGATCGGCAGGTAGAAGAACGCGGCGAAGAACAGGATCGCGGGCAGCAGGAACAGGTAGGCGGTCCTGGCGTACCTGTCCGACAGGGTGCGCGGCCGGAGGAGGCTCACGCCAGGAAGCCCTTGGCGGCGTCGGCCATGGCCTGGATCGCCTCCTCGGCCGGCCGGTTCTGGATCACCACCGACTGGTACATCTTCTTCATCTCCTCCTCGAACCTGCCGGACTGGCCGGTCAGCCGGATCTCCTCACTGGCGTCCTGGGCGTAACCGAGCGCTTCGGCGAAGGGCTTGATCAGCGGGTCGTCCGCCACCTCGGGCAGCTCCGCCCAGGAGACGCGCGGCATGAGCATGCCGACCTCCTCGGTGGCGGCCCGCTCGACCTCCAGCGCGGTAATGCGCTTGATGAAGTCCCACGACAGGTCGGGCCTGGCGGCCTTGGCCGGCACGAACAGGCTGGTGCCGGCCGCGTTGGTGGCCTGACCGTCCTTCTTGAGCGGGGCGGCCAGGCCGAGCTCGATGTCGGGGCTCGTCTCCCGGATCGGCCCGATGTCCCACGGCCCCGTGATGATCATCGCGGCGCGCTTGGCGGAGAACAGCTTCTGCGGCCCCGAGTAGTCGGTGCCCGACACCGGCACCGGCGCCACCTTGTGCTTGTGGACCAGGTCCGCCTGGAAACGCATCGCCTCGATCGCCTTGTCGCGCGGCGTCAGCACCTCCTTGGTGGCGGGGTCGTAATGCCGGACGCCGTTCTGCAGCAGCCACGGGTTGGCGTAGGAGTAGTCCTGGTTGAGCGCGATGCCGTACACGTCACCCTTGGTGAGCTTCTTGGCCGCCTCCAGCAGCTCCTCCCACGTGGTCGGCGGCCGCACGCCGGCCGCGTCGAGCATCCCCTTGTTGTAGAAGAGCAGCGTGCACGTCAGGTGGAGCTGCACCCCGTACACCTGGTTCTGGTACGAGTTGCGCCCGACGGTGACCGGCTGCCAGTCGGCGGGGAAGCCCATGGCGGCGCCGTCGCGGTCGACGTACTCCTGCAGCGAGCGGGCGTTGCCGGAGAGGGCGAACTCCTGCACCCAGCCGCCCGGCTCCTCGACCACGTCCGGCACGACCCCGGAGGCGAAGTCGGCCAGCAGCCGGGTGCGCAGGTCGGGCCACTGGTACTTCTGCAGGTTGACCTTGACCTGGTTGGCCTGCTCGAACTCGGCGATCACCTTGCGGTAGGCCTGGTAGTCGTGGCCGGCGTTCCAGTAGGCGGTGAACGTGCCGGGCTCGGCGGTCCGCGCGGGCGGGGCGCCCGCGCACGCGGACAGGACGGGCACGGCCGCGGCGGCGGACGCGAGGCGGAGCAGGTCCCGGCGGGAAAGGTGGGGAGACATCTGCGTCGGTTTCCCTTCTAGGAGGAGCCCCTCCGCACGAACGTCCACGGGCGGACGATCTCGCGGGCGGGCGGTGGCTCCTCGGCCTGGAGCCGGTCGAAGAGCAGGCGGACGACGTCGGTGTAGTCGTGCCGGATGGGGCCAACGGTGCTGAGCTGGGGGTTGGTGATGAGGCCTTCGTCGATGTTGCCGACGCCGACCACCGCGACGTCGGCGGGGACGCGCAGCCCGGCGTCCCTGACCGCCCAGATCGTGCTGATCGCGGCCCGGTCGCTGGCGGCGAAGACGGCGTCGGGAGGGTCGGGGGAGCGCAGCAGACCGGTGACCGCCTGGTGGGCGCTCACCCGGTCGTCGGCGCCCGACACCACGGTCCGCTGTTCGATCCCGTGGCGGTCGAGCGCCGTGTGGTAGCCGAGGAGCCGGCCGATCGGCCGGTCGCGGTAGAGCTCGTAGCGCTGGGCCAGGAACGCGATCCGCCGCCGCCCCTGGGCGATCAGGTGCTCCACCGCCTCGGCCGACACCTCCGTCTCCGGAGCCCGTACGACGTCGCAGCCGGGCGGCACGGGACCGTTGCCGATCACGACGGTCGGCAGCCGGGCGGACACGATCTGCGCGAGCAGCTCCTCGGTGAGGTGGTCGCCGACGTTGTTGACGAGCACCGCGTCGGCGATGCCGCCGCGCAGCACGTCGACCGCTGCCACGGCGCGGGCCTCGGAGTAGACGGCCAGCGTGACGACGGAGTATCCGTGCCCGTCGGCCATCTCGTGCAGGTCGCGGGCCAGCCGCTCGTCGGTCGGCACCCCGCCGAACGAGCCCTGGACCAGGCAGACCCGCTGCGTCCTGCGCCGGCGCAGGCTCCTGGCCGCCTGATTGGGGGTGTAGCCGAGCCGGGCCGCGGCGTCGAGGACGCGCTGCCTGGTCTCGGCGCCGACGCGCCGGTCCCGCCCGCTGAGGACGTACGAGACGGTGGCGGTCGACACCCCGGCCAGCTCGGCTACCTGCTTGGCGGTGGGTCGCATGTTATACGTATAACGTAGTATTCCCTATATGTAAAGTAGGTTTGGTTGGCATGCCTTATGAGGCAAGATTCCCGCTTGGCGGGAAACCTCGCCTGCATGTGCTGATCCCATAGTTAATCGTTTAACATCCATCGCCCTGTCAGGGAAGGGAGTCCGGCCGAGAACCGGCTCCGATGCGCCGGAGGACCAGGCCCTAGACTCACCGATCATGACTCAAACGGACGATCAAGGCCGGCCTGAGCCCCCTCTCGACGGCGACGAGGCCGGCACCCTCCTCGGTTTCCTCGAATTCCTGCGGGCCACCTTCGTGTGGAAGTGTTCAGGGCTGGACGCGGCCGCCCTGAACACCACCGTGGCCGCCTCGTCGATGACCCTCGGCGGAATGATCAAGCATCTGGCGTACGTGGAGGACCACTGGTTCTCCGTCTGCCTGCACGGCCAGAGCCAGCAGCCGCCCTGGGACACGGTCGACTGGAAGGCCGACTCCGACTGGGACTGGCACTCGGCGGCCGACGACACCCCCGAGCGGCTCTGGCAGCTCTGGCACGACACGGTGGCCCGCTCCCGCACCCTGGTCGACAAGGCGCTGGCCCACGGCGACGCGGGTCAGCTGGCCCTCGGCAGAGGGCCCGGCGGCGCCCCGACCACCCTGCGCTGGATCCTGTGCCACATGATCGAGGAGTACGCCCGCCACAACGGCCACGCCGACCTCATCCGCGAGTCGATCGACGGCCTCACCGGCGAGTGACCCCCCTCGCTCAGCCGCCGGAGTCCTCGGGCGGCAGCACCCACCCGTAGACGTGCCACCTGCCGTCCTTGCGCAGCACGTCCTCCACATACCAGGACAGGCCGCTGCCCAGCAGCAGCTCCTGCCCGGAGGAGCCGCTGAGCAGGGGCAGGTAGAAGGCGGGGGTGCCGGCGGGCACGCGCAGGCACAGCATGACGGCGTGCCCGCCCACGGCCCGGTCGCCGATGGTCGTGGGAAGGAACGCCGGGTCCCGCTGCACGGTTCCCGGCAGGTGCTCGACGGGCACGGTGAAGGGGCGCGAGCGGAAGTGCAGCCTGCGGAACACGTCGATGCTCTCCGGCACCGGCCGCCGGCGCAGAACCTCGTCCAGCGCCTGGATCCTGGCCCTGAGGCGTGAGGCCCGAGGCGCGGGGAGCGAGACGGAGCCGGGACGACCGGGGTCGGCCCGGCGCAGGTAGCGGTTGATGCCGCGGTGTCCGCTGCCGGCGTAGCCGCGCACCGCCGCCAGCTCAGCCGGTGACAGCTCCGCCACGACGGGGGACCAGACCGCCTCCCCGAAGGACGGGCTGACGGTGCGGGCGCCGAAGGGCGCGTCCAGGGGGACGTGCGGGGCGGCCGCGACGTAGAAGGAACCCGACGCCGTGCGGTGGACGGTCCGCGAGAGAGACGGGTCCGGCCCGTGCGGGACGAGCCCGGAGCGGACAGGGCCCGACCGGTGCGCGGGGGTCGCCGTGAGGCCCCGCTCCCCGTGGAACAGGGCGAGCACGTCGGGCAGGGCCTCGGCCAGGACGGGATGGAGACGGCCCCGGTTCGCCAGCCGGTCGAGCTCGTCGAGGGTGAACCACCTGGCGTCGCGGATCTCGGACGAGTCGAGCCTCGGCGTGAACAGCGGCCCTTCGGCGGCCAGGTGGGTGTACGTCCAGCCGGTTCCGTACGGCTGGACCGGGTGGCTGCCGCGGAGCCGGAGCTCGTCGAGACGGCTCTGGTCCACCCCGAGCGTCCCGCTCAGCTCGCGGGCGGCCGCGTTCACGGGCTGCTCGCGGCTGTGGAGCGCCCCGCCCGGCAACCGCCACGTCCCCGCGTCGGAGGCGGCCTCGGCCTGCTGGACGAGCAGGTGGCGGGCCACGCCGTCGACGCTCCTGATCAGCACGCCCGCGGCGCCGTACCTGCCCTGGGCTCCGATCACATGGCCGTCACCCGGCAGGCCGGGGTTGCCGAGGACCCGGAACGGGCCGGGCGGCCGGCCTGCGGGCTGGGCATGGCCCGCCGGCCGGGGGGCGTTGAGCAGGGCGTCGATGGAACCCGGCCCGGGCGACGTCCGCGGCCTGACCGGGGTGGCGTCCTCGGCGTCGGGCCACGGGACGGCCGCGGCGTAGCCGCGCGGGAGTGACGGCCGGCCAGGTGCGGCGGAGCCGCGCCGGGTGGGCGCCGGGGCGGGAGCTCCCGGCGTCAGCCAGAAGGGGACGGCCGGGTAGGGGCCGCCGGGGTGCTGCGGCAGGCCCGGCGAACCGTCGTCTGTCGCGGGGTCCCGGTCGGGCGGGTCCCCGCCGGTCGGCGTGATCAGGTCGGTGGCCCCGCCGACCGGTCCCGGCCTGCCCACGGGGCCCTCGGGCGGCATCAGGCCGTTGAACGCGGTCAGGAACTCGCCCAGCAGGTCTCCCGTACCGCCCGCCCTCATGATCTGCTCCCAGTCGAGCTCCTCACGCGCGGCCTCCTGCGCGGCCGGGTCCGGGCCGGCCGTGGGGCCGTCGAAGAGGGCGATGTCGGTCAGCAGGCGCTTGCGGAGCTGGGCGATGGCCAGGCGGGTGACCTGCACCCGGGAGTCCGTCAGGGAGAGGGAGAGCGGCCCCCAGGGTCCGGTGGTGGCCAGGAGCCAGGCGAGCTGGGAGATCATGAACCAGACGGAGACCTCGATCATCCGTTTGGTGTTCTGGACCTGGACGCCGAGGTCGTTGTACTGCAGCGCGGCCGTGACGAGGCGCTCGACGAGGGTTCTCAGCGCCGGGTCGGATACGTCTTGGACGTGTTGGAGGAACTGTTCGAGCGCGTCGCCGTTCCAGTCGTCGCCCGGCCGGGTGTGGACGGTGATGCCCTGGTCGTTCAGGATGGTGCGGGCGGTGGCTGCGCAGGCGTCGGCGAGGCGGAAACAGTCGTTCTCATCTGATTCCGGCCAGTCCATGTCGATGGTGTAGTCGACGTACGGTTTGGCCCAGTCGGGGACGAGGGATCCGTCGAATCCCACCGGAGTTCACCCGCCCCGCAGGTGCTCGGCGTTCTCGTAGTTCTTCACGTTCTCCCGCAGCCCGTCGCGTAGCTGCTCGACCTCCCGTATGCAGGAGGTGAACGCGTCGCGGAGGCCCTGCTGCCTCTTGTGATGGCCTCCGTGGAGCGCGGCGCCGTACTGGTCGTCCCCGAGAGGATTGCCCACCTCGTCGAAGACCCTCATCAGGTCCCGCTGCACCTCCCGCAGGCGCTCGGCCTCGGAGTCGGCCCGCGCGGCCCGTGCCCGCAGGTCCTGGAAGACGGCGTGGTAGCCCTCGAAGCTGATGTCACCCACGGGTGTCCAGTCCCGGCAGCTGCAACGGCTGGGGCAGGAACGACTCGAAGCCGGCCCCCTCGCCGAAGAGGTCATCCAAAGGGAGGTCGTCCGGCATGAAGGGCTTCATGAGCTCCTTCGTACGGTCGGTGACCTGGCGGCCGGCGGCGCCGATCTGGTGCAGGATCGCCTGGGCGAGTTCTGACGGGGAGAGCTTGCGGTACACGCGGGGGTCCAGCTTGATGGACATCACCTGGCCGCGCGCCCCCACGGTCACCCGCACCATGCCGTCCCGGGACTCGGCGGTGGCCGTCAGCTCCGACAGCTGTCCGTAGGCCTTGCGTAACCCGGCGGTTCGCTGGTTGTACTCCTTGGCTAACGCCTCGACGGTGAGCCGGAACTCCTCACTCACGTGGCATCCCTCTCGTCCGGAAACGCGCAATGTCACTGTCGTAACAGGACTTTATCGGGACGCGTGCCTTTGCATGATCACAGAAGTGAATCAGTCAGGAGGGCGGGGAATCCCGCGGCGTCAACGACATGTGCAACCTTTGGTTGCGAACGGGCGATCGATAGGTTAGCGTAACGTGCAACCGAAAGTTGCGCATGGAGGATCGTCATGGAGCACGGCAGCATCGAACGCGAGATCCACGTCGACGCCTCACCCGAGGTGGTCTACGAGGTCGTCAGCCGTCCCGAGCACCTCTCGCGGTGGTGGACCGACGACGCCGACTTCGAGCCCGTTCCCGGCGCCGTCGGCGAGCTCGTCTGGGGCGACAGGGCCGACGTCTCCCCGATCGCCGTCGTGCGGGCCGAGCCGCCCCGGCTGTTCTCGTTCCGCTGGTGTCATTCCGGTGGGAAGGCGGACGACTCCGCCGACTCCCTGCTGGTCACCTTCGAGCTCATCCCGTCAGCCGGCGGCACCAGGATCCGGCTGGTCGAGACCGGGTTCAGGGAGATGGGCTGGGAGGCGGCCAAGCTGGCGCAGGGCTACCAGGAGCACACCGCGGGCTGGGACACCTACATCCCCCGGCTGGGGGAGTACGTCGCGCGGCTGGTGGCGGCCTCATGAGCACCGCCGTCGACGACGATCTGTGGTCCGCGATCGGCGACCCGACCCGTCGGCGGATGCTCGATCTGCTCCTCGCGGAGGGGGGCGGCACCGCCACGAGCCTCAGCGCCCGGCTGCCCGTGACGCGGCAGGCCGTCGCCAAGCATCTCGGCGTGCTCGACCGCGCCGGCCTGGTGCGCGCGTCGCCCATCGGACGGGAGAGGCGCTACCGCGTGGACGAGGCGCAGCTGGCCCGCGCGGTCGCCCAGTTGTCCTCGGTGGGGGCGGCGTGGGACGCCAGGCTGCGGCGCATCAAGGCGATCGCCGAGGCGATCCAGCGTGACCAGGACCGGCACGATCATCGACAGTGAGGAGATCACCATGGTGGACATCCTGCACAGGGTGGGCATCACCGCACCGGTGGCCGAGGTCTACGCGGCCCTGACCACCGTCGAAGGACTCGCCGGCTGGTGGACGGCCGACACCCAGGGCTCGGGCGGCGACGTGGGCGGCGTGCTCCGGTTCCGGTTCGGCGCGGGCGGGTTCGACATGAAGGTCCTCGACCTCGACCCGGGCAGGCGCGTGCTGTGGGAGGTGGCCGACGGGCCTCCGGAGTGGCTCGGCACCCACGTGAGCTGGGACCTCGCCCAGGCCGGCGACTACACCGTGGTGCTCTTCAAGCACGCGGGCTGGAAGGAGCCGGTGGAGTTCATGCACCACTGCGGCACCAAGTGGGCGCTCTTCCTGATGAGCCTCAAGGCGCTGATCGAGACCGGCAAGGGCGCGCCCGACCCGCATGACGTCAAGATCGACAACTGGAACTGACGTACGGGCTGCGCGCTCAGGAATCCGGGGGAGGGGCGGTGCTGCCGCGGGGGACGAGGCGGGGCGCCTGGTCCTGGACGGCCGCCACCGCCTCTCCCGCGATCAGCCCCAGCAGCGCGCGGGCGGCGTGCGCCCCGTACGCCGGGATGTCCCTGGTGAGGGCGCTGAGCGCGGGCCGGACGACCTGGGAGAGCGGCGAGTCGTCCCAGGCCACCACGGACAGGTCGGCCGGCACCCGCAGCCGCAACTCGTCGGCCGCCGACATGCCCGCGACCGCCATGATGTCGTTGTCGTAGACGATCGCGGTGGGGCGGGTGGGGGCGCTCATCAGCCGCCGGGTGGCGCGGGCGCCCTCCTCGCCGGTGTAGTCGGTGTGCAGGATCGTGTGCCGGTCGAGCCCGAGCTCCCGGCACGCGGCGGTGAACGCCCGGTCGCGCAGCACGGTGTGGACCAGGCCGGGCAGCCCGGCGACGCGGGCGACGCGCCGGTGGCCGAGGGCGTGGAGGTACTCGACGGTCTCGCGGATGGCGGCGGCGTCGTCGGACCAGACGGGGGTGAGCGCGCCGGCCTCCGAAGGGTGGCCGACGACGACGGCGGGCATGCCGAGCTCGTCCAGCGCCGTGACGCGGGGGTCGGAGAAGCGCAGGTCGACGAGGATGGCGCCGTCGACCCGGCCCTCGCCCCACCAGCGGCGGTAGATCTCGGTCTCCTGCTCGGGGCTGGTGACGACCTGGAGCATGAGCGCGTAGGAGCGGGCCGACAGCTCGGTCTCGATGCCGCTGATCAGCTCCATGAAGAACGGCTCGACGCCGAGGATGCGGGCGGGCCTGCACAGGGTGAGGCCGACGGAGCGGGCGCGGGCGCCGTTGAGCGCGCGGGCGGCGCTGTTGGGCCGCCAGCCGATCTCCTCGGCGATGGCCTTGATCGCCGCGCGTTTCGCCGGTGACACGCCGGGGCGGTCGTTGAGCGCGTAGGAGACGGCCACCTTGGACACCCCCGCCCTGCGGGCGATGTCGGCGATCGTCGGTCGCTTCAACGCCGAGCCCCCTGTGGTGAACCGGTTAGCCATTCGTGCAGTCGCACCTTACTACCGGCAGGAGCGGCACGCACCTGCGCATCCGGCTATGGGAGCGCTCCCTCGACTTAACCGGGTTTCCAAAAGCCGCATCTCAAACTCGTCACGGCCCTTGACTCGGTCGTCACGCCGATTTTACCTTCGCGGTACTTATCCGGTTCAGCGACAAGCTGCCCGCGCCATTTCGGGAGCGCTCCCATGACGCGTGGCGGCTCTGCGGCGGCGTAGGTCCCGGGCCGCCGACCTCGGGGGTTGGACTCACGCGACCCTCCGCCTCGGCGGGGGAAGGAGAACTCTGATGCAGACCCGGGCGCGAATCCTGATACCGCTCCTCGCGGCGGGCACGCTCGCAGCCGCCTGTACCGGTGGCGGCGGCACCGCCGCACCGACACCCCAGACCTCCCAGACGGGCAGCGCGCCCGCGGCGGGCGGCGACGCCGGAGCGCTGCCCCGCAACGAGACGCTGTACACGACCGGCGTCCAGTGGGGCCCGCCCGCCAACTTCAACCCGATCCGCGAGTGGGACTCCGCCACCGGCACCAAGGGCCTGGTGTACGAGACGCTCTTCCACTACGACCCCGCCCAGGCCAAGCTCGTGCCCTGGATCGCCGAGAGCGGCTCCTGGACGGACGACAAGACGTACGAGGTCAAGGTCCGCCAGGGCGTCACCTGGGCCGACGGCAAGCCGCTGACGGCCAAGGACGTGGCGTTCTCCTACAGCCTCGGCAAGATGGAGACGATCCCGTTCCACAACATCTGGGACTGGCTGGAGAAGGTGGAGGCGGTCGACGACCAGACGGTCCGCTTCACCTTCTCCGAGGCCAACTACCAGGAGTGGGACTTCAACCTCTACAGCCGCTCGATCGTCCCCGAGCACCTGTGGGCCGGCCGCTCCGAGGAGGACGTGCTCAACGGCGTCAACGAGAACCCCGTCGGCAGCGGCGCCTACAAGTTCCAGAGCCACGACCAGGACCGCGTGGTGCTGGTCAGGCGCGACGACTGGTGGGGCAAGACCGCGCTCGGCATGGAGCCCAAGCCCCGCTACATCGTGGACGTGGCCACCCCCAGCAACGAGGTCGCCATGGGCATGCTGCTGCAGAAGGGCCTGGACCTCAGCAACAACTTCCTGCCGGGCGTGGCCAACCTGATCGACGGCAACTTCGGCATCACCTCGTACTACGACAAGCCGCCGTACATGCTGTCGGCCAACACGGCCTGGATGGTGCCCAACACCACCAAGAAGCCGATGAACGACCCGGCCTTCCGCAAGGCGCTGGCCGCCTCGGTGGACGTCAAGAAGATCGTCGAAGGCGTCTACGGCAACCTGGTCCAGGCGGCCGACCCGACCGGCCTGCTGCCGCAGTGGGACCAGTTCGTCGACCAGGGCGTGGTGAGCTCCGACGGGTTCTCCTTCAGCACCGACGAGGCCAAGAAGATGCTCGCCGACGCCGGCTACCGCGACCGTGACGGCGACGGGCTGGTGGAGAACAAGGACGGCTCGAAGATCAACCTGACCATCGAGGTGCCGACCGGCTGGACCGACTGGATGGAGGCGGCCCGGGTCATCTCCGCCAGCGCCAAGGCGGCCGGCATCGAGGTCACCCCGGAGTTCCCCGACTTCAACGCGCTGGTGGCCAAGCGCGGCAAGGGCGACTTCGACCTGCTCATCAACAACGAGCGCCAGCTGTCCAGCAGCCCGTGGACCTACTACGACTACATCTTCCAGCTCCCCATCAGGAAGGTGCAGAACACCGTCAACTACGGGCGTTACGAGAACAAGGAGGCCTGGGGGCTGGTCCAGCAGCTCAACCGGGTCAAGACGGACGACATCGAGGGCATGAAGGAGATCACCTCCAAGCTCCAGAAGATCCACATGGACGAGATGCCGATCATTCCGCTCTGGTACAACGGCCTGTGGGCCCAGTCCAGCAACACCACCTGGAAGAACTGGCCCTCCGCGGCGGACGGAGCTCCCAAGCACGCGCCCGCGATGTGGCGCAACTGGTTCGAGCTCGGCGGCTTCGAGATGCTGACGCAGCTCCAGCCGGCGGCCGGCTGACCTGACACGTCGCCGCCCCCTCCGCCTGCCCGTTCAGGCGGAGGGGGCCCCAGTGGGGAGATCTCGTGCGCCAATACTTCGGCAGGAAACTGTTCATCTACGGCCTGACCTTCGTGGCCGCCGTCACGGTCAACTGGGTGATCCCGCGCTTCATGCCCGGCGACCCCGTCTCGAGCATGCTGGCCAGGGCCCGGGTCTCGCAGCCCGAGGCCGTCGAGACGATGCGGGCCTATTACACCAACCTCTTCGGCTTCGACGAGCCGATCTGGCAGCAGTACCTGAACTTCTGGGCCGCGATGTTCCGGGGCGACTTCGGGCTCAGCATCTACGTGTTCCCGACGCCGGTGGCCGACGTGATCCTGGGCGCGGTCCCGTACACGCTGGGGTTGATGATCCCGGCGGTGCTGCTCAGCTACTGGGTGGGCAACCGGTTCGGCGCGTTCGCCGCGCGCAGGAAGCTGCTGGACAACACCGTGCTGCCGGTGGGCTACGTGCTCACCGCGACCCCGTACATGTGGCTGGCCGTGCTGCTGGCCTGGGGGCTCGGCGTGGTGGCCGGGTGGTTCCCGGTGGCCGGCGGCTACAGCTTCTCGCTCACGCCGAGCTGGTCCTGGACGTTCTTCCAGGATCTGCTGCACCACTGGGCGCTGCCGTTCCTGTCGCTGTTCCTGGTGGCGCTGGGCGGGTGGGCGATCGGCATGCGCAACATGATCATTTATGAGCTGGAGTCGGACTACTCCACCTACCTGGCGGCGCTCGGCGCGCCGGCCAGGCTGATCCGCCGCTACGCCTACCGCAACGCGATCCTGCCCCAGATCACCGGCCTGGCGCTGCAGCTCGGCGTGCTGGTCGCGGGCGCGCTCGTCACCGAGATCGTCTTCTCCTATCCGGGGATCGGCAGCCTGATCCTCAAGGCGATCCAGAACCAGGACTTCTTCCTGCTCCAGGGCTCGTTCATGTTCATCGTGATCGGGGTGCTGGTGGCCAACTTCATCATCGACATCGTGTACGTGCTGATCGACCCGCGCACGCGCACCGGGATGGCGGGAGCACAGGCTTGACCGCGACGACGGCACTGCCCACCGAGGAGCGCGTGGTGCGCCGCGAGGCGCTCCACTTCGCCGTACGGAACCCGAAGCTGGTCATCGGCTTCTCCATCGTGCTCGTGCTCGCACTGGTCGCCCTGTTCGGGCCGGTCATCTGGAGCGTGGCCGCGCCCAACGAGTACGTGGCCCTGCCGATGCTGCCGCCCTCGTCGGAGCACTGGTTCGGGACGACCATGCAGGGCCAGGACGTCTTCACCCAGTTCGTGTACGGGCTGCGGACCACGTTCCTGGCCGGGGCGATCGGCGGCGGGATCGCCGCGGTGATCGCGATGGTGGTCGGGTTCACCGCCGGCTACCGGGGCGGGATGGTGGACGAGGTGCTCAGCATGCTCACCAACATCGTGCTGGTCATCCCGACCCTGGCCGTGCTGCTGATCATCAACGCCTACCTCGGCATCCGCAGCGTCGGCATGCAGGCGCTGCTCATCGGCCTCACCTCCTGGCCGTGGGCGGCGCGGGCGATCCGGGCGCAGACGTTCTCGCTGCGGTCCAGGGACTTCGTCGACCTGGCCCGGCTGAGCGGGGTCGGCACGCCCAGGATCATCGCCAGGGAGATCGCGCCGAACATGAGCAGCTACCTGTTCATGACGTTCATCCTGCTGTTCGGCAGCTCGGTGCTGATCGCCGCCTCGCTCGACTTCATCGGGCTCGGGCCCACGGAGGGCGTCTCGCTCGGGCTGATGCTGCAGAACGCGACCCAGTGGAGCGCGCTCCAGCTCGGCCTGTGGTGGTGGTTCGTGCCGCCGGGAGCGGCCATCACCGCCGTCGTCGGCGCCCTGTACGTGGCGAACGTCGGCCTCGACGAGGTCTTCAACCCGAAACTGAGGGAGACATGAGTCTGCGGGTCAGTGACCTGAGGGTGCACTACAGGACCCTCAGAGGCGATGTGAAGGCGCTCGACGGGGTCTCCTTCACCATGGACGACGGCGAGATACTCGGCCTCGCGGGCGAGTCCGGCTGCGGCAAGACCACGCTGGGCAAGAGCCTCATCCGCATGGACGGCCGGATGCGGCACGTCGGCGGGACCGTCGAACTGGACGGCCGCGAGCTGCCGATCGGCGACGACCGGGCGATGAACGCCTTCCGCTTCCACGAGATCTCGCTCATCCCGCAGTACTCGATGAGCGCGATGAACCCGACCCGCCGCATCGGCAAGATGGTGGGCGAACTGCTCCGCTCGCGCGGCGTGCCGCTCGACAGGAAGGAGCTGGAGAGCCGGATCGGCCTGGTGGGACTGCCGCGCGAGGTGCTCGACCGCTACCCGATCGAGCTGTCCGGCGGCCAGAAGCAGCGCATGGTGATGGTCATCTCCACGCTGCTCGACCCGGCCCTGCTGATCGCCGACGAGGTCACCTCGGCGCTGGACGTGTCCACCCAGAAGGCGGTGGCCAGGGCGCTGCTCGGGTTCCGTGACGGCGGCTACGTCAAGAGCATGCTCTTCATCACCCACGACCTGGCGCTGACCTCGCACATCGCCGACACGATCATGGTGATGTACGCGGGCAAACTGGCGGAGAAGGCGCCCGCGGAGAAGCTGATCAAAGCGCCGAGGCACCCGTACACGAGACTGCTGATCAACTCGCTGCCGGAGATCGGCGTCCGCCACGCCGACCGCAAGCTGACCGGCATCCCCGGCAGCCCGCCGTCGCTGCTCGACCCGCCCAGCGGCTGCCGCTTCCGCGACCGCTGCCCGCTGGCCGGCGACGAGTGCGCCGAGGAGCCGCCGGTGACAGAGATCGAGCCCAACCACTTCGCCGCGTGCTGGAAGGTCTGATGCTGAAAGTCGAGAACGTCACCAAGGTCTACAAGGTCGGGACCTTCGGCGGGCGGACGCTGACGGCCGTCGACGCGGTGAGCTTCGAGGTGCGGGCCGGCGAGGTCGTCTCCCTCATCGGGGAGAGCGGCAGCGGGAAGAGCACGATCGGCAAGATGATCCTCGGGCTGATCCCGATGACCGGCGGCTCGATCACCGTGGACGGCGTGCCCGTCAAGCCCGGCAAGGAGTACTACCGGACCGTCCAGGGCGTCTTCCAGGACCCGTTCAGCTGCTACAACCCGGTCTTCAAGGCCGACCGAGTGTTCCAGATGATCAAGGACAGCTATTATCCGTCGGTCCCCGGCCGGGAGTGGACCGAGCGGGTCCACGCGGCGATCGAGGACGTGCGGCTCAACCCGCGCGAGGTCCTCGGCAAGTTCCCGCACCAGCTCAGCGGCGGCCAGCTGCAGCGCCTGCTGATCGCCAGGGCGCTGCTGCTCGACCTGAAGCTGCTCATCGCCGACGAGATCACCAGCATGCTCGACGCCTCCACCCGCATCGACGTGCTCAACCTGCTCGCCGAGCTCAAGGGCCGCGGACTGAGCGTGCTGTACGTGACGCACGACCTGTCGCTCGGCCACTACCTGGCCGAGCGCACGGTGGTGCTGCGCGACGGCGCGGTCGTCGAGATGGGGCCGACGCACCAGGTGTTCGACAACCCGCTGCACCCCTACACCAGGCAGCTCCTGTCGTCCGTGCCCCGGCTGCACGCCCCCTGGGAGGACGCCGCGCCCGTGGAGACCTGCCCGTACCACGAGCGCGGCGCGACCGGCGGCCTGGCCGAGGCCGAACCCGGCCACTTCGTGGCCTGCGCCAGACTCGACGAGTGCCGGGGAGAACCCACGTGAGCTCGTACCGGCGGCTGCACGACGGCTGGGTCCTGTCGGCGGCCTCGGGGGACGCGCCGCCCCCGGTACCCGCTACGGTGCCCGGCTGCGTGCACACCGACCTGCTCGCCGCCGGTCTCATCGACGACCCGTACCTGGACGACAACGAGAACCGGCTGGGCTGGATCGGCCGCACCGCGTGGACGTACACCACCGAGTTCTCCTGGTCGCCCGACGAGCACGAGCGCACCGACCTGGTGTGCGACGGACTGGACACGGTGGCGGAGATCACCCTCAACGGGGTGCGCGTCGCCGCCACCGCCAACCAGCACCGCTCCTACCGGTTCCCGGTGCGCCACCTGCTGAGCGAAGGGGCCAACACGCTCACCGTCGTCTTCGGCTCGGCGCTGGAGTACGCGGAGGAGCGGAGGGCCGCGCTCGGGTTCCGCCCCGGCGCTTACGAGGCGCCGTACGCGTTCATCCGCAAGATGGCCTGCAACTTCGGCTGGGACTGGGGGCCCGCCCTGGTCACCGCCGGGATCTGGCGGCCGATCGGGCTGGAGAGCTGGACCGGCGCCCGCCTGGCCTCGGTCCGCCCGCTCACCACCGTCGCCGCCGACGGCTCCGGCCGGGTGGACGTGCACGTCAGCGTCGAGCGCGCCACCGAGGCGCCGCTCACCCTGACCGCCTCGGTGGCCGGGGTCACGGCGCAGGTGCGGCTCGCCGCCGGTCAGCGTTCGGCCGTCGTGCCGCTGGCCGTGCCCTCGCCGCGGCTGTGGTGGCCTCGCGGGTACGGGGAGCAGCACCGCTACGAGTTGACCGTGCGCCTCGGGGAGTCGTCGTGGACCGGGAAGATCGGGTTCCGTTCCGTCGAACTGGACGAGGACGCGTTCCGGCTGACCGTCAACGGGACGCCCGTGTTCGTGCGCGGCGTCAACTGGATCCCCGACGACTGCTTCCCCTCCCGGGTGACCCGCTCCCGGCTCGCCGAGCGGTTCGGGCAGGCCGTCGGCGCGGGCGTCAACCTGCTGCGCGTATGGGGCGGGGGCCTGTACGAGAGCGAGGACTTCTACGACCTGGCCGACGAGCTCGGGCTGCTGGTGTGGCAGGACTTCCCGTTCGCCTGCGCCGCCTACCCGGAGGAGGAGCCGTTCCGTTCGGAGGTGGCCGCCGAGGCGCGCGAGCACGTGACCCGGCTCTGCGCCCATCCCAGCCTGGTGCTGTGGTGCGGCAACAACGAGAACCTGGAGGGGTACGCCGACTGGGGCTGGCAGGACAAGCTGGAGGGCCGGAGCTGGGGCGGCGGCCTCTACCACGATCTGCTGCCGTCGATCGTGGCCGAGCTGGACCCGACCCGCCCGTACATCCCCGGCAGCCCCTTCTCCGCCGACCCCGCCGCCGCGCCGCTGGACCCGTCGAGCGGCACCATCCACATCTGGGACGTGTGGAACCGCGAGGACTACCGCCACTACGCCACCTACACGCCCCGGTTCGTGGCCGAGTTCGGCTTCCAGGGGCCGCCCGCGTACGCCACGCTCCACCGCGCCGTCTCCGGCGAACTGGCCGCCGACGCCCCGCTGGTGCTGCACCACCAGAAGGCCGACGACGGCAACGGCAAACTGCTGCGCGGCCTCGGCGACCACCTGCCCGCGCCGGACTCGTTCGACGACTGGCACTACCTGACCCAGCTCAACCAGGCCCGCGCGATCACCTTCGCCATCGAGCGGTTCCGCGCGCTCATGCCGTACTGCATGGGCACGATCGTCTGGCAGCTCAACGACTGCTGGCCGGTCACCTCGTGGGCCGCCGTAGACGGCGACGGCAGGCGCAAACCCCTGTGGTACGCGCTGCGCCGCCTCTACGCCGACCGTCTCCTCACCGTCCAGGGCGACTCGGTGGCCGTGGTCAACGACTCGGGCACGGCATGGCGGGGCTCGCTGCTCGTGACCCGGCTCGACCTGGACGGCAGGCCGCTGGCCAAGGACGTCCTGGAAGTCTCGGCCGAACCCCGGTCGGTGGCGCGGGTGCCGCTCCCGCCTTCTGTCGCCACCCCCGGCGACCCCTCCCGCGAACTCCTCTCGGTCCGCCTGGGCGACGAACGCACCCTGTCCTTCTTCGCCGAGGACCCGGCCGTGGCCTTCCCTCCGGCGGCCTACGACATTTCCGTTGATCGGGTGACCGGCGGCTACCGGGTGACAGTCACCGCCCGCACGATCCTGCGCGACCTGGTCCTCTTCCCCGACCGCCTGGACTCGGCGGCCTCGGTGGACACCATGCTGGTCACCCTCCTGCCGGGTGAGACCGCCACCTTCCACATCACCACCAGCGCAGATCTCGACCTGGCGGTGCTCACCTCACCCCCGGTGCTCCGCTGCGTCAACGAGTCCTGACTCCTCCGGACGCCGGAACCCGGTCAACACCAGCACCGCCGCGAGCAGGTAGCAGACCTGGTCAGGCCCCCACCCTTCGGCGACCTGGGCGACCCACTCGAAGCTGGGCACCTGGACCGCAGGATCGATGACGGGGGCCGGCGCGACCACCGCGACCGCCACCAGCCCCCAGGCGACCCGCCGCCCCACCGCCTCAGGGCCACCCCCTCGCAGCCAGGCGAGCAATCCGGCCACCACGAGCACCGACGGGAGCGCCCACCTCAGGGATATCTCCATGAGCGTGTCCAGATCGGTGAGCAGCGGTGTCAGCACCGGCGTCCCGGGGAAGTCCGCGGGCGGGCGGACCAGGCCGTAGATCACGGTCAGGCCCGGCTTGTCGTCCAGTGGGTGCAGCTCTCTCCACACCTCCCACCGCCACCAGGAAGGGAGAAAAGCAGCGAAGGCGGCCGCCGACCAGGCGGCGACGCGGGGTAACGCGGACATGGCGGACACGATACGGCCAAAGCGCTCACGCCGGCACCACCGCTGCCACGCTGACTGCGAGGCTGGATAGAGGGCTTACGGCACGGCGGTGCCAGAGTGGCCGGATGCCTGGCGAGGTGCCCAGCAGCGGGTCGTGCAGCATCCGCCCGTCTCGGACTGGAGCATGGCCACCAGGGTGGTGCCCATGGTCGCGGCGTCCGGGTCGATCTCGATCCTGTCGCGCAGCGCCAGACTCGCGGAGTGGGTCGCCTGCCCGAGCACGTCATGCGGCGGCTACCGGGCGAGACCGCCACCTTCCGCATCATCTTCGCCGCGGCCCTGAACCCGTCGGCCCTCATCACGCAACCGGTCCCCCGCTGCGTCAACGAGGCACACGGCGGAGCCCGGCGGTACCGCCCTCTGAACGACATGCCATATTCCTTGATTTTGCGCACTTGAATAAAAAGGGAGTTCGCCGAAGGCGGGATGCGCGCCGCCCACTATTGCTGGTGACTGTGGATCGGGTGACGGGAGAGAACTCCTGATGACCGAACGACACAGCTTAACAGAATTCATCGAGGAGAAGACTTCCCGAAACTCTGGCAAGCGTCGATAGTAAGGGGGTGCCAATCTTCGGCTGTCGATTCCTGGGGACAGGAGGAAGGAACTTCATGGCCAATTACGATGAGGTCAAGGCATGGCTTGATTCCGATGCGCAAACATTGGACAGGCTCGCGCAGGCCGGCGAAGGACTCAAAGCTCTCTTCAGCGAGGGCGAGTGGGATGAGAGCGTAATCGGCGTCATCCACAACTATCCCAACGGTCTGCACGACTGGCGTGATCGCCTGTCCCGCGTGCGTGCGGAAGTGGAAAAACGAGGGCTGCCCCCAGAGAAAAGCCCGTTGGAGAAGCTCGAAGACACACTGATCCGACTGGCTGCCGACCAGGAAGAGGTCTCGAGGAGTCTGGCGGCCACTCATGAAGAGATCGCGAAGAACCTTGCGACCCTTCACGAACACACGATGCGCGCCATGAGCACTCAGGCAAGTGCAATACAGGAAACTCTGAAGGGCTTCCGCGAGTTTACTGCGCCGAGCCAGGAAACCGCTCCCTCCGCCAAGTCCGAGGAATATCTCGACCCTCTTCCTGAGCAACCTTCGGCCCCACCTGCTGAACAGCCGGCAGACGATCCGCCAGAGAACTCGAGCTTTTGGAAAAATTAGGTCACTCTGCCGTTTCTTGTTTCGACGGGGTTGAGACACGGACGCGCTCGATGTTCTCGATTGTCAGGTCCTAGCGCCTTGGCGACGAGCGCACCCGGTTCTTCTTCGCCGAGGACCCGGCCGTGGCCTTCCCTCCGGCGGCCTACGACGCGGCGGTGGACACGGTGGATGGCGGCTACCGCGTCACGGTCACCGCCTGGGCGATCCTGCGTGACGTGGCGCTCTTCCCTGACCGGCTGGACCTCGCCGCCTCGGTGGACACCATGCTGGTCACCCTCCTGTCGGGGGAGAGCGCCACCTTCCACATCGCCTCGGACGCCGCCCTGGACCGTCAGCGCTCACCTCGTCCCCGGCTTCCGCTGCGTCAACGAGGCGCGCGAGAACGCGTCATGACCGAGGCCGAACGCACCTGTCGCGAGGACGAGCAGGTGATCATCAACCTCGGCCCGGTCACCGCCGCCCCGAACTCCGCGACGCCGACCGGCTGTCTCACGCGGTCAGCACGAGGCTGTCTCCACCACCGGATCGTCGTCGTCGCTGCGTACGTCTATGACGACCACAGTGATGTTGTCCGGCCCGCCACTCTCCAGAGCCAGCGCGACCAGCCGCTCGGCCGCGTCGCCCGGATCAGTGGTCGAGTCCAGGACAGCCCGCATGACCCCGGTGGGCACGACGCCGCTCAAGCCGTCCGAGCACAGCACATACCGATCTCCCGAGTGGAGCTGTCGCCGGCTCAGGTCGGGGGAGCGCCCGTCGGCGCGGCCGTCGAGAAATCGTGCGATCTTCTCGGACAGATTGGGCACGTCGGCCGCGTCCGCCACCAGATTGCCGTAGGTGTGATCTTCGCTGATCTGGGTCAGGTCGCCATCTCGCAGCAGGTATGCCCGCGAGTCGCCGATGTTGGCCACGACCGCGGTCGTCCCGGACCAGAGCATGGCCACCAGGGTGGTGCCCATGGTCGCGGCGTCCGGGTCGATCGCGATCCTGTCGCGCAGCGCCAGACTCGCGGCGTGGATCGCGTGTCCGAGCACGTCAGGGAGATCCGGCGGCGAGTGCACGCGGTCATACGGTTTCAGGGTGTCGATCACCGTGGAGCTGGCCACGTCGCCGGCCGCGTGCCCGCCGAGGCCGTCGGCGACCGCGAACAGGTGGTGACCCGCGTAAACGGCGTCCTCGTTGTGGCGGCGTACGAGTCCGATGTGTGTGCGGGCGGACGCTTCAACGGTGAGGCGGCTCATGGGCGTTCACCTGCCGGTCTCGACCTGGTCGGGGCTTGGGATGTCGGGCCAGGGGGATCGCGCGGACTCGTCTCGATGCAGCACGTGCACGGTTTCCACCCGATCGCCGGCGACGATGTACTCGGTGACCTCGATCGGTTTGCCGTCCGCTCCGGATGTGCCTACGCGCACGATCTCCAGGACGGGCAGGCTGATCGGGATCTCCAGCAGGCGCGCCTCGTCGGGGGTCGGGGTGCGTGCCCGGTGGAACTCGGTCCAACTGATCGGCCAGTGGCCGGCCTTCTCCAGCAGGTACAGCCAGTGGCCTGGGCCGGGGTCCTCGGACGCCGTCTCGGGGGCGTCGGCCACTCCCCGCGGATGTATCCACGAGATGTTGATCTGAAAGGGCGGCTCGGACTCGGGCCCGGTGACCCGGAACCGGCGCATGACGGGTGTGTCCGGTTCGACGCCCAGCAGCTTGGCGATCCTCGGGTCGGTCAGTGGTTCGTGGCCTGCCAAGGGGGTGATGTGGTGCTTCCACTTCTCCTGGCCGGAGGCCGAGGGGAAGGAGTAACCGGCGCTGGGCGTGGCCCTGTTGCGCTTCACCAGGTTCCCGCGCGGTCTGCGAAGGCGCATCATCCCGTGCCGGACGATGATGCCCCGGCCCTGCACGGCCCACAACACGCCTTGGGACTCCAGCGCCGCGATGGCTCGACCGATGGTGTCGCGATTCGCGCCGTACTCGGCCGCGAGATCGTTGAGTCGGGGAAGGCGGGAGCCCGGCTCCCATTCGCCGGCCTCAACCCTGCGCCTGATCTCCGCTGCGATGTCCAGATAGCGCGAGTGCTGCATGCTACTCCCTTTCCGAGATTGTCCCCGACCAATCCTTGACACGGCTCCCTCTCGCGTTCACCATGGTCCCAGACAAGCCAAGGATTGTCCCCGGACATTTCGTCGTACAAGGAGACAGTAGACACAACCAGCACGCCAAATTGCGCCAACCGCCCGACATGCGGCTCCGCTACCAGCGGCACCTTTGCCTGCCCCCACCTCGGCAACCCGCAGCGCCTCCGTACCAGACCCCCGATGGGGACCCCGGCCCTGGCCGCCGGACCGGCAGAAACGCAGGCGGTCAACGCGCGCGCTGTCCTCCAGGTGGCCGACGGGGTGGCCGGGCGGGCTACTTCGGTGGGGTCGTCATGGGTCTTGCGCCCGTGTGCAGTTTGGTTTGGCGCAGTGGTCGGGCTGGATCGGCTTCGCGCACGAAGGGCGGTTGGATCAAATGCGACGCAAACGGAGAGAGAACATTCTGGAACGTTCCATGCCGACTCGTGAGCAGGTGCAGTTCCATTACCTGACGCAGCTCGCATGGGGCCTGGCGAGGCGTGGGCTGGCTGTTTCGGTGCAGCTGCCGAGGCGTGACGAGCCGTGCGTCACAGTCCGGCGAGCGTCGGGGCCGTTGCTCGTACGGGCTTCTCTGCGGGGCGAGAGGTGGGTGTTCTCGTGGGGACGAGGCCGTGATCGGTGGGTGGAGGTGCGGGACGAGAACGCGTTCGAACGGGTGTGGGAGGTGGCGCAGTGAGCGAGCGGACTCTGGTGGAGCTGACGATTCCAGGGAGCGCGGCGTGGGTCTGCCTGGTTCGCCGCTGGGTGGCTGACGCTCTGATGGTGGCCGGGCATCGCGATGTGGACGGTGCCCGGCTTGTCGCGAGTGAGCTGGCAGGGAACGCCGTGCTGCATACCGCGTCAGGGCGGCCGGGCGGGCTGGTGAGGGTGAAGGTCTTCGGGGTTACCGACGTGCTGGCCAGGATCGAGGTGATCGATGAGGGTGCGGCGACGGTTCCTCGTTCTCGCCGGCCGGGTGACGATGAGTGCGGTGGTCGTGGTCTGTGGCTGGTTGAGCAGACCGCGATCAGGTGGGGGACCCGGTCCGTGCCGCGGCGCTGGAACCTGGCCTGGGCCGAGGTCTCCACGCTGGGTGTGCTCCCGACGTCTGAGTTCGAGGGTGCGGAAGAGTTCCTCAGGTGACTCCTGACTTGCCCGGAACGCGACCTGCTCCGGCTATGGGGCGGCTCGTGTCACCGGGCCGAAGTCGCCGCTGATGGGCTTGCGGGCCTCGGCGTAATGTGCAGGGTCGGCCTTGATTCTGGCGGTGGCTCGCCAGCCCGCGACGACCTCGCGGGTGGTGGCATCGACGTCGAGCTCGGCCGCGTCGGAGAGTGCTTCGACCAGTTCCAGGGTGAAGGCTCCATATCAGAACACGTTCTGAAATCCCTCTATCCACGGTCAGCGGATCGTCAGTGTCTGGGCGGCGGTCGGCGGCGAGAGATAGCAAGGCCACGCTGATCGCGAGGCAAGATGGAGGGCTCACGGCACAGATGGCGTCAGGGTGGCCGGATGCCCCCTGGTGAAGGTGACGGAAGTACCCAGGAGCCGGTCGTGCAGCATCCGCCCGTCCCGGTCCACGAACGACCAGAGCACGTCGGCGGCCAGCCACAACACCCCGTAGACCGGCCACAGCACGGCGACGGGGAAGAGCAGCGCCCGCAGCGCCGCCTTCCCTGCCCCGGCACCCTCCACCCGCAGCCCGACCAGCCGCTTGCCGACGGTCGTGCCGCGCGGGATCCACACGTACAGGAACAGCAGCCCCAGCGTGGCCAGTTCGTCGCCCGACGGCAGTATCTCCGGCTCCAGAAGGGAGAGGAGCCCTCGGAAACCGTCGGAGTGGAGGAAGCGGCGGCTATCGGAGAGCAACGGCGTCACCAGCCCGAGCGCCACGGAGAAGATCACGTAATCGGCCAGCAGCGCCGCCGCCCTGAGCCCGGTCCCTTCGGGGGCCGGGCCGGGACGGCGCGGCATGCCGAGCGAGGCGGCCAGCACCAGCAGGGCCGCGAGCAGGTAGCAGACCTGGTCACGCCCCCAGCAGTCGGCCATGGCGGCGAACCACTCCGGGCTGAGAACTGTCAGCGAGAGATCCACCGCGGTGACCGGCCCCGCCGCCGCCACCGCCACCAGCCCCCACGCGACCCGCCGCCCCAACGCCTCCGGGTCGCTCTGCCGCAGGCAGCCCAGGAACCCGGCCAGCACCAGCAACGCCGGGAGCGCCCAGGTGTACGCGAGCTCCGCGATCATGCCGAGGTCGTCGGCCAGCGCCGACAGCACCGGCGTCGGCTTCACGCTGCCGAAAGCGCGAACCATGCCGTAGATGTCGGTGGTGCCCCACTCCAGCTCCTCCAGCGTTTCCGGTGTCAACTGCTCCCCCACCACCACCACGTGGGTACGAGAGCGACGACGACGGCGGCCCACCAGGCGGCGAGGACGGGGCGCGGTAACGGGGGCACGAACGCGAACGGTACTAGCTGTAGATCACCGACAGGAACCGCACCAGGATCGCCTCCCGCAGCTCGGCCGGGAGCGCGTCCAGCACGGCGTTGACCACGGCCATCCGGGGCTGGCCGGCCCCCGGCCGCAGGTCCACCCCCACCGAGGCGGCCAGCTCGGCGAACGTGGCGTCGTCCAGGGTGTCCAGGTCCAGCCCGTTGATCAGCTCCACCAGCCCGTCGGGGACGACGGGCGGCCCGAGCCGCCGGGCGGCCTCAGCCGACTCGGCGATCACCTTGAGCATCGCGTCCACCCCGGCCAGCGTCACCCCCGTGACCGTGATGTGCAGGTTCGCCGGGATGCCCGCGTACGAGAGCTGCGGCTGCAGGAACCACCCGCGCGCCCGCGCCTCGTCGGCGAGGGTGAACACGTCCACGTCGTCGCCGGTGAACGCGACCAGCGTCGACTCCGGCGAGCCCAGCACCCGCAGCCCGCCGATCCCGGCCAGGCCCGCGCGCAGCCGGTCCGCCGCCTCCAGCGTGGCCTTCCCCAGCGCGACGTACCCTTCGCGGCCGAGCGCCCGTAAGGTGGCCCACGCCCCGCCGAGGGGCCCCGCCGAGCGGGAGCTCTGCACGGTCGCGTTGATGATCGTGTAGCCGGGCCAGGCCGCCGACGCGAAGTACGCCCGCCGCCGCATCGCCGGGTCGGCGAACAGCACCACCGACGCCCCCTTCGGCGCGTACCCGAACTTGTGCAGATCGCAGGAGAGCGACGTCACCCCCGGCACCGACAGGTCGAACGGCGGCACGTCCGCGCCCGCCTCGCGCAGCCACGGCAGCAGCCACCCGCCCACGCACGCGTCCACGTGGCAGAGCACGCCCGCCTCCGCCGCGACCGCGGCGATCTCCCCGACGGGGTCGATCACCCCCTGCGGGTACGAGGGAGCCGACGCGACGACCAGCACCGTGTCCTCGTCCATCGCCTCCGAGACCGCCCGCACGTCGGCCTTGAACGTCGCGAGGTCCACCGGCACCGGTCTGACCTCCACGCCCAGGTAGTGGGCCGCCTTGTGGAAGGCCGGGTGAGCGGTGACCGGCAGCACCAGGTTGGGCCGGTCCCTGCCCGCCGCGTCGCGGGCCGCCTTCACGGCCAGCATGATCGACTCGGTGCCGCCGCTGGTGAAGACGCCGTGCCCGCCGCCCAGCAGGTCCGCGACCGCGCCGACGACCTGCTTCTCCATCTCGACGATGCTCGGGAAAGCCGTCGGGTCCAGGCAGTTGACCTCCAGCATCGCGGCGTACGCGCGAGCCGCCGCCTCGTGCACCTCCGGCCGGCCGGTGTCGTACACGTAGGAGGTCACTTGACCGCCGCGCACGGGCAGGTCGTGCTCGGTGAGCCGGGCCAGCTCCGCGAGCAGCTCGTCGGCGGTCATCCCGGTCTCGGGCAGGTTCAACGGTCCTCCTCCGTGGTGGAACCTCATTCTGTTACTCGTTCCGTCAATCATCCGGGCGCCAAGCCGGGATTTCCTCCTGTTAGCGTTAATGCGGACATCACGAGGGGGAACGCATGGCCGGCGCAGGAGACGAGACCGAGGCCCCGCGCAAGCCCGCCGTGCTGGGTGACGTGGCAGCGCTGGCGGGGGTCTCGGCGATGACGGTCTCGCGGGTGCTCAACGCGCCGCACCGGGTGCGCGCGGAGACCCGCGAGCGGGTCCTCGCGGCCGTCCGCGAGCTCGACTACTGGCCCAACCTGGCCGCGCGCCAGCTCGTCACCGGCCGCTCGGGCGTGCTCGGCGTGGTCAGCATCGACACCACCCTGTACGGTCCCGCGTCCACCCTCTACTGCATCGAGCAGACGGCCAGGCTGAGCGGCTACAGCGTCAGCATCGCCAGCCTCAGCCAGCTCAGCAGGCGCTCCATCGAGGAGGCGGTGCGGCGGCTGCGCGCCCAGGCGGTCGACGGCGTCGTCATCCTGGCCCCGCACGAGTCCGCCGCCGACGGCCTGCGCCACCTGCCGCGCGACCTGCCCGTGGTGGCGGTCGACGCCGGTGAGGACATCCCCGTCCCCGTCGTCACCGTCGACCAGCGCGCCGGGGCGGCCAGGGCCACCCGCCACCTGCTCGACCTGGGCCACCGGACCGTCCACCACCTGGGCGGGCCGGTCGACTGGCTGGACGCCAACTACCGGATCGACGGCTGGCGCGAGGTCCTGGAGTCCGAGGGCCGGCCGGTGCCCGAACCGCTGCGCGGCGACTGGAGCCCGCGCTCGGGCCACGAGCTGGGCCGGCGGCTCGCCGACGACCCGTCGGTGACGGCGATCTTCGTGGGCAACGACCAGATGGCGCTCGGCCTCATGCGCGCCCTGCGCGAGGCGGGCCGCCGGGTGCCGGACGAGGTGAGCGTGGTCGGGTTCGACGACATCCCGGAGGCGGCCTACTTCTGGCCGCCGCTGACGACGGTCCGCCAGGAGTTCGGCGAGGTCGGCAGGCACGCCTTCCACCTGCTGCTCGACCGCATGGCCGGCCACACGGAGCCGGCCCGCCGCCTGGTCGAGCCCGAGCTGGTCGTACGCGAGAGCACCGGTCCCGCCTGACCCCTCACGCGCCGGACGACCGCCCGCGGCGGAACCAGTGGGGGTGCGACCGGATGAACGTGACCACGAACAGGACCTGGATGCCGCCCTCGACCAGCAGGAAGAGGCCGCCGTCGACGCCCTGCAGCGCGGAGCCGCCGTTCAGGCCGCCCCAGACGGCGACCAGCGCCTGGAGCAGCGAGCTGACGATGATCGGCAGGGTGTAGATCGCGAACGTGCCGAGGGCGATCGTCGCGGCGGGGACGAGCAGCACCGCGTAGATCCGCACCGCCCGCCGTTCGCGGGCGGACAGCTCGGTGCTCGGGTCGGCGGGGGGCGGCGTCCGCCTGACGACGGCGACCGCCCGGCGGAGCAGGTAGCGGGCGTAGTCGAGCCCGTCGCCGAACAGGTTGCGGCAGCGCAGGAGGTCGGCGAGCACGAAGTAGAAGTCGGTCCGCATGTAGACGTGTGCCTGGATCGGCACGCTCAGCATGGTGATCAGCGCGAGGGCCCGCAGGAGCGCCGCGACCTCCTCCGGCGGGTTCGCGTAGGCGAGCACGAGCAGCAGGATCGCCAGGAGGAAGAGGTCGCAGTAGGTGCCGGACAGGTAGACGCGGTAACGCGAGCGCCTCGGCACCGACCAGATGGCGGTGACGTCCGTCTGCACGACCAGGTTGTGCAGCCGGGTGCCGAACCCGATGCGCGCGGGCGTGCCGAGCGATCGCGCCGCCGCCAGGTGCATCAGCTCGTGCAGGCTGATCACCACCGAGAACATCGCGGTGTTGACCAGCGTCGTGAGCCCGATGTAGTCACTCCAGAAGAAGTCGTGGTACACGGGCACCAGATCGGGCCGGCCGAACAGAGTCACGACCGCCGCGCCGACCAGGACCGCGCACAGCACCCCCATCGGGCGGCCGAACAGCCACCCCACGTGCCTCTCGGCCAGCCAGGGCAGATGGGGCGGCGGGGCCTCGTCGGCCGCGTCCGGCAGGTCCACGTCGTTCAGCCGGGCCACGAAGCCGAGGTCGACGAGCGCCTCCACGAGCTGCACGACATCCAGCTCGACGTCGTGCTCGTCCTCGATCCGGCGCTGGACCACGCCGACCGGGAGGCCGTCGCCGAGCAGCTCGACCGCCTTGCCGTAGAGGGCGGGCAGGCTGACGAACTCGCCCAGCTCCGGCCGTCCGACGATGACGCTGTCCGGGTCGTCGTCCGCCTGGATGCTGAGCGGGCGCAACAGGAGCGTGCCGGTCGCGTCGACGGCGGCGGGCGCCGTCATCCGCTCACCGAGCCGCAGGCGGGGCAGTCGTCGTGACGCGCCACCGGCACGGCGTAGCAGTGGTCCCAGACCGCGAAGTTCCAGTGGAAGATCCGTCCGCGCGCCTGGGCGGGCAGGCCGCCGAGGTGGTAGAGCACCTCCAGCGCGCACATGTGACCGCTGATGTTGGCGCTGGCGGCGACCACCGCGTTCGGCGGGCGGCCCGCGGCCACGAGCAGTCGCTCCCCCGAGTCGGCCTGCCTGGCGTCCTCGTCACGGCGCGCGCAGAGCCAGCATCCCGTCTCGCCGGGATGGAAGGAGCCGACCACCGCCATCGGCCCGGCGTAGAAACTGACGAACCACGGCGTTCCCGTACGCAGCGCGGCCTCGTTCGTCCAGAGCATGATGTCCGGCTGGGGCTCGTCGGCGCAGAGCACGAACACGTCGCAGCCGGTCATCAACGCTGCCACGTCGTCGGGCCCGGTCGCCTTGACGTCGCTGCCCGTCACCGTGACCAGGCTGTTCATCGCGCGCAGCCGGGCGACCGCCCGCTCCACCTTGGGGGCGCCGATGTCCTGCTCGGTGTAGAGGAGCTGCCGGGTCAGGTTCGATTCCTGGACCTCGTCGAAGTCGGCCACGTGCAGGGCGCCGATGCCGCTCGCCACCAGGCCCGCCGCGACGGCGGATCCGGTGCCGCCCAGGCCCAGCATTCCCACCTTGGCGTCCTTGATCTTCGACTGGACCGTGTAGGGGGACTCCCGCGGGACGGTGTCGATCCAGGAGTAGAAGTGGCCGGCGCGTGCGTACCTTTCCAACTCCCGTGTGGAGAGGTTGGCGGGCGGCTCCGCCTCGGCGTCCTCGATGAACCCTTCCCCGATGAGCGCCTCGACGATCTCGCGCACGTTCTCCCGGTCCACCTCCGGGTTGTCCGCCACGAAGTCGGAGCAGATCTGCTCGATGTCCCGGGTGCCGTCCATGAGGGTGAGAATGCGGGCGATGTTCCCCTCGGCGTCGTCCTCCAGTTCGGCGGCCACGCCGTACTGGCCGAGGCCGATTCTTATCCGGCCGTCCGGGAGGACCATCGGCAGGTGAACACGTTTGACGCGAGGTTTCCGCATGCGCGCACTCTTTCGTTACCTGGAACGCCGGAGCCGATCGCGGCTCGACCGACCCCGGCGCGTCGTACCAGCTCAGCCGCTGCCCTCGCGGAGCTTGGTCGTCTCGATCTTCTCGAGCTTGCGGACCTTGAGCTCAAGCTTCTTGGTCTCGGTCTTCTGCGTCTCCATGCACACCTCCCGTGTTTTCGTGCGCCGTCGAATCGCATCCGTAAGGATGTCCAAAACCTACGAACCGCCGCCATGGCCGCGCTACATCACTGACGGTGGCGGGTGTGTTACGGCGGCGGGGTGGCCGCCGGACAGCCCGAGCGGGCCGTCCCCGCAACCCCGGGCAGCGACCTGCCGGGAGACCGGAAAGTGCCTTTGCGCCCGGCACGGCGACGACCTAAAATCGGCACGCTCACCCCCCTTGAGCCGCACCGCTCAGCGAGCATGACCGAGCGGCGGACCACCGCCGGCGATCTCCCTATGAATGTCCAGGGCGGAGCGACACTGGATGCGTTTCGAGGTTTTGGGCCCACTCCAGGTGATCCATGACGGTCGGCACACCTTTCTCGGCAACGCCCGGAAATTACGGATGCTGCTCGCCGGTCTCATCTCGAGGGCGGACCAGCCGGTCTCCAGCGATTTCCTGACCGCCGTTCTGTGGAGTCACCGGCCGCCGGTCTCGGCTCGCAGCAACCTCCAGTCGTACGTGCACCAACTCCGCCTTCAACTGGGCGCGGAGCGACTGCTGAGAAAGCCGGAAGGATATCTGCTCGTCACCCACGGAGAGGTGGACGCGGCGCAGTTCCGGAAACTCGCAGCAGAGGGAACGGCGGCGTTCGACCGTCGAAGTCACGAATCCGCCGGCCGGTGTTTCCGGCGTGCTCTGGATCTGTGGAGGGGGCCGGCGTTCGCGGAATTCCTCGATTCCGAGCCTCTCGCAGAGGAGGCGCTGTCCCTCGAACAACTTCGGCTCACCGTGTACGAGCGATGGGCGGAGAACGAGCTGGCCCTCGGGCGGCACGCGGAGGCGTTGGCCGAGCTGCGCGAAGTGGCGCGGGCCCACCCTTACCAGGAGAGCCTGCACGCGCACCTCATGCTCGCCCTCTACAGGTCCGGCCGTCAGACCGAGGCGCTGGAGACCTACGCCGCCGTCCGCGACCTGCTGGGGGACGAACTGGGCATCGAGCCGAGCCCCATGCTGCGCCGCGTGCACGAGGCGATCCTCCGCGGTGACGATCGGGTCGACCTGTCCGCGAGATCCGGTGCGTGGCCGCCGGCGGGAGGCACCGTGGTCCCTCGCCAGCTCCCACCCACGATCGCTGACTTCACCGGCCGGGACGAGGAGGTGGCGACGCTCAGGGACGCGCTGTCCCCGGACTGGCACCAGGCGCCGACGATCTGCGCGATCTCCGGCATGGGCGGGGTCGGCAAGACCGCACTCGCTCTCCACGTGGCGCATCAGCTCGCGGACGCGTTTCCGGACGGCCAGCTCTACGTCGGCTTCTCCGGCACCGTTGACCGCATCGCCGTCGGCCGGGCACTGGAGTCGATGCTGCGCGTCCTCGGCGTCGACGGGTCCACCGTCCCGGGGTCGATCGACGACCGCACGGCCCTTTTCCGGTCGCTGCTGGCGGGCAAGCGGATGCTCATAGTGATCGACAACGTGACCGACGAGTCGCAGGTCGTCCCCTTGCTGCCGGGGTCGGGCAGCTGCGGCGTGCTGATCACCGGCCGCCCCCGGCTGACGGGCCTGGCCGGCGTGCGGCACCTGCACCTGGACGTCTTCCGGCCCGCCCAGGCGATCGAGCTACTGGCCCGGATCACGGGATCGGATCAGGTGTGGGCCGCGCCTGGCGAGGCGGCCGAGATCGTCCGGCTCTGTGACCACCTGCCGCTCGCCGTCCGGGCCGCGGGGGCACGCCTGGCCTCCCGGCCCGACTGGCCCCTTTCGCGTGTCGCCGATCTGCTGCGCGACGAGCGACGCCGCCTCGACGAACTCGCGGTCGGAGACCTCACCGTACGGGCCTCGCTCGGGTTGAGTTACACAGCCCTGTCGCCTTCGGCCCGGCGTCTCTACTGCCTGCTCAGCGAGCTGTACGCCCCCGACTTCGCGGGTTGGGTGGCCGCGGCCGTGCTCGACGCGTCCCTGGAGGAGGCCGAGCGCCGCCTCGGCGAGCTGCTGAGCGCCAACCTCCTCACCTTCGCGGGCACCGACGCCACGGGCCAGTCCCGCTACCGGTTCCACGACCTGATCCGCTTGCACGCCCGCGACCGCGCCGAAGCCGAGGCCTCCCCGCAGGAGATCCATGCGGCGATGTCCCGTGCGCTCGGCGGCTGGTTGGTCCTCGCCCGGCGGGCCGACACCCGGCTGCCCGGGAGGGTCTTCCCGACGCTTCCCGCCGAAGGCGTGACCCACGAGCCGCACGTCGAGATCTCCGATGCCTGGGCCTGGTTCGAGGCGGAAAGAGGCGCGCTGCGGGCCTCGGTGGCGCAGGCCGCCGCGCTCGGCGCGGACGAACTGTGCTGGCAGCTCGCCGACGCGGCCGTCAACTTCTTCGAGCTGCGCGACTACTACGACGACTGGGAGTCGACCAGCCGGCTCGCGCTGGACGCCTGCGAGCGCGCCGGGAACGCCCGCGGCCGCGCCTTCATGCTGCGCGACCTCGCCGAGTGCCTGCGCATGGGCCCCCGGCACGCCGAGGAGGAGGCACTGGAGCACGGCCTTTCCGCGGTCGCGCTCTTCGAGAGCCTGGGCGAGGTCAACGGCGAGGCCGACGCCCGAATCCTCGCCGGCATGGCGTTCCTGGTCCGGGGAGAGCCCCGCAAGGCCGTGGCCTACCTCGACGCGGCGCTGGCGAAGGCGAGGGAAGCCGGTTACGTGCTCGGTCAGGTGGAGGCCGAATGGCAGCTCGGGTACGGCCACTGGATCCAGGGCGACATCGAGCGGGCGACCGTCCATCTGGAGGCCGGCCTCCGACTCGCCGAGGACGTGCCCCTCTTGTCGCAGCTGTGCCGCATCCACACCCTGCTCGGCATCGTACGGCGGGAGGAGGGCGGCCTTGTCGAGGCCGAGGCGCACTTCACGCGAGGCGTGGAACTGGCCCGTTCGCTCCGCAGCAGAAGCAGCGAGATCACCATCTTGCCGCACCTGGGCATGACTTACGTCAAGCTGGGCGACTCGCGCGGCAGGCATGTGCTCGACAGGAGCCTCCGGGCGGCCCGCCGCTGGGGGGCACGCTTCCAGGAGGCCATGTCACTGAGCGCGCTCGGAGAGCTCGAACAGGCTGAGGGCCGCCATGCCCTGGCCGTCGCCCACACCGCCGCCGCCGTCGAGATCTGGCGCGAGCTCGCCAGCCCTTTCCACGAGGGGCAGGCCCTCAAGTCCCTCGGCGCCCTGCACGCGACCACCGATCCAGACCAGGCCCGTACGGCCTGGAGCGCGGCCCGCCGGCTCTTCGTGCAGCTCGACAATCACGCCGAGGTGAAGGAGCTCACGGCGCTGCTCGAAACCGTCGGGGGTGACGCCGAGGGCGTCCGCCGCTAGGACAGGTGGATGACGTTCCAGCTGACCGGGGGGAGGAGGACGCGCATCGGGTCCTGTTCCACGTTCTCGTTGGGACGGGGGGCCACGCGGTCCGGGTCGTCGGCGGTGTTGCGGGCGTAGACGTCCGGGTCGGTGAGGGTGGTGGCCGAGGTGATCCGCAGGCCGCGGGCGTCGAGCTCCAGGGAGAGCGGCCCGTCGGTGGCGCGGTTGACGGCGAAGATCGTGACGCCGTCGTCGGAGCGGGTGGCGACCGCGTGCAGCAGCGGCACCTCCCCGTACTCCGCGGTCTCGTACAGCGGGGAGACCGGCTCGACCCGCAGCACGTCACCGGCCGCGTACCGGCTGGCCTGGGCGAACGGGTGGAAGGTGGTCTGCCGCCAGGCCCGCCCGCCGGGCTCGGTCATGATCGGCGCGATCACGTTGACGAGCTGGGCCAGCGAGGCGGCCGTCACCCGGTCGCTGTTGCGCAGCAGGGTGATGAGCAGCCCGCCGAGGGCTACCGCGTCCGCCAGGTGGTAGTGGTCTTCCAGCAGCGGCGGCGCGACCGGCCAGTCCCGCGGCGGTTCGGCCGCCTGGAAGCGCGACAGGTACCAGACGTTCCACTCGTCGAACGAGACGTCGATCCGCTTGCGTGACTTCAGCCTGGCCCCCACGTGGTCGGCGGTGGCGACGACCGAGCGGATGAAGTACTCCATGTCGGTCGAGCACGCCAGGAAGCTGCCGAGGTCGCCGTCCTTCTCCTCGTAGTAGGCGTGGCACGAGATGAGGTCGACGACGTCGTACGTCTCCTCCAGCACGGTCGCCTCCCACGCGCCGAACGTCGGCATGGTCGAGCCGGAGCTGCCGCACGCGACCAGTTCGAGGCCGGGGTCGACCATGCGCATGGCCCTGGCGGTCTCGGCGGCGAGCCGGCCGTACTCCAGGGCGGTCTTGTGCCCGGTCTGCCAGGGGCCGTCCATCTCGTTGCCCAGGCACCACATCCGGATGGCGTGCGGCTCCTCGGCGCCGTGGGCGACGCGCAGGTCGGACAGCGCGGTGCCGGACGGGTGGTTGCAGTATTCCAGCAGGTCGAGGGCCTCGGCGATGCCCCGGGTGCCGAGGTTCAGCGCCATCATCGGCTCCACCTCGGCCTTGCGGCACCAGCGGACGAACTCGTCGACGCCGACCTCGTTCGTCTCGGTGCTGTGCCAGGCCAGGTCGAGCCGGCGGGGGCGGTTCTCCTTGGGGCCGATGCCGTCCTCCCACCGGTAGCCGGAGACGAAGTTGCCGCCGGGGTAGCGGACGGTGCTGACGCCCAGCTCGCGGGTGAGGTCGAGGACGTCGCGGCGGAAGCCGTCCTCGTCGGCGCTCGGGTGGCCGGGCTCGTAGACGCCGGTGTAGACGCACCGGCCCAGATGCTCGACGAAGGCACCGAAGGTGCGGCGCCGCACCGGCGCGACCCGGAACGCGGGATCGATCGTGAGGCGGGCGTCGTGCACGGGGGGCTCCTTGCGCGATGTCGCGGATGTCACGGATGTCACGGATGTCACGGATGTCACGGATGTCGCCGGTGTTATGGCTGCTGCGATTGTTAGCGTTATCAAGGCGGCTGGTCAAGGGGGTATCAGCTCTGCGGGGCCGGGCCGAGGTGGTGGTCGGGGTCCACCACCAGCTCGCACGCGGCCACCGGGCCGTTGGACACGCGGGCCCAGATCGAGGCGATGCGCTCGTCGTCGGAGATGCTGAGTTCGATCACCGCCGTCTGGCCGGGGCCGACCACGGCGGGATCGATCGTGAAGCCGTCGCCTGCCGGGTTCTGCGGGGGCGGCCAGACCCCCAGGCGGGCCTCCTCCTGCGGCAGGAGATCCGTGCTCCGCGGCTGAGGGCTGCATCTCTGGCCGTCGGGCACGTAGTCCACCACGGCGTTCACGCCCAGGTCGCGCAGGTCGGCCTCCAGGCCGTCGGCGTCCCTGATCTCGTTGAGCGTCACGTGGATCGTGCCGTCGTCCAGCAGGGTGATGGCGTAGGCGGGGGCGCCGCCCAGGCCCAGGCCGAAGGCGATCACCAGTGCCATGGCCGCCGCCGCGACCGGCAGCACCAGCATGGGGCGCGGCAGCCGCAACCGGGGCCGGGCCGGTTCCGCGCTCCGGTGGATCTCGGCCATCACGAAGTCCTTGATCTGCTGCTCCCGCCGTTCCGGCAGTTCTCTCCCGGGCGGCAGCGCGCGGGCCAGGTTCGCGCGTTCGTTCGCGTTCATCTGTCAGGCCTCCCTCGTGATCGGCTCGTACTCCTGCGGCCACGTCCGTTCGGGCCCGGCAGCTCTCTTCAGCTTCTTTCTCGCCCGGGACAGCCGGGACTTGACGGTGCCCACCGACGTGCCCAGCGCCTCGGCCGCTTCGGCGTAGCTCAGGCCCGATCCCGCGACCAGCGCGATCACCTCCTGCTCTGGGCGGCGCAGCGAACCGTAGGCGCGCCGCAGCGCGGTCACCCGTTCCTTGTCGTCCATCCGTTCGACGAGTTCGTCGGCGAAGTCGGAGGCGTCGTCGCCGGGGGGCAGCCGGGCCAGGGCGTCGTGGTAGCGGCGGGAGGCCCGCCTGGTGTTGCGGGCCACGTTGGTGGCGATGCCCAGGAGCCACGGCCGCAGGGATCCGCCGTCGTGATCGACGCGCTCCCGCAGCCGCCACGCCTCCAGGAACGTCAGGGACATCACGTCCTCGGCCGTCGACCAGTCGCCGGTCAGCCGCAGGGCATAGCCGTAGACGGACCGGGCGAACTCATCGTAGAGCTGCTCGAAAGCCCGGGCGTCCCCCTCACGAATGCGAGCCCGCGTCATTCTCTCCATACTCAAGACTGTCCGTAGAGCCTGCCGGGTTCCGTGATTCAGGTCATAGTAAGCGCGACACTCGGCGGGACCCGGGCCGCCCGGACCGCCGGATAGATGCCGGCGACCACGCTGACGCCCAGGGTGGCGGCCAGCGTCCCGCCGAACACCCAGAGCGGCACCACGGCCGGCCAGCCCTGGGACAGCGCGTACCCGATGGTGACGAGCGCTCCGACGACCAGCCCGGCGGCTGAGCCGATCAGCGACAGGATGAGCGACTCGGTGAGGAACTGGACGCGGATCTGGCCACGGGTGGCGCCGAGCGAGCGGCGCAGGCCGATCTCCTTGCGCCTTTCCAGCACGGAGATCACCATCGTGTTGGCCACGCCGACGCCGCCCACCAGCAGGGCGACCGCCCCCAGCCCCAGGAACAAGCCGGTGAACGTGCCGGCCGCGGCCGCGCGGGCCGCCAGGGCGTCCGAGGGCCGGGAGACCGCCACCTGCTCGGGGTTCCGCGGATTCACGGTGCGGGGCAGCAACGCCCGTACGGCCGCGACCGCTTCCTCCGACGACCGCTCGTAGATCGTCGTCGGATGCCCGTCGAACCCCAGGTACGTCTGCGCGGCGGCGAATCCGACCAGCGCGGATCGTTCGACCTCCGGGGCGAGCGGCATCGGGCCGAGCACGCCGACCACCGTGAACCACCGGTCGCCGATCCACACCCGGGTGCCCGTGCGGCTGATTCCCAGTCGTTGCGCGGCCACGGAGCCGAGCACGACGGCGGGATGGCGGGCGGTGGCGTCGCTCAGCCACCTGCCCGCGCTGACCCGGCCGTCCAGCGCGCGGAGCAGGTCGAACGTGGTCGCCTGGACGGCGATCCCGCCTGTCCGCTCCTCGGGGATGCGGTCGGTGCGCCGGACCGAGACCGGGACCGCTCCGGTGGCCCCGACATGACGGACCCCCTCGATGCGGCCCACCATCGCGGGCGCGTCGACCGGCAGCTTGACCTCTTCGCCGGAGAACGTGCCGCCCGCCTGCACGCGCAGCAGATTGGTCCCGAGCCGGTCGAGTTGGCGGAGCAGCTGTTCCTGGCCGGAGGCCGAGACGCCGATGACCGCGATCATGGTGGCGATGCCCATGGCGATGCCGAGTGCGGACAGGACCACCCGGCCCGGACGCGCGCGCAGTCCGGAGGCTCCGGCCCACAGGACGTCCCGCACGCTCAGCCGTACCGGTCTCATGACGTCCTCCCTTCCGTGGACCCGTGCTTCACCAGCGCCGCCACCCGGCGGCGCCCCGCTCCCTGCCCGTCGTCGGCCACGACGCGGCCGTCACGCATGCGCACGCGCCGCGGCGACCAGGCGGCGATCTCCAGGTCGTGCGTGATGATGACGACGGTGGTGCCGCCGGCGTGCAGGTCGCTCAGCAGGCCGAGCACCTCGGTCCCGGCGGCCGAGTCGAGGTTCCCGGTCGGCTCGTCGGCCAGCAGCAGCGGCGGGTCGCCGACGACCGCCCTGGCGATGGCCACCCGCTGCTGCTCGCCGCCGGACAACTGGTGCGGGCGGTGGCCGAGCCGGTGGCCCAGGCCCACCCGTTCCAGCGCCCGTGCCGCCCGCTCGCGACGCTCACGCGCCGGCGGACCCGCATAGAGCAGGCCGTCCGCCACGTTGTCCAGCGCGGACATGCCCACCCCCAGGTGAAACTGCTGGAAGACGAAACCGATGTGGTCGGCGCGCAGCCTGGACAGCCGCCGGTCGGACAGCTCGCTGACGGAGTGCCCGGCGATTCTCACCGTGCCGGCGCTCGGCCGGTCCAGCGTCCCGATGAGCTGCAGCAGCGTCGACTTGCCCGAACCGGACGGGCCGACGATGGTGACGAGCTCACCCGCCTCGACGACGAGGTCCACGCCGCGCAGGGCGTCCACCGCGCCGCCGTAGCGCTTGGTGAGTCCGTACGCCTCGATGACCTTGGTGTGGGGGAGCCTCATGGCGCGGGCACCGTGACCTTCACCCCGGCCCGCAGGCCCGGCGCTGAGACCTCGACCCGCCCGTCCCCGTACGCGCCGGTCCTGACGCTCAGCGTGCGCGCGGTTTCGCCGGGCTCGGCCACCTCGACGCCGAACCCGCCGTCGGGCAGCGCGAGCAGGGCCTCGACCGGGACGCTGAGCACGTCCTCGCGGCGCCTGTCCCGCAGAGTCACGGTGACCGGCGTCCGGTCCTGCCCGATCGCCTTCTTCCGGCCTTTCAGCCGGATGCGCACGTCGACCGTGCTCCGCTCGGTCCCGCCTGAGCCCTCCGCTCGCACGACCGGGCCGACGGAGACGACCTCTCCCTTGACCGTCTTCCCGTCCGGCAGTTCCACCGACACGCCGGTGCCCTCCCGCGCCAGGTCCTGCCTCCCGGCGTCGAGATCGAGGTGCACGACCTGCCGCACGCCGGACACGGCCAGCACCTGACGCCCCGGGGCGACCGGATCGCCGACGGCGACCCTGGCCTCGCCGACCCGCACCGTGCCGGGCAGGAACACCACCTGGGCGGCGTCCACCGTGCCGGTCCGCTCCAGGCCGTACGCCCGCTGCCAGTCCCGCACGGCCCGAGCCGTCTCCCACGAGTAATGCCGATCCACCGTGACGCCGTCGCCGTACCCGAGCGAGCGCAGCCCGCGTTCGAGCTGCGTGACGTCCGGACCGTCGGAGACGCCCTGCCTGAGGGTCCGATACATCGGCAACCCGCCCCGCATCAGCACCGCCGGCCGGCGGTCCACCCGGAACAGCACACCGCCCGGTTTGATCACCGTGCCTGGGCCGGGAACCCAGGTGATCGTCCCGGCGCGGCCCACGAGGATCCTGCGATCCCCGGCGAACCGCACGGTGCCCTTCAGCGCCACGGAGTCGACGAGATCACCCCGTACGACCTCAGCGGTGGCGGCGGGAGCGGCCGTGGTCACCGGGGTCTCCTGCCTGCCGGTCAAGGCCACCGCCGCGGCGGCGCCACCGGCGAGCGTCACCGCCATGACCGCCGCGATCAGCGTGCCTCGCCTCACTGGCCCTCCAGCTGGGCCGAGCACGTCCTCATCGCGGCGTCGAACGCCTCCTTGTCGCCGCCGTCGTATCCCGGATCAGGCACCGCGCCTGCGGGGCCCGGGTCGGGGAAGTCGATCCCCTGCCCGCGCATGCAGGCGGCCAGCCTGGTCATCCGGTCCAGGTAGGCGGGGTCACGGGTGTCGACCGTCTTGCCGACGCCCTCCATCTCGGCGGCGCACGCCTTGCCCGCCTTCTCGGGGATCTCCACACCGCCCGGCAGCTTCTTCGGGTCGTCGGGGAAGCCCTCGACCCCGTGCTTACGCAGACACTGCGCGTATTTCAGATACGCGTCGTTCGTCCCCTCGGCCGTGCTCCCCGGGTCGCCCGGCCCGGCGTTCCCGCAGGCCGTCACCAGCGCCAGCATGAGTAACAGCGCAACTCGTCGCATGGGTGAACTCTCTTTCCTCGACAGGAGCGGCCTTCGCTCTCACCTCTCTTCTGTCCGGCTGTCGTGCCGGGGTTCCGCTCGGGCGGTGCTGTCGGGAGCGTGACGAAGGTGTCACGCTCGGGGGATATACGAGGACTCGACTCGGGGCACCCGCGGCGTCCGACCCATCCCGGAGACAGCGGGCGACGGTGCGGCTACTGTGCGGAGTATGGCCAAGAGGGATGACGATCCGCCGGTGTGCGGCACGTGCATGGGTGCCGGTGGTGAATGGGTCGACCGCAACGGCGACAGCAGGCAGCAGTCCACGTGGGTGCCGTGCGGCGCCTGCGGGGGTGTCGGGCGCGCTGGATGACCGACCCGATCACCTGCCCCGACTGCGCGGGATCGGGCACGGAACGGCTCGCCGGGCTGCGGCTCGCCTGCCGGTTCTGCGCCGGCCGCGGCTGGGTGGGGGGTGCGCACGAGCCCGCCGAGCGGGCCCCGCGACCGCCGGAGGGTCCTCCACCGGTGTGGGAGGATCCTCGCTGGCGTGATCCGCTGGTGACGGCGGCGTTCCCGTGCCGCAGGTGCCTGGGCGCGGGCACGGTGACGAGCGTGGACCGGGAGCGCGGCGCGCTCGGCACCGCCGCGTGCGCCTGCCGGGAGGACGGGGCTGGTTAGCCCCTGCCTGCCGGAGGGTGCGGCGGGTCAGCCTTGCCAAGGTGCGGCGGGCCGGCCCGTGCCCGCCGGGAGGGCGGACCGGGCCGGCGTGGGGGCCGGCGTGGGGGCCGGTGTGGGGGGCCGGTGCGGGGGGATCGCCGTCGTCGCGTCAGGTCAGTTCGGCCGCGGCGGGGAAGCGGTCCCAGACGCGGTGCGCGGCCAGGAACTGGAGCGTCCCGTCCAGGGCCGACGGGCCGTCGTCGGCGACGACCACGCCCGGGGCCTGCGCCGGGATGCCCGCCTGGGAGAGGACCTGGGAGGCCGCCCCCCAGCCGCCGATCGGCTTGGCGTGCCGGTACGCCTCGGTGATCAGGAGCAGCACGCGCGGGTCGACCGGGGAGTCCGCGCCGCCGCCCGCCTTCGCGTCGCGGGCGCCGTACGCGTCCTTGCCGGGGGCGGGGGCGCTCGCCACCAGCAGCGCGTCGAACTCGACCGACCGCGCGGTGGTGAAGGTGCGCTGCACCGGCAGCGTTCCGCCGAGCATGCCGCCGGTCGGCGCGATGATCAGGGGAACCATGCCGGCGTCGAGCACCGCCTGGCGGACGGCGCCGACCGCCTCCGCGTCGTCGTCGCCGGCGATGATGCCGATGATCCGGCCGTCCGTCGGCCACGTCTGCCCGATCTGGGACAGCGCCGGGCTGGGGGTGGGGTCGGCCAGGGGCTGGGCCGCGTCCGGCGCGGGCAACCCGAGGCCTTCGGCGACCTGCCGGCACAGGACGGGGTCGATGTTGGCGAGCACCCGCAGGTACCGTTCCTTGACGGCCTGCTCGTAGCACTTGCCCAGCTCGAAGGTGTAGGCGGCGACGATGTGCTCGCGTTCGACCGGCGACATGCTCAGCCAGAACAGGCGCGCCTGGCTGAAGTGGTCGTCGTACGAGGCCGGGGCCTCGCGCACCTTCCGGCCGGACACCTCCACCGGCACCTCGACGAACGCCCCCTGGTCGGCTCCGGCGGTGAAGGGGCAGCCGCCGTCGAGCGAGTTCGGCCGGTACGGTGCGACGCCCCGGTGCACGGCCGTCTGGTGGAAGCCGTCCCGCTGCATGTCGTTGACCGGCGCGTGCGGGCGGTTGATGGGGAGCTGCGGGAAGTTGGGCCCGGCGAGCCGGGTGATCTGGGTGTCGAGGTACGAGAACAGCCGTCCGGCCAGCAGCGGGTCGTCGGTGACGTCGATGCCGGGCACCAGGTGGCCGACGTGGAAGGCCACCTGCTCGGTCTCGGCGAAGAAGTTGGAGGTGTTGGCGTTGAGGGTGAGCAGGCCGACGGGCTGGACCGGGGCGAGCTCCTCAGGGACGATCTTCGTCGAGTCCAGCAGGTCGATGCCCTCGAACATCTGGTCCGGGGTGTCGGGGAAGAGCTGGAGGCCGAGCTCCCACTGGGGGTAGGCGCCCGACTCGATGGCGTCGAAGAGGTCGCGCCGGTGGAAGTCGGGGTCCACGCCGCCGAGCAGCTGCGCCTCCTCCCAGACCAGGGAGTGCACGCCGAGCTTGGGCTTCCAGTGGAACTTGGCGAGCGTGGTCGCCCCTTCCTCGTTCACCAGGCGGAAGGTGTGGACGCCGAAGCCCTCCATCATCCGGTAGGAGCGGGGGATGCCGCGGCCGGACATGTTCCAGATCGTGTGGTGGGTCGCCTCGGTGTGCAGGCCGGCGAAGTCCCAGAACGTGTCGTGCGCGGTCTGGGCCTGCGGGATCTCCCGGTCCGGGTGCCACTTGGCGGCGTGGATGACGTCGGGGAACTTGATCGCGTCCTGGATGAAGAACACCGGGATGTTGTTGCCGACCAGGTCGAACACCCCCTCGGAGGTGTAGAACTTGGTCGCGAAGCCGCGCGTGTCGCGTACGGTGTCGGCCGAGCCGCGCGAGCCGATCACGGTGGAGAAGCGCACGAAGACCGGCGTCTCCACGTCCTTGCCGAGGAAGGCGGCCCTGGTGACGTTCGAGGCGGCGCCGTAGCCGCGGAAGACGCCGTGCGCCCCGGCGCCGCGGGCGTGCACGACCCGCTCGGGGATGCGCTCGTGGTCGAAGTGCATGATCTTCTCGCGCAGGTGGTGGTCCTGCAGCAGGACCGGGCCGCGCGGGCCCGCCTTGAGCGAGTGGTCGGTGTCGCGTACCCGCAGGCCCTGGGCGGTCGTCAGGTAAGGGCCGCCCTGCGCCATCTTCCCTTGCGGGGTGTCGGTGGGCTGCCCGGTGGGGGAGTAGGTGTCCGGCCCGCTCTGGTCGGGCTTGGGCGGCAGCGGCTCGCGCGGCTCGGTCGGCTCCTCCAGGGACGGCGGCTCGCTGTTCGGTACGCCAGGGATCTCGGCCGGCTGTCCGCTGGCGACCGTATCGATGATCTTGTCCACGGCCGACTTGACAGGGTGGGACCGTTCCATGCTTTTTTCTCCTTGGCGTGATGCTGCGTTGCTGAGTTCGAGCGACGCAGATACCCACGCACAAGGCCGCCACACGGATTTGCGCCGGCCGCAGGAGAACGAGATCACCTGTTGGTCCGGTGAGGGCCTCACCGGTCCAGGGTGATGCCCTCGCGCCGGAGGTCCTCGATGACGCCGTCCACCAGCCGGGTGCTGACCGTGTGGGCCAGGCGGCCGGTGTCGCGGAGCTCGCGGACGGCGGGGACCGGGTCGGGGTCGGCGAAGAGCCGTTCGTCGGTGTGGTCCGCCGGTCGGCCGGTGGCGTCGAGCGCCCACCAGGAGGCCTCCAGCGCGATGCCGTTGGGGTCGCTGAAGTAGATGGAACGCAGGAAGCCGTGGTCGATGACGTCGGTGACCTCGCAGCCGTGCGCCTTGAGCCGGTCGCGCATCCGTACCAGCGCGTCCTCGTCGGGCAGGTGGAGGGAGAGGTGGTCGAACTGGGCGGCCTTGGCGTACGGGACGCCGGCCGGTTTGGCGAAGCTGTCGAGCTCCTGGTCGGTGTATTCGAAGAAGGCGATGGTGCTGCCGGCTCCGATCTCGAAGAAGTAGTGCTTGAAGGCGGGCACGGCCAGGGTGGCGACCAGCCGGGCGTCCAGGACGCCGTGCCAGAACCTGACGGTGGCGTCCATGTCGGAGGTGATGAGGGCGAGGTGGTGCACGCCCCGCCAGTGCACCGTTTCAGGGGTAGCGGCCATACGACAACCGTATGCGTTTCAACTACCTATCGGTACTCACGTCCCGGTCAGATCCAGTGGCTCCTGCTTCGCGGCGGCGGGTTCGGCGCGCAGCCGGCGGACCTCGCGGGTGCCGGACCAGCGGGTGATCGCCTCCTCGTCGGCGAAGGCCATAGCGCGCAGCATGTTGCCGCCGTCCGTGGCCTCGACCGTGCGCCGCAGCCGCTCCCGCAGGGAATCCGGCAGCTTGGTGGTGCCGGCCTCGATCGTGTCGCCGTAGAAGGGGGCGAACCCCGCCCCCGCGAAGCCGGTACGGCGCAGCAGCACCGGCAGCGTGTCGGCCGAGTAGAACATCAGATGGTTCTTGGTGAAGCCGCTCCACGCCGACCCGTACGCCTTGAGCAGCAGCGAGTTGGCGTTCACCGTGAGGATCATGAGCACCCCGCCCGGCGCGAGCAGCTCGCGGAACCGGCGGAAGTCGTCCAGCGGCCTGGGCAGGTGCGCCAGCACCGACCAGAGCGTGATCACGTCGAAGCCGCCCGCGGCGATCTCCGGCACGTCCTCCGGCGACCCCAGGTACGCCCGGCCCCGGGTGAGCCGCTCGTTGGCCTGGGCCACCGAGTCGGGCGACAGGTCCACGCCGACCGCCTCGAAGCCGCGCTGCTCGGCCAGCTCCAGGAACAGCCCGGCGCCGCAGCCGAAGTCGAGCAGCCGCCGTCCCGCGCCGTCGTCGAAGACGGGGGAGAACGCGTCCATGGTCAGCCGGTAGCGGCGCTGCCGGTTGGCGGCGTACTTGCCGGTCAGGAACTTGCTGTAGCCCTTGGCGTACAGGTCGCCGAGCCGCTCCGGGCGGATGTTGGGATTGCGGTAGAGGAAGCCGCACGAAGGGCAGCGCACCACGTGGTAGCGCCACTTGGCGTCCTCTCCCGTCGGCTCGAACAGCGGCTGCGAGCGCTCCTCGCCGCAGAGCGTGCAGGCGATGAACTCCTCGATCTCGCCCAGCGGCCGGCTCGCCCGGTAGTCCTCGGGCTCGACGACCGGCGCGCGCCGGAGCAGTCCGCGCCACTGGGCCTCGCGGATCAGCCGTTCGCCGGGGCGGACGTAGACCCGCTGCCCCCAGGGAACCTTGTCGTACCGCGAGCCGTAGACCAGCCTGCCGAGCAGTCGTCGAGCGGAGGCCATCGCACACCCCTAACGCAGCCATTTGCGCGGGTTTTGCCCTGTCTGTTGATGACTATCCCACCGGGGAAGTCAGGAGACCATCCCCAATCCGCCAAGCCGGAAGGGCTCAGCGGGCGGCGCGGGCCAGCACCTCCTCCGTCGTCAGCGGCGCCCGCGGATGGTGGCTCAGGCACATCGGCGCCCGCGCCTTCACGAACGCGCTCCCCTCCAGCGCCACGTAGAACTCGCCCGCGCCCAGCCGGGAGACCTCCGGCGCCGAACCGCCCTTGGCCCGCGCCAGCTCCTGGGCCGCGGTGATGTGCGCGGGAGCGTTCAGCAGGCCGAAGAACTGGGTGGCGGCGTTGCCGGGGATCTGGTTGTGCAGGCCCTTCGGCGCCTGGGTGGCGAACACCAGGCCCAGACCGTACTTGCGGGCCTGCGACGCCAGCGCCAGCGTGCTCTGCGTGCAGGCCGTCATCCGCCCGGAGCCCGGGGCGAACGTCTGCGCCTCGTCCATCACGAGCAGCCCGCCGAGCGGCCGGTCGCCCGCCGGGTTCTTCCTGATCCAGGCGAACAGCGCCATCTGCAGCTGGCTGACGAAGCTCTGCCGCTGGTCGTCGTTGGGCAGCCCGACGAAGCTGATCACCGACACGCGGGCCCGCCGGCCCGGCGACGGGGTCAGCAGCCGGCCGGGGTCCACCGGCTCGCCGCCCCCGCCGAACAGCGGGTCGTTGTCCATCGCCGCCTGCAGCGACCGCGCCACGTCGGCGGCCACGCGCGGGGCGCCCGCCAGCTCGCTCACCCCGTCGGGCAGGTCGGACAGCAGCGCGATCAACCCCTTGAGCGTCGCCCCGCCACCGCGCCCGTAGTGCTCCAGCGCCTTGCGCAGCACCGCCCGGCCCAGGTGCGCCTTGTCGGTCCGCGCGTCCAGCTTCACCCGGGGCGCGATCGACGCCACCGCCGACTCCACCGCCTCGGTGAACTCGTCCGCGTCGCCGGCCACCCCGGCGAAGTCCGGCAGCGGCTGGAAACTGAGCGGCCGGCCCGCCGCGCGCCTCGGCGTCCAGACCACCACCTCGGTCCCGGCCAGGTAGTCGGCGGCCCTGCGCTCGTCCCCATCCGCCCAGCCCGCGGGCCGCTCCGGCCACTGGTCGCCCAGCCTGGCCAGGTCGTTGTTCGGGTCGAGCACGATGGCGGACACGCCGCGCAGCGCGCACTCCTCGACCAGCCGCCGGATCAGCACGGTCTTGCCCGACCCGGAACCGGCGAAGATCGCCGTGTGCTTCCGCAGCGCCTCCAGCGTCACTCCGACAGGCCGGCCGCCGTCGACGGTCCTGCCCAGCGGGACGTACGAGTCGTCCGGCCGCTCGTCGTCGTCGGAGGCAGGACCCTTCCCGGGCACGGGCTCGGAGGCCGCCGCCCTTTCACGCGGAGCCTCGGCGGCGGGGCCGGGGAGGTCCGTGAGCGCCTCCACCAGGAAGGAGACGGCGCGGGTGGGGCGGCGGGCGGCCAGCCACGACGCCAGCCCCGGCGGGTTCTCCGCGAGCAGGTGCCTGAGAGCCGCCAGCACCCGCAGATCCTCGCCGGTGAACGAGAGGGTCCGTCCCCCCGCGCGCTCGAAGGCCGCGACCACCTCCCGCGTCCTCGCGCCCTTCGACCAGTCCCCGTTACGCAGCAGGAACAGCCGCCGCTTGGGCACCTCGGCGTCCAGCCCGGCGGCCACCGACGCCTTGCGGACCCGGTTGAGCGCCGCGACCGCGTGCCCGGCGGTGACCGCCCGGAACGCCCAGTGCTCCTCGTCCTCGGTGGTCTCGTCCAGCGTGCGCCGCAGCCGGGCGTGCAGGGGCGGCTTGGCGCTGGGCGGCGGGTCCACGCTGAACGTCCTCCCCCGCTCGCCCTGCTCGATGATCCACGCGGACAGCCCCGCGGCCAGGAGCGGGGGGAACAGCACGTCCTCGGTGGACGGGTCGATCGTGGGCGTCTCCCCGACCGCCCGCAGCGTGGCGAACCGGGCGTCGAGCGCGCTGTCCGGCGCGGCTTCCCGCCGCTCTTCAGCGGCGTCCGGCTCCGGCCGCGTTCCTCCCGGAGCGGTCGCTCCCCGCTCCCCGGCCGTGGGCGCGGTGAGGCTGGTCAGCTCGGTGACCTCGCCGCTCAGCAGGCATGCCCGTACGTGCGCGTCGATCGTGATGAGGAGCTGGCGCGCGGTGAACCCCGGCGCCCCGTCGAACGCCTCAGGACGCACCGGCCAGGTCGGGTACGGCGGCTCGACCCCGGCCTCCCGGTACTGCACCTCGAACCGCCTGGCGACCAGTTCCCTGGCGGTCTCGGCGTCGGGGATGGTCATGAGCTGCACGGCCGTCCTGAACCGGTCCCTGACGGTGTCGACCGCCTCCCTCTCGATGAGCGTCCAGGTGGCGGGGATGCAGGAGACGACGGTCATCGTGCGCCGGGTCACCTCGCGCAGCGCCATGAGCCCGCCCGCGATCCGTTCCAGGAGCAGCCCGTCGCCGTGGCCGCCGTCGTCGGCGGCCGTGTCGGTGGACGTCCTGGACTGGGCGATCAGGGGATCGATCTGGTCCACCGCGATGATCGTCGGCCCGGTGAGCGCCAGCAGGTGGGAGACGTCCCTGACGATCTCCTGCGGGGTCTTGTTCACCGGCCGGATGCCCCACCGCGCCCGCTCTCCCGGCTCGCCCTCCGGCATCGCGTACAGGAACGCCTCGCCGAGGTCCTGCAGGGCCGGGTCCGGGGAGGCGTAGAGCACCAGCGCCCGCGCGGTGTCCTGGCACCAGCGCCCGACCGCCTCGTCCATGCGCCGCAGCGCGTGCACGAACGCGTCCAGCTCCCCACGGGACAGCGCCTTCTTCCCGGTCACCGCCCGGCGGGCCATCCGCGTCAGGTCGGCCCGCGCCGCCAGGCGCGACAGGAACACCCTGAGCTGCGTCTGCTCGTCCTCGCCCGGACGGGAGAAGCTGTCGAGGAGCGACACCATGACGCTCTGCCAGAACTCCTTCGCGTCCAGCAGCCCGACCAGCACGAAGTAGCCGCCCTCGCGCTGGGTCACCTCGCGCAGCCAGCCGAGCAGGTGGGTCTTGCCGGTCCCGCGCTGGCCCCGGACGACCACGCCGATCGGGCTCGCGCCCTGTCGGCCCCTGGCCTCGGCGAGGCCGTCGAGCAGGAACTTCGCCGAGTGCCCGTGCAGTCCTTCCACGTGGAACGGCGAAGGCCGCCACACGTCGTCGGCGCCCTCGGTGTAGTGGAAACTGAGAGCCGCGAGGGCCTCGACGCCCGGAGTCGTCATTCTTGCCCGATCCACAGCAGGTGCTTCTCCTGGCCGCCGACGATCACCCCGGCCTCCCGGTCCTGGGCGGTGAGGGTCTTCTGGTTGGACTCGGGGACGAGGTTCACGTCGGGGAGCCGTTCCAGGCGTACGAGGGCGGCGTCGACGTCCTCGCGGGGCACGTCGCCGAGGAGCGGACGCAGCCGGGCCAGCCCCACGTAGGCGCCGGGCCGGTGGACCAGCCGCGCGTAGGCCGACCTGATCAGCGCTTCCAGGTCATCCTCCGTCGTGCCGCCGGCTTCCGGCGCGGGGGCCCGGTCCGCCGTCGGCTCTCCGGGCGACACGGGCTCCAGCGGCATGGAGACCTCGGCCGGGCGGAGGCCGGAACGATCCATGTACCTGCGCAGCAAGCTGACGAGGCCACGGGCGACGATCCCCGGCGAGCGCTGCATCGCGGGAAGCTCGCCGTCGCGCAGTTCCTCCTCCAGCCGCCGCCACCCGCGGTCGGTCAGCACATGCCGGTACGAACGACCGTCCTTCCAGCTCTCGACCAGCTTCAGCTCGTTCAGCCTGTCGCGGTCCTTCTTCGCGACCTCGAACCCCCAGCGTGTCCTCAGCTCCGGCCCGGACACGTCGACGCCTTCCACGGCCAGCGCCACCAGTGTCGCGAACTGGGGGAGCGACAGCCTCTGCTCTGGCATGTTCATCCTTCTTCAGAGAAACGATCCTCAAGAGACAGATCCTCAAGAGACAGATCTTCACGAGACACGATCTTGAGAGACACGACGGTTACGCAGGAACAGCTCGATGTGGCGGACCACGGCCTGGGGATCGGTCAGCACCTGCGCATCGGTGAACCGCAGCACGGCGTAACCGGCGATCTGCAGGCGCACGTCCCGCGCGCGGTCGTCGGCGAACGCGTCCGGCCCGCGGTGCTCCGGGCCGTCCACCTCGACGACGCACCGGTCTTCCTGCCACACCAGGTCCACCCGTACCGGAGAGGCCAGGGCGCTCGGCCGGATCGTCTGGTTCCAGGCCCGGCCGGCGGCCCACCCGCACCCGCTCAGCGCGGACTCCAGCGCCCGCTCGGCCGCGCTCGCCGGATGCGGCCGGCCGGTGGCCGGTGGACGGCCGGGGACCTGCGGACGGCCGGGGACCTGCGGACGGGCGGACCGCCCCAAGGGGGAGGGCCGGCCGTGGTGGTCCGGGGCGCGCACCGTCTCCAGGCGGTCGACGGCGGGCAGCGGCCCGGCCAGCCAGACGCTCAGTCCCGCCCGGTGCGCCAGCCATTCGCCTGCCGCCACCAGGATCTCCTGGCCCCTGGCGGACAGCCCGTCCGGCACCTCGATCAGGAGGGACGCCCCGGCCCGGCGGCGGGCGGCCGCCAGCGCCCTGGTCAGCCCCGCGGCCCGGACCTCGGGCGGGAACCGGCTGGGCGCGACCTCAGAAGAGCAGCCCGGCCCAGGGGAGAGGCTCATGAAGGGCGCCGGGAAGGGTGCGGGCCTGGCGCGCAGGGCCCGTTCGGCCAGTTCGGCGAGGAACGGGCCGAAGTGGGCGGTGGTTGCCGCCGTGCGCAGGGCCAGGGTGCGTACGGCGGCCGGGCCCGCTCCGCCGGGACCGTCGATGCCCTCGGCTTCCGGCAGCCAGGCGGGGAACAGCCCGAGCACCGTGGCGTCGAGCTCGTCCAGGATGGCGGCGACCAGGGCCTTGGGGGAGGGCGCATCGGGGGCGGTGCAGGTCAGGATGGCGGGGGCCTCGCGGGGCAGGGAGTCGAGGGCGGCCGGCAGCGGGCCGGCGCTCTCCAGGCGCACGACCTTGCCGGTCGGTAACGCAGCCCAGGACCCCACCGCTCGCCGCACCGCTCGCCGCTTCCCCTCGCCGGATCGGACAGTGCAGGCGACGTTATCGGGGTCGCGGCGCGGCTGTCATCCGCTATCGCCCGTCCTGGCTATGCCCAGGCCGGGGTGGACCTGATCGCGGCTGAGGCGAGAGTGGCCAAGGCCACCGTGTACAGCCACTTCGGCGACAAGGAGAACCTGCTCCGCGAGGCCGTCTCCGCCTCTGCCGACCAGGCACTGGCCGACAACCTGGCCGCGGTCGACCGGCTCACCGACTGCGGCACCGACCTTCGCGCCACCCTGGAAGATGTCGGCCTGCGCCTGCTCCAGTGCTACGGCGACGACCGATCCTGGGCGCTACGCCGGCTGCTCTCCGCTGAGATCAACCAGTTCCCCGACCTGCTCGACATCCACACCCGGGCGGTTGACCGCGTCACCGAAACCCTGGCCGACCGGCTCGCGCGCCTCACCGTCGCTGGACGCCTGCATACCCCGGATCCAGTCCTCGCCGCCGAACAATTCTTCGCCCTGCTGTGTGGCCCGATGGACAAACGAGCACGCCTCGGCACCCGGCACGTCGCCGACACCGAACGGCGTGCCCTCTCGCGCGCTGCCGTCCACACCTTCCTGCAGGCATTCGCCTCGGCGCCGGAGTAGAGTCCGCCCGCGTCGGCGATCAGCCGCCGCCCGCTGCCCCTCATGATCGTGACCCATGGCGCTCCCTTCGACCGGGTTCGACGCTAGGCGACGGAGATGAACGTCTCCTGAGAGCGCGATCCGGTGGGGGGTAGGGCTGTCCCTACCCTCGTTCCGCCTGCTCGCGGGACTGATTCCGGTGCCGCCGATCCGTAGGGTTGCCGGTATGACGACCCTCCGAAAGCGCATCGCCATCGACTCCCGCTACCTCCTTCTGTCCCTCCCCACCGCCCTCGTCTCGTTCCCGCTGGTCGTCGCGGGCGTGTCAGCCGGGCTGGGCGCCGCCGTCGCGTTCGTCGGGCTGCCCGTGCTGGCCGCCACCGCCGGGTTCGCCAGGAGCGTCGCCGACGCCGAGCGGGCCTCCCTGCCCGGCGTGCTCGGCCACCCCGTCGCACGCCCCCGCTACCGCGAGGCGCCGGTCTGGGCCGGCTGGTTCCGCCGGATGATGAACCCGCTGGCCAGCGGGCAGGCCGTCATGGACCTGCTGCACGTGATCATCGCGTTCCCGCTCGCCGTCGCCGGGTCCGTGGTGGCCGCCGCCTGGTGGCTGGGCACGCTGGCCGGGCTGACCTTCCCGCTGTACGGGTGGATCATCGCGGGCATCCCCGGGGCCGTCGAGACGGGGCTGCCCGGCGCGCTCGGGTTCGCCGACAGCCCGGCGCTGTTCGTGGTCTGGAACACGGTGCTCGGCCTGCTGTTCGCCATCACGCTGCCGCCCGTGCTGCGCGGCGCCGCCCTCGTCAGGGCGAGCCTGGCCGAGCTGATGCTCACCCGGCCCGCTCTGGCGCGCCCCGCGGCCGTGCCGCATATCGTGGATCAGAGGCTCCCCGTCTGATCTTGAAAGGTGAACCCGTGCGCAGTCCGATCTTCGGCAACTTCGACGCCCAGCGGCTCCCGCCCGGCTTCGTCCTGCAGAACGGCAAGATGCTCCGGGTCGAGCTGCCCGAGGTGCTCGCCAAGCAGGGGTCCATGGTCGCCTTCCAGGGCGCCTGGGACTTCGACTACGAGGGCTCGGGCGGGCTGGGCAAGCTGTTCAAGAAGGCGATGACCGGCGAGGGCGCCTCTCTCATGCGGGTGCGCGGGCAGGGGGCGCTCTACCTCGCCGACAACGCCGACGACATCCACCTGTTCTACCTGGAGAACGAGGGCCTGACCGTCAACGGCCGCAACCTGCTCGCCTTCGAACCGGGGATCAACTGGGACATCCAGCGGGTGCAGGGGGCCGGCGTCGCGGCGGGCGGGCTGTTCAACACCACGCTCACCGGCACCGGCTGGGTGGCGGTCACCACCCACGGCACCCCGGTCATGCTCGACGCGGGCCGCATGCCGACCTTCGCCGACGGGCAGTCGGCCGTCTGCTGGAGCGCCGGGCTGCACGTCGGCGTCAACCGCACCTTCAAGGCCGGCGCGCTGATCGGGCGGGGCAGCGGCGAGGCCATGCAGCTCGCGTTCCAGGGCCAGGGGTTCGTGCTGGTGCAGGCCAGTGAGGGGCCTCCGGTGGTGAGCGCGTCCTAGCGGCTGCAGCGGGGGCCAAGCCATCCGCAAGTCGCCTCCCCGATCCTGTCCCGCATGGGGAACCCTGTCCGGATTCTGCTCGTCCTGCTCTGGCTGGCCGTCTGCCTGACACCCATCCCGGTGGCGGTGCCCGGCTACCGGCTCGCGCTCGGCCACGTCGGCACGCCCGGGACGCTCACCGTGATCTCCTGCGAGCCGCTGGGCCGTGGCCGCTACGACTGCCGGGGGCGGTTCGTCCCTGACGACGGCGGGCCGGCCGTGCCGGTGTCGGCCTCTCCCGACTCCGGCGTGGGCGACGTGACGCACGCCCGGCTCACCCCCGACGGGACCCGCGCGCTGCCCGACGGGATCAAGGGCGTGCTGAGCGTCTCCGCCGTCCCGGCCGCGGGGCTGGCCGGGCTGGGCTTCCTCCCGTACGTGGTCGCGTACTGGTGGGGCGGGCCGGGGGCGCGCCGGAGATGGGTCGCCCCAGGGGTGGTCGTCACCGCCGCCGGGCTCCTGGTGACGATCACCGGGGTGGTCGCCGCGTACGCCTAGGACTCGCCTAGGACAGCAGGTCGATCGCCTTGGCGAGGCCGGGGTTCGCGTACATCCTCCCGCCTACGGGCCTGGCGGTCGCGTACGCGCCCGCGGGTACGGAGGAGACAACCGCGGGGTGACGCCGGAGGCCGGGCCGTGCTCCTACGGTCGGGCGATGAGGAAGACGAGCTCTCTCGGAATGTCCCCGGTCATGATCGTGGGACTGGCCCTGCTCGGCGTGCCGCGGGTGATCGCGCACGATCTGGGCCTGGTCGGCCCGGTGATCAACGCGGTCCTGACGTTCCTGCCGGTCATCGTCTGGCTGGGCGTCGTGCTGTGGAGGCGGGTGCCGAACCCGTTCCTGACCCTGCTGGCGATCGGCGGCGCCTACGGGGTGCTGCTCGCGGTCACTCACCAGTTGCTCTGGTCCGCGGCGTTCGGTGAGCCGCCGCGGCTGGGCGGGGACCTGGCGGGCGCGCTGGCGCCGGGGGCGGAGGAGGCGCTGATGCGGACGTTCGCGTTCGGCAGCAGCGTGTTCACCGGGATCCTGGTCGGCGTGCTCGTGGGCGCGGTCGGCTGGGTGCTGGCCAGGGCGGTGCCGGCCGCCCGGCCGTCCGGCGGGCGGCGCCGGAGCGGGGCCTGAACCGACATGCGAAACCCGTGCGCCGCCCGAAGGCCGCGCACGGGTTCGAGGCGCCGGGCTAGCGGATGGCGCTCGGGCGGCGCCGCGTCAGCAGCACGCCCAGCGCGACCATGGCGACACCCAGGAACAGGTGGAGCCAGTTGTCCGCGTCGTTGACCGGCACGAAGTTCGCCGGGGTGTCGTGGCCGACGAGCATGCCGTAGATCCACAGCAGCAGATAGACGACCCCGCCGCCGATCAGGAAGTTACGGGCGCCCGACCAGGTACGGGCCAGGACGACGCCGGCGACCCCGAACAGCAGGTGCACGATGTTGTGCAGGATCGACACCTGGAACACGCCCAGGAGCATGGCGTCGGACTCGTGCGAGGCGAACTGGAGCTGGTCGAAGTTCGTGGTGATCCCGGGAACGAACCCGAGGACACCGACCAGCAGGAACACCACCCCGGTGACGAGTGCGGCTAACTGCACGGGAGTGCGGCTGGTGGTTCGCGGGGTGTTCATGAGAGCTCCCTCGGGACGGATGTTCTGGTCCCGCCGCCTACCCCCCACCCACCGAGCCTAACTTGACCGATTAGGTGGGCGGATGCGGGGCAAGATCGTTCTCGCCACCGGAGGCTCCTCCGGCATCGGTTACGCCACCGCGCGCGCGTTCACGGCCACGGGCGCCACAGTGATGATCACCGGGCGGGACGAGGGCCGGCTCGCGGCCTCAGGCCCGTCGGGCTTCGTCGCCGGGCACGACCTGGTCGTCGACGGCGCGGCCAGCGCGTGATGAGATGAGCGGACATTCCGCGATCGAGCTATTACGTTACGTATAAGGTCCAGCCCGGTTGCCCGCTGTCACCGCTGGTAGATACACGCCATGGTCAACGAGCGAACGGCGGAGGAGCCCAAAGGGGGAGCCACGGCGGCGCTCCTGCGGATCGGGGACTTCTTCAGCCGGGGCGTCTATTCGCACGACCTGAGGGACGTGTCCTACCGGGGCGGACGGGCGGGCGAGGTCTTCTACCGCGACCGCTGGTCGCACGACAAGATCGTGCGCTCCACCCATGGGGTGAACTGCACGGGCTCCTGCTCCTGGAAGGTGTACGTCAAGGACGGGATCATCACCTGGGAGACCCAGGAGACCGACTATCCGACGGCCGGCCCCGACCGTCCCGAGTACGAGCCCAGGGGCTGCCCCCGGGGCGCGGCGTTCTCCTGGTACACCTACCATCCGACCCGGGTGCGCTACCCGTACGCGCGCGGCGTCCTCGTGGAGATGTACCGCGAGGCCCGCGCCCGGCTCGGCGACCCGGTCCTGGCCTGGGCGGACGTCGTGGGCGACCCGGAGCGGCGGCGCCGCTACCAGCAGGCGCGGGGCAAGGGCGGGCTGGTGCGCACGACCTGGGACGAGGCGCTGGAGATGATCGCCGCCGCCCACGTGCACACGATCAAGCAGCACGGTCCCGACCGGATCGTCGGGTTCACCCCCATCCCCGGCCAGTCGATGCTCTCCCATGCGGTCGGCACCCGGTTCCTGTCGCTGATCGGGGGCCAGGCGCTGTCGTTCTACGACTGGTACGCCGACCTGCCGGTGGCCTCCCCGCAGGTGTTCGGCGACCAGACCGACGTGCCGGTGTCCGGCGACTGGTGGGACGCGGCCTACCTGATGATGTGGGGGTCGAACGTCCCCGTCACCCGCACGCCCGACGCCCACTGGATGGTCGAGGCCCGCTACAACGGCCAGAAGGTCGTCGTGGTCTCCCCCGACTATGCCGACAATAGCAAGTTCGCCGACGACTGGCTGCACCCCCATCCCGGCACCGATGGGGCGCTGGCCCACGCGATGGGCCAGGTGATCCTGCGTGAGTTCTTCGTCGAGCGGCAGGTGCCGTACTTCCTGCGCTATGTGCGCCGTTTCACTGACATGCCGTTCCTGGTCCGGCTGGAGGAGAAGGACGGCGCGTACGTCCCGGGGCGGTTCCTGCGCGCCGCCGACCTCGGCGGGGCGTACGCCGCGACCCAGAACGCCGAATGGCGCACCCTGGTGGTGGACGAGGTCACCGGCGACGTGGTCGCCCCCTCCGGCACCGTCGCCGACCGCTGGTCGGACGAGGACGGACGCTGGAACCTCGACCTCGGCGACGTCGTGCCCCGGCTCACCCTGCACGACCTGCCCGGCGCCGTGGGCGCCGAGCTGCTGCTGCCCCGGTTCGACACCGCCGACGGCTCGGGGGCGGTGCTCCGGCGCGGCGTCCCGGCCGTCCGGCTGACGCCCGGCGGGCCGCTGGTCACCACGGTGTACGACCTGGTGCTGGCCCGCTACGGCGTCGGCAGGGACGGCCTGCCGGGCGAGTGGCCGAGCGGGTACGACGACGCGGACTCGCCCGGCACCCCGGCCTGGCAGGAGACGATCACCTCGGTGCCGGCCGCGGCGGCCGTCCGGATCGCCCGCGAGTTCGCCATGACCGCCGAGAGCACCGACGGCCGCTGCATGATCCTCATGGGCGCCGGCACCAACCACTGGTTCCATTCGGAGACCACGTACCGCAACTTCATCACGCTGTTGCTGATCACCGGCTGTGTGGGGCGCAACGGCGGAGGCTGGGCCCACTACGTCGGCCAGGAGAAGTGCCGCCCGCTCACCGGCTGGACCACGCTGGCCACCGCGAACGACTGGAAGCGGCCGAGCCGGCAGATGATCGCCACCGGCTTCTTCTTCCTCAACACCGGCCAGTGGCGCTACGACCACTTCCACGCCGACGCCCTGAGCTCGCCGCTCGGCAAGGGGCACTTCGCGGGGATGACGGCGGTCGACATCCTGGCCCGGTCGGCCCGGCTCGGCTGGATGCCCTCCTACCCCACCTTCGACCGCAACCCGCTGGACCTGGCCGACGAGGCCCGCGCCGCCGGCCGGGACCCGGGCGAGCACGTCGCGGAGGAGCTGGCGGCGGGCCGGCTGAGGTTCTGCGCCGAGGACCCGGACCATCCGGACAACTGGCCGCGCATCCTCATCGCGTGGCGGGCCAACCTGCTGGGCTCGTCCGCCAAGGGCGCCGAGTACTTCCAGCGCCACCTGCTGGGCACGCACAGCAACCTGCGGGCCACCGAGACGCCCGAGAACGTCCGGCCACGCGACGTGCGCTGGCGCGACCCCGCGCCCGAGGGCAAGCTCGACCTGCTGCTCTCGCTGGACTTCCGGATGACGTCCACGACCCTGCTGTCCGACATCGTGCTGCCGGCCGCGACCTGGTACGAGAAACACGACCTGAACTCGACCGACATGCACCCGTACGTGCACTCGTTCAACCCGGCGGTGGAACCGCCCTGGCAGGCCCGCACCGACTTCGAGATCTTCAACGACCTCGCCGACGGCGTGTCCGAGCTGGCCGGCGAGCACCTGGGCACCCGGTACGACCTGGTGGCCATGCCCTTCCTGCACGACTCGCCCGGCGAACTGGGCAACCCCACGGGCCTGGCGCAGGACTGGCGGGCCGACGGGTCGACCCCGGTCCCCGGCAGGACCATGCCGAGCCTGACTGTCGTCGAGCGCGACTACACGGCGATCTCCGCCCAACTGCGCACCCTCGGCCCGCTCGCCGCGTCCAAGGGTGTGCCCTGCAAGGGCATCACGTACCAGGTGGATCACGAGATCAGGCTGCTGGGCCAGGCGAACGGCCTCGCGCGCGGCGGCCCCGCCGACGGCCTGCCGTTGATCGACACCGCCAAGAAGGCGTGCGAGGCGATCCTGGCGCTGTCCGGCTCGACCAACGGGCGCCTGGCCGACCAGGGGTTCCGCACCCTGGCCAGGAAGGTGGGCGGCGACGGGCTGGCCGACCTCGCCCGCTCGGACGCCGACCGCCGCATCACCTACGCGTCCACCCAGGCGCATCCGCAGACCACCATCACCAGCCCCGAATGGGCGGGCATCGAGACCCCGGAACGCCAGTACAGCGCCTTCACCATCAACACCGAGCACGACAAGCCCTGGCACACCCTGACAGGGCGCATGCACTTCTTCCTCGACCACGACTGGATCACCGAGCTAGGCGAGAACCTGCCGACGTACCGGCCGCCGCTGAACATGCACCGGCTGTTCGGCGAGCCCGTCCTCGGCGTGGACGGCGCGCGGGAGGTGACCGTGCGCTACCTCACCCCGCACAACAAGTGGTCCATCCACTCGGAGTACCAGGACAACCTGATCATGCTGTCGCTGTCGCGGGGCGGCCAGGTCATCTGGATCAGCCCGCAGGACGCCGAGGCCATCGGCGTCGCCGACAACGACTGGATCGAGGCGGTCAACCGCAACGGGGTGGTGGTGGCGCGGGCCATCGTGTCCTACCGGATGCCGGCCGGGACGGTCTACATGCACCACGCCCAGGACCGCGTCATCGCCGTCCCGAAGAGCGAGGCCACCGGAAAGCGGGGCGGCATCCACAACTCGCTGACCCGCGTGCTCGTCAAACCCACCCACTTCATCGGCGGTTACGCCCAGCTCTCGTTCTTCCTCAACTACATGGGCCCGGTCGGCACCCAGCGTGACGAGATCACGGTGATCCGCCGGCGGACCCAGAAGGTCGAGTACTGATGCGCGTCATGGCCCAGATCTGCATGGTGATGAACCTCGACAAGTGCATCGGGTGTCACACCTGCTCGGTCACCTGCAAGCAGACGTGGACGAGCCGGCCCGGCGTCGAGTACGTGTGGTTCAACAACGTGGAGACGCGCCCCGGGCAGGGCTACCCGCGCCGCTACGAAGACCAGGAACGCTGGCGGGGAGGCTGGAAGCTGACCTCGCGGGGCCGGCTGGTGCCCCGAGCGGGCGGCCGGGCGCGGCGGCTGGCGAGCATCTTCGCCAACCCGCTGCTGCCCAACATCCGCGACTACTACGAGCCGTGGACCTACGACTACAACGCCCTGTTCGACACCCCCGCCGGTGACGACTTCCCGGTGGCGGCGCCCCGCTCGCTCATCAGCGGCGAACGGATGAACACCATCACCTGGTCGGCCAACTGGGACGACAACCTGGGCGGCATGCCGGAGCACGAGAGCGACGACGTCGTCCTGCAGCGGATCCAGGACAAGGTGCGGATGGAGCTCGAACAGACCTTCATGTTCTACCTGCCGCGCATCTGCGAGCACTGCATCAACCCGTCGTGCGTGGCGTCCTGCCCGTCCGGCGCGCTCTACAAGCGGGTCGAGGACGGGATCGTGCTGGTCGACCAGGACCGCTGCCGCGGCTGGCGGATGTGCGTCACGGGCTGCCCGTACAAGAAGATGTACTTCAACCACCGCACCGGCAAGGCCGAGAAGTGCACGTTCTGCTTCCCGCGCATCGAGGTCGGCCAGCCCACCGTCTGCTCCGAGACCTGCGTCGGCCGGCTGCGCTACATCGGCGTGCTGCTGTACGACGCCGACCGGGCGCCGGAGGCCGCGGCCACCCCACGCGAGCAGGACCTCTACCCGGCGCAGCTCGGCCTGTTCCTGAACCCGCACGACCCGGAGGTGCGGCGGGCCGCCGAGCAGGCGGGCATCCCGCACGACTGGGTCCAGGCGGCCCGCCGCTCGCCCGTCTACGACCTGATCGCCACCTACGGCGTGGCCCTGCCGCTGCATCCGGAGTACCGCACGCTGCCGATGGTCTGGTACGTGCCGCCGCTGTCGCCGGTGGTGGAGGCGATCACCGCCTCGGGCCACGACGGCGAGGACTACCGGAACCTGTTCGGCGCCATCGACACGCTCCGCATCCCGGTCTCGTACCTGGCCGAGCTGTTCACGGCGGGCGACCCGGCCCCGGTCGAGCTGGCGCTGCGGCGGCTGGCCGCGATGCGCTCGCACCGGCGGCGGATCAACCTCGGCGAGCCGGTCGACCCGGAGATCGCCGCCTCGGTCGGCTTCGACGTCGACAAGCTGGACCGCATGTTCCGGCTGCTCTCCCTGGCGAAGTACGAGGAGCGTTACGTCATCCCCACGGCCGCCGCCGGAGACGTGCGCAGGCTGGAGGAGACCGAGCTGAGCGGGTGCAGCCTCGACTACGAGGGCGGCCCGGGGATGGGCGGGACCGAGTCGTCGGGACCGTTCGGCGAGGCGTCCGGCCGGCCGGCGCCGCTGTCCGTGGAGACCTTCCACGGGCTGCGTGAACGCCAGACCTCGGAGTCGGCCGCCGAGACCGCCGGCCACCGGGGCCGGATCAACCTGCTCAACTGGGACGGCCGCGGCCTCCCCGAAGGGCTGTTCCCGAAGCGGCGGGAAGACGGCGACGGCCATGGGGACGGCCATGGGGACGGCCGTCGGGACGGGCACGTGGACAGGGGCGAGGAGCCGGGCGCCGGGCCGGGCGAGGTCAGCGGGCGAGGCGAGGGCGGGGAGTCGTGATGAGGCGGCTTTCGCGGCGGTCCCGGCTGTCCGCCGACGGCGTGGCCGTGGTGCGCCGGGCGGCCGGGCTGTGCCTGCGCTACCCCGACCGGGAGCTGTTCGACCGGCTGCCGCTGATCAGGGCGGCGCTGGCCGAGACCGGCGCGCATCCGCCGGTGGCCGCCGTCGCCGCGTTCGCCGAGCACCTGGCGGGCCAGGAGCCGCTGCGGGCCGAGGAGCACTACGTGTCGGTCTTCGACCTGCGCAACCGCCGCTCGCTGCACCTGACCTGGTGGACCGACGGCGACACCCGCCGCCGCGGGCTCTCCCTGGCCGCGATCAAGGAGCGCTACCGGGCGCACGGCCTGACGCCGCCGGGCAGCGACGAGCTGCCCGACTACCTGCCGGTGGTCCTGGAGTACGCGACCCTGGAGCGCGCGGACGGGACGGCGCTGCTCCAGGAGCACCGGGCCGGGCTCGAACTGCTGAAGTTCGCCCTGATCAAGGCCGCCACGCCGTACGCCCGGCTGCTGGAGGCGGTGTGCGGCACGCTGCCCGGGGCCTCGCCCGGCACCCCGGAGGAGGCCGCCCGGATGGCCCGCCGCCCGCTCGGCGGCGGTCCTGAACTGGTCGGGCTGGACGCCATCGGACTCCCCTCCTCGCATCCCATCGCCACCACCGGGGGTCTCAAGTGATCTCGTCCGCGCTGGGCCGGAGCCGGGAGCTCCCGCCCTCTCCGATCGGGAAGGTGCCCGATGCCATCGCCCGTTGACATCTTCCTGTGGGGCGCGTTCCCCTACATCGCCGTGGCCATCCTGATCAGCGGCCTCATCTGGAGATACCGCTACGACAAGTTCGGCTGGACGACCCGCTCGTCCGAGCTGTACGAGTCGCGGCTGCTGCGGTGGGGCAGCCCGATGTTCCACTTCGGTCTGCTCGTCGTGCTGTTGGGGCACATACTCGGCCTGTTCATCCCGGCCGGCTGGACGGCCGCGGTCGGGGTCAGCGAGACCTTCTACAGCTTCCTGGCCGTCACGCTCGGCATCGTCGCCGGCGTGCTCACCTACGCCGGCATCGCCCTGCTCATCTGGCGGCGGCGCACCACCGGGCCGGTCTTCCTGGCCACGACCGTCAACGACAAGGCCATGTACGTCTTCCTGGTCGCGGCGCTGACGGCGGGGCTGGCCACCACGCTGATCAACGCTTCGACGCTGCACTACGACTACCGCGTCGACGTCTCGCCGTGGGTGCGGAGCCTCTTCGTGTTCCAGCCCGAGGTGGCGCTCATGGCGCGCACGCCGATCGAGTACCGCGTCCACACGATCACCGGGCTGGTGCTGTTCGCGATCGTGCCGTTCACCCGGCTGGTCCACGCGTTCGCCGCGCCCGTGCAGTACCTGTTCAGGCCGTACATCGTCTACCGTGCCCGCGACCCGAGGAACCTCGGCACCGCGGCGCTCCGGCCCGGCTGGAAGCGGAGCGACGTGTGACCCGCGGGACCTCGTCATCCAGGGCCTCGTCATCCAGGGCCTCGTCATCAACCGGGCCGCCGGCCTGCCGTATCCGCTGTGGCGGAAACACGCGGAGACCGCCCCGGACGACTGAAAGGACGCTCCGGGGCGGCACGTCGAACACCGCCCCGGAGTCCCGCCTCAGTCCTTCTTGCCCATGGCCTGGCGGATGACGTCCCTGGCGCGGTCCATCATCGCGACCGGAGTGCCCATGAGCACGTTCTTGGTCGCCGACTCGGTGCCGGGGTGGGGGTGGGTGGGAGCCATGGCCTCAGCGGCCTTGACGCCGAGGCCCATGGCGCGCCGCTCCGCCTCGGTGGTGTGCTGGACGATCTTGGCGAACTCGTACCGCTCCTCGGCGCGGGCGTGCGCCTCCACGGCGGCGCGCAGCATCACCAGGTTGTCCATGAAGTCCGGCGCGTCCGGGCCGGCCTGGTCCATCTCCTGGAGGAGCTCCTTGGCCTCGCGCTCCTCCTCCAGCCGGTCGTCGACGACGCCCGAGCCGCCGTCGAGCTTGGCGCGCGCGTAGGGGTGGACGATCTCCTCCTCGGCCGTCTCGTGCACGGCCAGCAGCCGCACCAGCCGGGTGAAGGCCTCGCCGCGTCGCTCGGGCGGAGCCTGTTCGACCTCGTCGAACAGATTCCTGATCATGCCGTGCTGCGCGATCAGCAGTTCGATGACGTCCGTCTCCTGCATTCTTTCCGGAGCCGTCTTGGTCACAGCCCATCTCCTCTCACCGGTTCTCTCGGATTTCTCGCCGGTGCCTACCCCTGCCTCGCCTGGTCACGCATGTGCTTACTGTTTCCGTGCGGTTCGGCGGCGACCTGAGGGGATTGCTCGACAAACCCTCGGGTAGGCCCGATGACGGACGTCGCCCACCCCCGGCACACCACGGTTGCGGAGGGGGAACCGCGGGCGTGTCAGGGCGGCCGAGCCAGGAGCGGGGTGCGAGCCCCGCCGCATCGAGCAGCTCGAAGGAGCGCACAAGCCCATGACCTTCAACCCTTTGCAGGAGCGGGGCATCCCGCTGGACAAGCAGCTGCGCAACTGGCGTGAGCTGAACGTCATGCCGATCGATCCCGACCACGCCGACCCGTACACCCGCTGCCGGATCATCGCCATGAACGGCATCGAGACCGAGGCGATCTTCTTCAGCCACCACCTCGCGCGCCACTGCCCGGACATCGAGCTCAAGCAGCAGCTCGCCCGCGTCCGCTACATCGAGGCGCAGCAGCAGAAGGTGGTCAACTGGCTGCTTCCCGGCGTCGCCTCGGTGCTGGAGACCACCATCGCCTACGAGCAGGTCGCGGTCGACCTGACCGCCTGGGTCGCCCGCATGGAGCCCGACCCGTACCTCAAGCAGGCCTACCAGTTCGGCGTCCTGGAGGACTTCGACCACCTCTACCGGTACTCCAACCTGTACGAGATGATCGAGCACCGCAAGGCCGAGAAGATCGTCGACAACCTGACCGAGATCATGCCCGGCCGGCCGACCTACCTGCACCACCGCGACCCGGTGGACAACGTGCGCGAGCCGTACGACAAGAGCAGCGCCGCGCCGATCTCCAAGCTGCACGCGCTGACCATCATGGCGGCCGAGCAGCAGACCATGAACTTCTACATGAACGTCGGCCCGACCTACATGGAGCCGATCGCCCGCCAGCTCTACCAGGAGATCGGGCTGATCGAGGAGGAGCACGTCACCCACTACGAGTCGCTCGTCGACCCCGGCGAGAGCTGGTGGGAGATGCTGCTCAACCACGAGTACAACGAGTGCTACCTGTACCACTCCTTCATGGAGACCGAGTCCGACCCCCGGGTGAAGAACATCTGGGAGCTCCACCTCAACATGGAGCTGGAGCACCTGCGGCTGGCCGCCGAGCTGTTCAAGAGGCACGACGGCCGCGACCCCGAGCAGGTGCTGGCGCCGGAGCTGCCGGCCCCGGTCACGTTCGAGCCGAACAAGGCGTACATCCGCGAGCTGCTCGCCACCCAGATCGACTACACCACGCTGGGCACCGGCTACGTCCAGGAGGCGCACGAGCGGTTCGAGAAGATGCAGGAGGCGCTCATGGGCGGCGAGCGGCCGCCGTCCGAGCTGGTCATGGAGGAGAACGTGCACAAGTCCGGCGAGGAGTACCGGCTGGAGACCGAAGGTCCCCACCCGGTGCGCAGCCTCCAGCTTGGCCGCTGACCCCGCCGGGACGCTCGCCGCGTTCGGGGCCCGGCCGCGCGGCGGCCGGGCCCCTGCGCCACCGCCGGCCCCAGCTCCGGCCCCACCTCCGGCCTCGTGCCGTACGCCGGCGGGGCGGGAGGGTCAGGGCTTGCGGCCGACGCCGGCGGCGACCCAGTGCTTGACCGCCTCGGCGTCGGAGACCGGGGTCTCGGGGCGCCACTGCCGGACGTAGACGAAGCCGGGCTCGATCAGCTCCAGGCCGTCGAAGAAGCGCCTGGCCTCGGCCATGGTGCGCGGCCCTCCCGTGGGCCGCTTGAGCGCGTCGCGGTAGATGTCGGCGACCGCCTCGGCGATGTCGGGCCGGGTGTCGAAGACCGCGTGGGTGATCGCGACGTAGCTGCCCGGCGCCAGGCGGTCGCACAGGGCCGCCACGCTCTCGTAGGCGCCGAAGTCGTCGGGGATGTACTGCAGCATGCCGAAGAGCAGCACCATCACCGGCTGGGAGAAGTCGATGAGCTGCCGCGTCACCGGATGCTCGACGATCTTGTCGGGCTGGAGGATCACGCCTTCGGCCACGCCCACCCGCTCGTTGGTGGCCAGCAGGGCGCGGGCGTGGTTGAGCGCGACGGGGTCGTCGGCGACGTAGACGGCCCGGGACTCGGGCGCGAGCTCCTGCGCGATCTGGTGGACGTTGCGCTGCACCGGCAGCCACGCGCCGACCTGGAGGAACTGCCGCACGCCCGCCTTCACCAGATGGGCCACGACCCGCTGGCGGAACTCCTGGACGTGGGTGCCGATGTCCTTCGCCTCGGGGGCCAGGGTGAGCACCTTCTCGGCGATCTCGCGGTCGATGGCGAAGTTGTCCTTGCCGCCCGCGAAATAGTTGTTGATGCGAGCGACGCTCGGCGTGCTGGCCGACACGCCCGGGACCGGCGGAGTGGCATCGCTCATGAGTGATCTCCTGTTCGCGGAGCGCTACTGACTACGGTAGCGGCTTCTCAGCGGACGGACAGGACGATCCGCCCCGAAGGAGCGCCCACCGCCTGATGTCGCCACGCGTTCCCGGCATCGTCGAGGGCCATCGTCTCATGAACGACCGACAGCCTGCCGTGGGCCGAGTGCTCCGCGATCTCGGTGAGGGCTGCGGCGCGCTGATCGGGCGTCAGTTCGTTGTTGGTGTAGCCGAGCAGGCTCAGCGACCTGCCGCGCAGCGTCGAGGAGTCGATCGGGCTGGTCTCGGAGGCCGAGCCGCCGAGGTTGACCAGGCGGCCGCCGGGGCGCAGCACCCGGGCCGCGGCCGCGGCGGGCACGCCGAAGAGCGGGTCGAGCACCAGGTCGGCCGGCCCGTCGAGGGCCGCGGAGAACCGGGCGGCCAGCTCGCCGACGTCGTCGGTGTCGAGCGGCACCACCGCGTCGGCGCCGGCC
>NZ_JAPNNL010000059.1 GCF_027620315.1 Nonomuraea corallina | reverse complement strand
CGGCGCGGGCCGCCCGTCGCGCTGCCAGAACCCGCCCCAGTGGTTGAGCACCCGGTCGTCGTGGAACGCCTCCGGCGCCGCCTGGCAGCACCTGCCGTACGCGTCCTGCCAGGCCGTGCCCGGTTTGACCTGCATGAGCCCTCCTTTCAGTCTGACCAGTCGACGGCGACGAGCTCGGGCAGCGGCTCGAACTCCTTGACGGCGTCCAGCGCCGGCCCCATGGCGGCGTTGGCCTCGCGCTCCACCATCACCTCCACCAGCACCGGAAGCCGGCGGCGGGCCGCCTCGGCGGACGCCCATGCCAGCGCGTCACGGAGGTCTCCGGGCAGTTCCACCCGGCGCGCCGGGCAGCCGAAGGCCTCCATGGCCTTGACATGGTCGATGCCGCCCTCTCCGTAGTGCAGGTCCACGGCGTAGTTCATGCCGTACGGGATCTCGGCCTGCCTGATGAGTCCCAGGTACTCGTTGTTGATCATGACGATCACGAACGGGATGTTGTACTGGGCGGCGACCGCGATCTCCTCCATGAGGAACTGGAAGGAGTAGTCGCCGACGACCGCCACCACCTCGCGCTCGGGATGCGCGGTCTTCACCCCGATCGCGGCCGGTATCTCCCACCCGAGCGGCCCGGCCTGCCCGCACACGAGGTAGCGGCGCGGCAGGTAGGTGGTCTGGAACTGGCCGGACCAGATCTGGTAGAGCCCGATCGCGGTGACGAACGTGGTGTCCCTGCCGAAGTGCTCGTTGATCTCGCGGAACACCCTGGGGGGTTTGATCGGCACGTCGTCGAAGTCGTCCCTGCGGCCCAGGCTCCGGCGCAGCTCTCCGACCCGGCGCACCCACTTGCCCGGCCGGCGCGGGGCGGCGTGCCGGGCGCGCGCCTCGGCCAGGAGCTCGGTCAGCACCGGCCGGGCGTGCCCGACGATCCCCAGGTCGGGCTCGAAGACCCGGCCCAGCTGCATGGGCTCGATGTCCACGTGGATGAAGCGGCGGCTGCCCCGGTAGACGTCCAGGTCGCCGGTGTGCCGGTCGCCGAACCGGGCGCCGACGGCCAGCACCAGGTCGCTGTCGAGGAACGCGGCGTTGCCCCACCGGGTCTGGGTCTGGATGCCGGCCATGCCGGCGAAGAGCGGGTGGTCCTCGGGGAAGGCGCCCTTGCCCATGAGCGTCACCTGCACCGGCACCTGGAGGTGCTCGGCCAGGCGGCGCAGTTCCTCGTGGGCGTCCGCGATGATCACGCCGCCGCCGGCCAGGATCAGCGGTCGTCTGGCGGCGGCCAGCAGGTCGAGCGCCCTGCGCACCGCCTGCGGCAGCGGCCCGGGCACCTCGACGGGCAGCGGCGCGTCGACCGCGGGATCGTACCGGCAGGTGCCGCGCTGCACGTCCAGCGGCAGGTCGATGAGCACCGGGCCGGGCCGGCCCGAGCGGGCGACCCGGAACGCCTCGCGGAACAGCCACGGCGCCTGCGCCGGCTCCTTGAGCCGCACCGCCCACTTGGTGACCGGTCTGGCGATCTCCACGATGTCGACCGCCTGGAACGCCTCCTGGTGCAACCTGCCGCTGACCGCCTGGCCGGTGACGCAGATCATCGGGATCGAGTCGGCCATCGCCGTGTAGAGCCCGGTGATCATGTTCGTGCCGGCGGGTCCCGAGGTGCCGACGCACACGCCCACGTTCCCGGTCACCCGGGCCCAGCCGTCGGCCGCGTGCGTGCCGCCCTCCTCGTGGCGGACCGTGATGTGCCGGATCGAGCTGTGCCGGAGCGCCGCGTACAGCGGCAGGATGGCGGCGCCCGGGATGCCGAAGACGGTGTCCACGCCCTCCGACTCCAGCACCTTGACCACGGCTTCCATGCACGGGACTCCAGTCATGTGTTGAGCCTTTCGACGACCTTGAGCAGGGCGGAGTGGTCGAGCGAGCCGTGGCCCTGGGCGCGGGCGGCCGCCACGAGCTGGGCGACCTGGGCGGTCAGCGGCAGCGCGACGCCGGCCTCGCGGGCGGCGGCGACGGCGATGCCCATGTCCTTGTGGTGCAGGTCGATGCGGAAGCCTGGGGCGAACTCCCGCCTGATCATGGAGTGCCGTTTCAGGTCGAGGATCCGGGAGCCGGCCAGACCGCCCGCGAGCACGTCCAGACCGGCCACCGGGTCCACCCCCGACCTCTCCAGGAGCACGATGGCCTCGGCCACCAGGCCGTACACGCCGCCCACGACGAGCTGGTTGGCTGCCTTGACGGTCTGGCCCGCGCCGGCCGGGCCGACGTGCACGATCGTGGTGCCGAGCGCGCCGAGCACCGGCCGGGCCGCCTCGAAGTCCTCGGCCGCGCCGCCGACCATGATGGACAGGGTGCCGTCGACGGCGCCGCGCTCGCCGCCGCTCACCGGGGCGTCGAGGGCGCGGACGCCCTTGGCGGCGGCCTCGCGGGCGACCCTGCGGGAGGTCTCCGGCTTGATCGTGCTCATGTCCAGGTAGATCAGGCCGGCCGCGCCGTGCGCCAGGATGACCGGGGCGACCTCCTCCACCTGCGGCGAGTCGGGCAGCATGGTGATCACCAGGTCCGCGTCGGCGACGGCCTCGGCCACGCCGGCCGCGCCCTTGCCGCCCCGGCTCTCCAGCTCGGCGACCCGCCGCGCGCTGAGGTCGTAGCCGACGACGTCGTGCCCGGCCTTGACCAGGTTGGCGGCCATCGGGCTGCCCATGATCCCGAGGCCGATGAAAGCAATGGTCACTGCCGCCTCCAAGCGAACGCGCCCGGCCCCTGGTGCCGGTACTCCAGCCCGACGTGCCCCCGGTAGCCCGCCGCCGCCAGCCGGGCGAAGATCTCCGGGTACGGCATGCTCCCGCTGCCCGGTCGCCCGCGGCCGGGGTCGTCGGCGATCTGCACGTGACCGAACCGGCCGGCGTGCGCGTCGATGAGCGCGAGCACGTCCTCGCCCATCACGTGCAGGTGGTAGAGGTCGGCCAGGAAGGCCACGTTCTCCCGGTCCACCTCGTCGATCAGGTCGAAGGCGGCGGCGGACGAGGTGATCGGGTAGTGCGGGTTCTCCCGGGAGTTGAGCGCCTCGACGACCACGGTGGCGCCGGCGCCGGCCGCCGCGTCGGCCGCCGCGCGCAGGTTCGCCACGGCCAGGGCCCGGTCGGTGCCGGGGTCGTTGCCGTACAGGGCGTTGAGCGTGCCGCAGCCCAGCTCCGCCGCGAAGGCGACGGCGACGCCGACGTTGGCCAGGAACCGCGCCGAGTCGCCCGGCCTGGCGAGCAGCCCGCGGTCGCCCGCGGCCATGTCGCCGGCGTCGAAGTTGAGCCCCACGAGGCGCACGCCCGCGTCCTCGACGGCCCGGCGCAGCGTGTCCAGCTCGGCGCGGGACGGCTCGGCCGTGCCGAACGGCCACCACAGCTCCACCGCGTCGAACCCGGCCTTGGCCGCGGCGGCGGGCCGCTCCAGCAGCGGCAGGTCGGTGAAGAGGATGGACAGGTTGACGTCGAACCTCATGCCGGCACCCGCCCGAGCGCCGAGCGCAGCAGCCGGGCCGTCTCGGACGGGGTCCGGCCCACCCGGACGCCGACGGCCTCCAGCGCCTCCTTCTTGGCCTGGGCGGTGCCGGACGAGCCGGACACGATCGCGCCCGCGTGCCCCATGGTCTTGCCCTCGGGCGCGGTGTACCCGGCGACGTAGGCGACGACCGGCTTGGTGACGTGCCCGGCGACGTAGGCGGCGGCCCGCTCCTCGGCGTCGCCGCCGATCTCGCCGATCATCACGATCGCGTCGGTGCCGGGGTCCTGCTGGAACGCCTGGAGGCAGTCGATGTGCGTGGTGCCCACCACCGGGTCGCCGCCGATCCCGACCGCGGTGGAGAAGCCGAGGTCGCGCAGCTCGTACATGAGCTGGTACGTGAGCGTGCCGGACTTGGAGACCAGGCCGACGCGCCCGGCGGCGGTGATGTCGGCGGGGATGATCCCGGCGGACGACTGGCCGGGGCTGATCAGGCCGGGGCAGTTCGGGCCGATGAGGCGGGTGCCGGAGCGGGCCGCCAGCGCGCGGAACCGGACGGTGTCGTGGACCGGCACGCCCTCGGTGATCACCACGCAGAGCGGCACCCGCGCGCCGGCGGCCTCCTCGACCGCGCCGCGGGTGAAGCGCGGCGGCACGAACACCACCGACACGTCCGCCCCGGTTTGCGCGACGGCCTCGGCCACCGAGCCGAACACCGGCACCGAGCGCTCGCCGAAGTCGACCGTGCGGCCGCCCTTGCCGGGCGTCACCCCGGCCACGACGTCGGTGCCGGCGGCCAGCATCCGGGCCGTGTGCCGGCCGCCCTCCGCGCCGGTCATGCCCTGCACGAGCACCCGGCTGTCCTTGGTCAGGAAGATCGCCATCACGCACCTGCCGCGAGTCTGGCCGCCGTCTCGGCGGCGCCGTCCATGGTGGGGACCTGCCGGACCGCCGGGTGGCCGGCCAGGCTCAGGATGCGCCGCCCGGCCTCGGCGTTGTTGCCGTCCAGCCGGACGACGATCGGCCGCGCGTGGCCGCGCTCGCCGAGCAGTTCCAGGGCCGTCACGATGCCGTTGGCCACCGCGTCGCAGGCGGTGATGCCGCCGAAGACGTTCACCAGCACCGAGCGCACGTCCGGGTCGGCCAGGATGATCTCCAGCCCGTCGGCCATCACCTGCGCCGAGGCGCCGCCGCCGATGTCCAGGAAGTTGGCCGGGGCCGCGCCCGCGCCCGCCACCACGTCCAGCGTGCTCATCACCAGGCCGGCTCCGTTGCCGATGACGCCGACCTTCCCGTCGAGCTTGACGTAGTTGAGGCCCTTGGCCCTGGCCCGGTCCTCCAAGCCGTCGCCGGGCTCCGCGTACTCCCAGGAGTGGCGCCAGGCGGCGTTGTCGTCGAGCGTCACCTTGCCGTCGAGCGCCACGATCCGCTGGTCGGTGGTGCAGATCAACGGGTTCACCTCGACCAGGACCGCGTCCTCCTCGATCATCACCTTCCACAGCCGTTCCAGCACCTCGGCGGCGGCGTCCGGCAGGCCCGCCTCGACCGCCAGCCGCCGGGCCGTCTCCTGGTCCACGCCGGTCTCAGGGTCGATCGGTACGCGCACGATGGCGTCGGGGTCGGTGGCCGCCAGCTCCTCGATCTCCATGCCGCCCTGGCCGGACACCATGGCGAGGAACCCGCCCTCCGCCCGGTCCACCAGGAAGGCCGCGTAGTACTCCTCGAAGGGGACCGTGGCGGCCTCCACGAGCACGCGGCGCGCGGTGTGCCCCTTGATGTCCATGCCGATCACGTGGGCGGCCTCGTCCTCGGCGGCGGCCGGACCCGGGGCGACCCTGATGCCGCCCGCCTTGCCGCGTCCGCCGGTCTTCACCTGGGCCTTGATGACGACAGGCGCGTCCAGCTCGGCGGCGATCGCGCGGGCTTCGCCGGGGGTGGCCGCGACCCTGCCCGCCGGAACCGGGATCCCGTGGCGGCCGAAGAGCTCCTTCGCCTGGTACTCGTACAGGTCCATTCGAGCCTCCTTTGTAGACGGTATACCGTATGGAATATCCCTCGTCCAGGCTCTCGACAGTTCTCGGTGTACCGGATATTCCATACGGTATGGAGAATGCAACAACTGTCAGAGACTGGCGCGGGCGCTCCTACCTCGTGGGACCGGTCCCCGCCGACCGCACCCGGATGTTCCGGCTCGCGCTGGCGGCCATGGCCGCGATCGGCCCCCTGCAGTACGGCTTCGCGGCCCTGATGTCCACCGACGTCAACGGCCTCATCCTGCTGGCCGTCTGCGTCGTCTTCCAGGCGGCGGGCGCGCTGCCCGCGCTGCACCTGGTCCGCCGGGGCCGCCTGCCGGTCCGCGCCGCGCTGGGCGCCGGGGCCGCGCTGACGGCGCTCGGCCTGCTGACGGTCGCCGTGGCCGGCACGGGCGACCTCCCCCTCGTCCTGGCCGGGTACGCGGTGCTCGGCGGGCTCGGGGCCGGGGCCGTGTACGGGATCTGCAGCGAGGTCGTCTCCTCCTGGTATCCCGACCGGCCCGCCGCCCGGGTGAGCATGGTGACGGGCGCCTTCGGGTACGGGTCCGCGCCGCTGCTGGTGTGGGCCGGGCTCGCGCCCGCCATGACGCCGGCCGTCTTCGCGGTGGCGGCGGCGCTGGCCGCGGTGGCGATCGGGGCCGCGGCCCGCTCCCTGCGGCCGGCCCCTGAGGGATGGTGGCCGGACACCGTCGAACCGCGCGCCCACGCGCTGGCGGCGGCCAGGCTGCGCAGGACGCCCGGCGCGGTGCGGCAGTTCGGGCTCGCCCAGGCGCTGCGCACGAGGGCGCTGCCGGCCCTGGCGGTGATCCTGGCCTGCGCGGGCGCGGTGTCGGTGTTCGACGTGGTGGTCGTGGCGAGCACCGGAGCGTGGGGCGCGCTCGCCCTCATGGTGGCGCTCAACGGCGGCGGGCGGGCGGTGGCGATGCGGCTGTCCGAGGTCTTCGGCCGCCGACTGGTGCTGGCCTCGGTGCTCGGACTCCTCGCGGCGGGCCAGGTCCTCCTGGCGGGCGCCATGAGCCCGGCCGAGACGGCCGGCGTCGCGGGCACGCTCTCAGCCGGGGCCGCGGACGTGACAGCGGGAGCGGAGGCCGGGGCGGCGCTGGAGGCCGCGGCCCGGCTGGAGGCCGCGGCGGGGAGCCCGTTGCTCTGGCTCGGCGCGGTCGCCGCCGGACTGGGCGGCGGCGCGTTCTACCCGCTGGTCGCGAGCCTGGTACGGGAGTTCTTCGGCGAGCGGCAGACCTCCGAGATCCACGCGGTGGTTTACAGCGCCAAAGCCGTGGCAGGAGTGATGGGCGTGGCCATGGCCGCGTACGCGCTCACCGCGCCCGCGACGGCGCTGTTGCTCGCGGCGGGGCTCGCCGCGCTGCCCGCGCCGGCGTCGACGCGGTTGCGCACTCCCGGCCTGCCCGCCACGATCCCCGCGTGACGGGCCGGACGGTTTCCCCTGTGACCTCGGTCTCTGTGATGAGACTCACGATCCACTGACCATCACGGACAGTATGCTGTAGGCAGTCGACCAAAACCATTCGCAGCTCTGGAGTCAAAGTCATGTTGCTGTCGGATCAGGCCGGTCGGGCGGCGGCCCCCAAGATCCCCCGCCCAGCCACGCTTCGGGAGAGCGTGATCGAGGCCATCCAGGAGCTCATCGTCTCCGGCCAGCTCAAGCCCGGTCAGCACCTGGTCGAGAGCGAGCTGGCCGAGCTGCTCGGCGTGTCGCGGCAGCCTGTCCGTGAGGCGCTGCAGCAGCTCAGCGGCGAGGGCTGGGTCGACCTGCACCCCGGCCAGGGCGCGTTCGTGCACGTCCCCACCGTGGAGGAGGCCGACCAGTTGCTCGCGGTCCGCGCGCTGCTGGAGACCGAGTCCGCCAGGCTCGCCGCGCAGCACGCCGACGAGGAAGGGGTGCGCCGGCTGCGCGTCCTGTGCGAGCGGGGCATCGCGGCGGTCCGGTCCGACGACGTCGACGCCGCGGTGGCCACCAACTCCGAGCTGCACGCCCTGGTCACCGGGCTGTCGGGCAACAAGGTGCTGTCCGAGCTGGCCAGCCAGGTGGCCCGCAGGGTGCGGTGGTACCACACCCCCGTGGCCCGCCAGCGCGGCATGGCCTCCTGGGAGGAGCACACCGCTCTGATCGACGCCATCGAGCGCGGTGACCAGGACCGCGCCGCCCAGATCATGCGCGAGCACACCGAGCACACCCGGGCCTCCTACATGGAGCGCCGCGAGAACGAGCCGGTGGAGCCCGCCCCCAAGCCGGTCCGGCGCCGCAGGCCACGGACGCCGGCTGCCGGTTGACCCGGCGTTCACACCGGAACGCCTATCCCGTAACGCCTCGGGCAGAGACTGGGAACGAAGGGTTCGTCCCAGGTCCTCGGCAGAGGTGCGGGACGACCATGGCCCGGAACCAGTGGAGAGGAGGTGACGACGATGAAGAAGAGACTTGCCCGCTTCCTTCGCGGGGAACCTCTCGGTCAGCCCGCCGACGGCCGGCTGATCGGGATCGGTCTGGCCGCCGCACTCAGGAAGCAGCGCTCCGCCGACGACGCGGAGCGGTTCCTGACCCGGTGGGCCGAGCAGCGCCACATGCACAAGAGCGCGCGCTGACGCCTGAGGTGCCGCGCACAGGGGTGGCGCCCCCCGCGCGCGGCGCGCCTCAGCGCTCCGAGTCCGAACTGACCGGATCGGACGACACCGAGTCCTCATCCGACGCCCCGGCCGCCTTTCCGGCCTTCGCGTCACGTGCCGACTTCATGAGACTCAGCACCGTGGTCACCGTGAGGGTCCCGATGATCACTCCCAGGGAGACCAGGATCGGGATCTCCGGGGCCCAGGACACGCCGTCGTGGTGCGCGGCCTCCAGGATCAGCTTCACCCCGATGAAGGCCAGCACCACCGACAGGCCCTTGCTCAGGTAGACCAGCCGGTCGAGCAGGCCGCCGATCAGGAAGAACAGCTGCCGCAGCCCCATGAGGGCGAAGGCGTTGGCGGTGAACACGAGGTAGGGCTCCTTGGTGAGCCCGAAGATGGCCGGGATCGAGTCGAGCGCGAACAGCAGGTCGGTGGTGCCGATGGCGACCATGACGATCAGCATCGGCGTTACCAGCCTGCGTCCCAGGTGCACGGTGAGCCGGGCGCCGTAGTAGGTGTCCGTGGTGGGCAGCACCCGGCGGACCATGCGCAGAGCGGCGTTCTCGCCGATGTCCGCCTGCTCCTCCTCGTGCCGGATCAGCTTCCACGCGGTGTAGACGAGGAAGGCCCCGAAGACGTAGAACAGCCAGTCGAACCTGGCCACGGCCTCGGCGCCGGCGGCGATGAAGGCGCCGCGCATGAGCAGGGCCAGGACGATCCCGATGAGCAGCACCTTCTGCCGGTACTGCCGGGGCACCTGGAACCTGGCCATGATCAGGATGAAGACGAACAGGTTGTCGACGCTGAGCGAGTATTCGGTGATCCATCCCGCGAAGAACTCGCCGCCGTACTGCGCCCCCGAGAAGAAGAGCAGCCCGCAGCCGAAGGCCACGGCCAGAGCGACGTAGAACGACACCCAGCCGACGCACTCCCGGAAGGAGGGCTCGCGGGGGTTCCTGGCGACGAGATAGAAGTCCAGCGCCAGGATGACGGCGAAGCCGCCCACCGTGGCGAGCCAGACCCAGGCGGGCAGGTTCATCGGCGGGTTCCCTTTCTGGTCTGCAGGACCTGGGCATGTCGGACGTACAGGCCGAACAGCGCCTGGGCGCGGAGGTTGTCCGCGCGGCGGCGCATCAGCCAGGGCGGCATGACCCGTTCGTGCAGGAACACGAAGCCGATCGCGAAGCCGAGGCTCACCATCGCCTGGAAGAGGAGGAAGGTGAGCACGCCGTCGTCCGCCCCGTTCCCGGCGACGCTCTCTTGGAGCAGCCGGGACAGCGGGAACGCGACCATCCAGTAGAGCCCGGTGGGGGCGAACGTGCCAGGCCGGAACACGCCGCGTCCGAGCAGCAGCCCGTACAGCCCGCCGAAGAAGGCGAGCGGTACGGACAGCGCGAGCGCGGACTGGGCGGCCAGGCCGGCGGGTGCCCCCGCGATGAGGGTCAGCCCGCCGGCCAGCGCACCGGCGACGGCTCCGATCGTCGCCCCGGGCAGGGCGAGTTCGAGGTCGTCCCTGGAGATCATCAGCCCACGACCACCCCGAAGGCGAACAGGCTGTAGAGCAGCATGCCCAGGTAGAACACCGCACCCAGGCCGATGATCATGTTGGTCCACCACTTCGGCCTGATCGGCTTGGGCAGCATACGGTTGTTGACCAGCAGCAGCGTCACACAGTACGCGCCCATCGCGAACGTCGACAGGAACGCCAGCGTGTCCAGGATCCCCTCAGGCCCGTCGGCCGGGCCGAAGAGCAGGATCAGGATACCGAAGATGATCACGCCCCACAGGAACCCCGCGTACAGGTGCGACATGCGCAGCTTCTTCGCGCCGGGCACGAAGTTGTACGTCATGTCGGCCTGGCCGCGCGAGAACGAGTCGAACAGGCCCAGCGTGGCGTTGAGCCCGATCAGCGCGATGAACCCGAGGAAGACGCCGCCGAGCACCGAGCTGCCCGCCGAGGAGACGGCCTCGGACATGGCGCCCAGCGCCACGTCCCGGTCGTCGCCCCGCAGGGCGGTCTGCACCTCGGGGTTCAACCGCGCCGCCGACTGGGCGATCACCGTGAAGGAGATCGTGACCAGCATGGTGATGCCCCAGAAGAGCGCCAGCGCGTCGAACGTGACCCAGCGCCGCCAGCCCTTCCACTTGGCCATCTCCGCGGGGTCGTCGGTGTCGAACATGAAGCCCCGCGAGGGCATGGCCTCTTCCTCGCCCGCGTGCCGCAGCCCGCGGACCTTGGGGATGTGCGCGCCCATGCCGGCGCCGGAGTCGCGCAGGTGCAGCGTGTACCACATCTGCTGCATGCCCGACGGGCCGGCGAAGGCGCAGGCGCCCACGATGACCGGGAACCACGCCGCTGTCATGGCCTCCTCCGGAAGATAGCCGAAGGCGAACATGCCGGTGATAGTGGTGACCACGTCGTTCCACGAGCCCACCATCGCGGCGACCACGGAGGTGCCGATCACGAGCGTGCCGATGAGTAACGAGAGGACGTTCTCCAGCACGTTGTAGATCACCTTGGCCAGGCTGAAGATCACCCCGACCAGGATGAGCCCGGTGACGGCCGTGACCGTCCAGGGAATCCCGGTTATCTGCTCGAACGCCGCCGCGCCCGCCGACAGGTGGCCCGGCCAGATGTAGACGAGGATGGCGACGACGAAGAAGAACCACATGATGGGCTTGAACACCCGGGCCGCGCCGGAGAAGATGCTCTCCCCCGTGGCCATGGCGTACCGCGCCATCTCCAGCATCACCACGGCCTGCAGCGTGACGCCGATCAGGAACAGCCATCTGATCTCCGGCCCGAACAACAGCACGAGCCTGGGCCACATGTAGGACTCGCCCATCCCGACGCCCAGGGCGACGAGGAAGACGGTGGGCCCCAGGATGTGCACCGAGGGAGGCGCATCGGGGAGTTTCCTGATGGGCATCGGCTCAAGCCGGCCCGCTTTCCATACTCGTGCGTCCTCATCCGGCGGCGCAGACGTCGCCGGTGTCTTGGATGTGTCCACCTACGGACCTCCTGGGGGGTTGGTTGTTCTCCTGCGCTGCCCCGATCAGCCCCCTCGCCCGGCTGCTGGGTTCGGCTCTTAACCCAGCAACCCGGCCGCTCTCGCCCAGCGGTACTTGGCACCGAGGACCGCGACGGGCTTCTCCGTGGTGTAGGGGTACGCCACCACGCCGTGCTCGAACAGGTACTCGGACGCCTCCTCGACCTCCGTGTCCCCGGCGAGCGAGGCCACCACGGGCTTGACGTTGCCCTTCTCCCGCTCCTCCGCCACGACGCGGGCGACCAGCTCCGCGAAGACCATCGGCGGCGTCACGATCGTGTGCCAGTAGCCCAGCACCAGCGCGTGGATCCGGTCGTCGGAAAGCCCGAGCCGGACCGTGTTCTGGTACGTCGACGGCGGCTCGCCGCCGGTGATGTCCACCGGGTTCCCGGCCGCGCCGAAGGGCGGGATGAACGCGCGGAACGCCTGGTCCAGGTCCGGCGGGATGTCCATCAGCGTCAGCCCGGCGTCCACGCAGGCGTCGGAGAGGAGCACGCCCGAGCCGCCCGCCCCGGTGATGATGACGACGTTCTCGCCCTTGGGCGCCGGCAGGATCGGCAGCGCCCGCGCGTACTCCAGCATGTCGTTGAGCCCGGGAGCGCGGACCACGCCGGCCTGACGCAGGATGTCGTCGTACACCTTGTCGTCGCCCGCCAGCGCCCCGGTGTGGGAGCCGGCGGCCCGCGCGCCCATCGCGGTGCGCCCGGCCTTGAGCACGATGACCGGCTTCTCCCTGACGACCCGGCGGGCCGCGTCGACGAAGCCGCGGCCGTCCTTGAGGTCCTCCAGGTGCATGGCGACGGCCTTGGTGTTGTCGTCCTGCTCGAAGAACGTCAGCAGGTCGTCCTCGTCCACGTCGGCCTTGTTGCCGACGCCGACGATCGCCGACACGCCCATCTTGGTGGTCCGGCTGAAGCCCAGGATGGCCATGCCGATGCCGCCGCTCTGCGAGGTCAGCGCCACGCTGCCCTTGACGTCGTACGGGGTGCAGAACGTCGCGCAGAGGTTCTCCGGCGTGTAGTAGTAGCCGTAGATGTTGGGGCCGAGCATCCGCACGCCGTGCCGCCGGGCGATCTCCACGATCTCCTTCTGGCCCTCGACGTTGCCGGTCTCGGCGAAGCCCGACGGGATCATGATGGCGCCGGCCACGCCCTTGCTCCCGGCGTCCTCCAGCGCCGACGGCACGAACTTGGCGGGGATGGCGAACACGGCCACGTCCACGTCGTGCGGCACGTCGGCGATGCTCCGGTACGCGGGCAGCCCCATGATCTCGGGGGCCTTGGGGTTGATCGGGAAGATCTGCCCCGCGTAGCCGCCGTTGATGAGGTTGCGCATGACCGAGTTGCCGATCTTGCCGTCCTCGGCGGAGGCGCCGATCACGGCCACCGAGCGGGGCTTGAAGATCCGCGTCATCTGCCGCAGGATCTCCTCCCTCGGCAGGCGGTTCACCTCCTGGGGCGGCTCGCCGATGAGGATGCGCACGTCCGCGGCGACGGCTCCGCGCGCGTCGGCGAAGACCGGGTTGAGGTCGACCTCGGAGATCTCGGGGAAGTCCGTGACGAGCCTGCTCACGCGTTCGATCAACTCCGCGAGCGCCCTGCGGTCGGCCGGCTCGGCGCCGCGCGCCCCACGCAGCACCTCGGCCGCTTTGATGTCGTCCAGCATCCCCAGGGCCTCATCACCCGAAACCGGGGCAAGTCTGAACGTGACGTCCTTGAGCACCTCGACCAGGACGCCGCCCAGACCGAACGCGACGACCTTGCCGAAGGTGGGGTCGGTGACCGCGCCCACGATGACCTCGTGCCCGCCGCCGACGAGCCGCTGCACCTGGACGCCGTCGATGCGGGCGTCGGGGTCGTACGCCTGCGCGTTGGCCAGGATCCGGTCGAAGCCGTCGCGCACCTCCTCGGCCGTCTTCAGCCCGACCAGCACGCCCCCGGCGTCGGTCTTGTGCAGGATGTCCGGTGAGACGATCTTCAGGACGACGGGGAAGCCGATCTCGGCCGCCAGCTCCTCGGCCTGTCCTGCCGACGTGGCCAGCCCCTCCCCCGGGGTGGCGATCCCGTACGCCTGGCAGATGCCGCGTCCCTCGGGGGCGGTCAGTGCCGTGCGCCCTTCGGCCAGCGCCTTGTCGAGCACGTCCCTGACCGCGCCGCGCGCCCCTTGCTCCACTAGATGACTCCGTTCGTCTTCAGCTCGGCCAGCTCGTCGGCGCTCACGCCCAGCTCGCCGTAGATCTCCTGGTTGTGCTCGCCGAGCAGGGGCGACGTCCTGACCTCCACCGGGGAGTCGGACAGCTGCAGCGGGCTGCCGACGGTGAAGAACTCGCCGCGCTCCGGGTGGTCGACCGCGACGACCATGCCCTCCTCGCGCAGCGACTCGTCCTCGACCAGTTCCTTGGTGGACAGGATCGGCCCGCACGGCACGTTGGCCGCGTTCAGCTTGTCGAGGACCGTCCACTTGTCATGCCTGATCGTCCACTCCTCGATGAGCTGGAACATCTTGTCCAGCTTGGACAGCCGCGCCTCGGGGGTGGCCCACTCGGGGTCGTCGGCCAGCTCGGCGCGGCCGATGATCTCCGAGATCGGCTTCCAGCCGACCGGCTGGACGATCACGTAGATGTAGTCGTTCGGCCCGCCGGGGGCGCAGCGCACCGCCCAGCCGGGCTGGCCGCCGCCGCTGGCGTTGCCGGAGCGCGGCACCTCGTCGTTGAAGGTCTTGTTCGGGTACTCGCGCAGCGGGCCGTGTGCCAGCCGCTGCTGGTCGCGGAGCTTGACCCGGCACAGGTTCAGCACCGCGTGCTGCATGGCCACCTGCACCCGCTGGCCCCGGTCGGTGGTCTGGCGCTGGTAGAGAGCGGCCAGGATGCCGGCGACCGCGTGGATGCCGGTGCCGGAGTCGCCGATCTGCGCCCCGGTGGCCAGCGGCGGGCCGTCCTCGAAGCCGGTGGTGGACATCGAGCCGCCCATCGCCTGGGCGATCACCTCGTACGCCTTGAACGCGCGGTAGCGGCCGGGGCCGAAGCCCTTGATGGAGGCGTAGACGAGGCGTGGGTTGAGCTCCTGGAGCCGCTCCCAGGTGAAGCCCATGCGGTCGACGGCGCCGGGGCCGAAGTTCTCCACCAGGACGTCGGCCGACTTCACCAGCTCGGTGAAGATCTCCTTGCCGCGCTCGGACTTCATGTTGAGCGTGATGCTGCGCTTGTTGCAGTTCAGCATCGTGAAGTAGAGGCTGTCGACGCCGGGCACGTCACGCAGCTGCTGACGGGTGATGTCGCCGGTCGTGGACTCCAGCTTGACCACGTCGGCGCCCAGCCAGGCGAGCAGCTGGGTGGCGGACGGGCCCGACTGGACATGGGTCATGTCGAGGACGCGGACACCTTCGAGTGCCTTCATGTTCAGGACCTGCCTACTTGTACATGGTCTGGTTCATGGTTCCCGGGGCGTACACGTCGGGGTCGACCCAGACGTTGATGAGCGAGGGCTTGCCCGACCGGCGGGCCCGCTCCAGCGCGGGACGGATCTCGGCCGGGTCGCGGACCTCCTCGCCGTGGCCGCCGAGCAGCTTGGCGAACTCGCCGTAGCGCACGTCGCCGAGCGTGTTGCCGATCCTGGCGCGGTCCTCGCCGTACTTGGCGGCCTGGCCGTACCTGATCTGGTTCATCGACGAGTTGTTGCCGATCACGCCGATGAACGGCAGGTCGAAGCGGACCATGGTCTCGAAGTCCCAGCCGGTGAGGCTGAAGGCCCCGTCGCCGAAGAGGCAGAGCACCTCCTTGTCCGGCCGGGCCTTCTTGGCGGCCATCGCGAACGCCATGCCGACGCCGAGCGTGCCGAGCGGGCCCGGGTCCATCCAGTGGCCGGGCGACTTGGGCTGCACGACCTGGCCGGAGAAGGTGACGATGTCGCCGCCGTCGCCGATGTAGATGGTGTCCTCGGTGAGGAACTCGTTGATCTCGTGGACCAGCCGGTAGGGGTCGATGGGCTGGGCGCCGGAGAGCTGGCGGGGGAGCCGCTTCTCGTACGCCTGCGTCTCGACCGCGCGCAGCTCCTCGATCCACTCCTTGCGGCGGGCCGCGCCGTTCTCCACCCGCCCGCTGGCCGCCTGGGCCGTGGCCGACAGGATGAGGCCGGGGTCGCCGACGATGCCGAGGTCGATGTCGCGGTTCTTGCCGACGGTGCGGTAGTCGAGGTCGATCTGGACCACCTTGGCCGTGGGCGACAGGCGCTTGCCGTACCCCATCCGGAAGTCGAACGGGGTGCCGACGATGATGATCAGGTCGGCCTCGGTGAAGGCGTAGCGGCGGCTGAGCTGGAAGTGCATCGGGTCGCCGGGGGGCAGCGTGCCGCGCGCGGAGCCGTTCATGTAGGCCGGGATGTTGAGCGCGCGGACGAAGTCGATGGCCGAGTCGGTGGCCCGGCAGGTCCAGACCTGGCTGCCGAGCAGGATGGCCGGCTTCTCGGCGTGCGCGAGCAGGTCGGCCAGGCGCTCGATCGACTCGGGGTCGCCGGCCTGGCGGGTGGAGGCCCGGTAGTTCGCCGGGATCCGCGCCTTGTCGAGCGGCACCTTGGCGTCCAGCACGTCGCGCGGGATTTCCAGGAACGACGGGCCAGGCGCGCCGTGGTAGCACTCGCGGAAGGCCATCGACACCAGGTCGGCCACCCGCTCCGTGGTGGGCACCGTGGCGGCGAACTTGGTGATCGGGGTCATCATGTCGACGTGCGGCAGGTCCTGCAGCGAGCCCATCTTGTGCTGGCTGAGCGCGCCCTGGCCGCCGATCAGCAACATCGGGCTCTCGGCCCTGAAGGCGTTGGCCACGCCGGTCACCGCGTCGGTGGTGCCCGGACCCGCGGTCACGACCGCGCAACCGGGCTTGCCGGTGATCCGGGCGTAACCGTCCGCGGCGTGCGCGGCCACCTGCTCGTGTCGTACGTCGATGACCTCGATGCCCTCATCGACACAACCGTCGTAGATGTCGATGATGTGGCCGCCGCAGAGTGTGTAGATCACTTCCACGCCTTCGGCCTTGAGCGCCTTGGCTACCAGATGACCGCCAGAGATCGTTTCCGACATCGTGCACCTTTCCCGGCGACTGTCTATCGCATACTGCATACCGTATGAAGGCAATGGTTACCCTCTCTCCGACGAGCTGTCTAGCCCCCCGTCGGCAACTCGATCAGCTCGACCTGCTCCCCCGACCACCCCGGCGGCACCACCGCCAGGGCCTCGGCCAGCGCCGCGCCCCACAACGACCCCGGCCTGTCGTGCCCGGCGGGAATCGCGCCCCGGCCCGACCTGAGCACGGGGACGAGCCGGGTGTCACGCTCGTGTGCCCGCACCGGCCCCGCCAGCGCGCTGCTCTCCCGCCGTGACCCGGCCCCGCCGAACCCGCGCAGTACGGGCACGAGCAGCGTCATGGCGGCGGCCAGCGCCGCGAACGGGTTGCCCGGCAGGCCGACGACCAGCGTGCCGCCGGGCAGGCGGGCGAGCAGCTGCGGATGCCCCGGCCGCACCGCCACCCCGTCCACCAGCACCTCGGCCCCCAGCTCGCCCAGCACCCCGCGCAGATGATCGGCCGGCCCCCGCGACGACGCCCCGCACACCACCACCACCTCCACCCCGCCTCCCTCCGGCGTCCGAAGATCTTGACGGCTCTCTTCGTGAGGGAGTCGCGGCTCTTCACGGGGCGGAGCCCCCTCCCGGGGTGAGCTCATCGCGGGTGGGGGGTTCTTTTCGGGGTGGGACGGTGGGGCCAGCGCCGACAGGGCCGCGTGGAGGGCTGCCGCGCCGTCGGGAAGGCGGGCGTGGGAGGCGAGCCGGCCGCCTGCCCAGGCGACCAGCCCCGGCAGGAACGGCCCGATGGCGTCACGTACCCGGCCCGGACCCGGCAGGCCGTGGTCCACCACCTCGTCGCCGGTCACCAGCACCGCCACGGACGGCATCGGCCGCACGGTGAGCACGTCGTGCCCCAGAGCGGCGGCCAGCCCCACCACGACCGGCGTGACCACGGCCCCCGCCCCCAGCACGACGGCGCCCTCGGCGATGTCCTCGCCCCGCCGCCGGATGTGCCGCCCTGCCTCGATCTCCCCCTCCACCTGGTCCAGCCCACCCGAAGCCGAGGCTCCCGCCCGTCCCAGCCCTTCCGAAGCCGGGGGTCCTGTCCGTTCCGAGTCGCTCGGGGCCGGGACGCCCGCCCGTCCCAGGCCGCCGGAGGTCCGGGAGGCTTGCTCGTACGGGAGGACCGACTCGGCTCCCGGCGGCACCGGGGCGCCTGTCGCGATCTCCACGGCCTCCCCCGCCCGCAGCGCGGCCTCGTACGGGACGCCGCCCGCCAGGACGCGGCCCACCACCTGCCAGGGCGGCGCCCCCGCCACCGCGTAGCCGTCCATCGCCGCCACGTCGGCCCCCGGCACCGCCACCAGGGCGCGCAGCGGCGCCGCGAGGCGGCAGCCGAGCGCCTCGGAAAGGGGCAGACCGGCGGGAGGCAACGGCCGGGCCGATCGGCCCGCGAGGTCGCGGGCGGCCGGCCAGGAGAGCGCGCGCACGGCGGACTCAGGTCGGACAACGGTCATCGGCGTGCTCCTTGACCCAAATTTTTCCATACTGTATACCGAATGCAAATCCGACGCGAGAACGGAGCGAAAGCATGAAGGTCGCTGTTCTTGGCGCCGGCGCCATCGGCGCGTATGTGGGGGCCGCCCTCCACAGGGCGGGAGTCGAGGTTCACCTCATCGCCAGAGGTCCGCACCTCGAAGCCATACGCAAGTCCGGTGTGATGGTGCTCAGCCCCCGGGGCGATTTCGTCGCCCACCCCCATGCCACCGACGACCCGGCTCAGGTCGGCCCGGTGGACCACGTCTTCCTGGGCCTCAAGGCGAACCACTACGCCGCCGCGGGCCCCATGATCAAGCCACTGCTGCACGAGGCCACGAGCGTCATCGCCGCGCAGAACGGCATCCCGTGGTGGTACTTCCACAGGCTCAAGGGCCCCTACGAGGGCTACCGCATCGAGAGCGTCGACCCGGGCGGGGCGGTCACCGCCGCGCTCCCCCTGCACCGGGCGGTCGGATGTGTCGTGTACGCCGCCACCGAGATCGAGCGGCCCGGAGTCATCCGTCACTATGAGGGCACCCGATTCTCCATCGGGGAGCCGAGCGGCGAGCGCACCACGCGGTGTGCGGGGTTCAGCGAGGCCATGGTGGCGGGCGGGCTGAAATGCCCGGTGGAGACCGACCTGCGCCGGGACGTGTGGATCAAGCTCATGGGCAACATCGCCTTCAACCCCATCAGCGCCCTGGCCCGCGCCACGATGGCCGGGATCTGCCGGCACGACGGCACGCGGGAGCTGGTCAGGTCGATGATGGCCGAGACGGTGGAGGTGGCCCGGCGGGTGGGCTGCGACCCCGGGATCTCCATCGAGCGCCGCCTGCGCGGGGCCGAGAAGGCCGGCGAGCACAAGACCTCGACCCTCCAGGACCTGGAGAAGGGCAAGCCGCTGGAGCTCGACGTGCTGCTCGCGGCGGTCGTCGAACTGGCCGATCTCACGGGCGCGGACGTGCCCACGCTGCGAGCCATCCACGCGGTGAGCGACCTGCTCAACGAGAACCTTGTCCGCGCGGGCTAGGCGCACATACCGTAGTCTGTATACAGAATGGAGGGATCATGAGCTATGACCGCCTGACCCATCCACTGGTGCGCGAGAACGGCGTGCTGCGCAGGGCGACCTGGGAGGAGGCGCTCGACCGCGCCGCCGAGGGTTTCCGGCGCAACGTCGCCGAGCACGGCCCCGACAGCTTCGCGATGCTGTCGTGCGCCCGTTCCACGAACGAGATGAACTACGTGGGCCAGAAGTTCGCCCGCGTGGTCATGGGCACCAACAATGTGGACTCCTGCAACCGCACCTGCCACGCGCCCAGCGTGGCGGGGCTCTCCGCGGTGTTCGGCAGTGGCGGCGGCACCTCCTCCTACCAGGAGGTCGAGGACACCGACGTGATCGTGATGTGGGGATCGGCGGCCCGGAACGCGCATCCGATCTTCTTTCAGCACGTCTTGAAGGGCATCCACAACGGCGCCAGGATGTTCGCCGTCGACCCGCGGCGCACCGGCACCGCGCAGTGGGCGGACCTGTGGCTGGGCCTGAACGTGGGCACCGACATCCCGCTGGCCCACGCCGTCGCCCGCGAGATCATCCACGCCGGGCTGCACAACGAGGCGTTCATCGAGCGCGCCACGACCGGCTTCGAGGAGTTCCGCGAGTCGGTCGAGCCGTGGACGCTCGGCGTGGCCGAGCAGGTCACCGGCGTGCCCGCCGACGCGATCAGGGAGCTGGCGCACGCCTACGCCCGCGCCGACCGCGCCCAGCTGTGCTGGACCCTCGGCATCACCGAGCACCACAACGCCACCGACAACGTCCGCGCGTTGATCAACCTCAGCCTGCTGACCGGCCACGTCGGCCGCTACGGCTCGGGCCTGTCACCGCTGCGCGGCCAGAACAACGTGCAGGGCGGCGGCGACATGGGCGCCATCCCCAACCGGCTCCCCGGCTTCCAGGACATCCTGGACCCGGGCATCCGGACCGCCTTCGAGCAGGCGTGGGGGGCGCCGATCCAGCCGCGCTACGGCTACAACCTCACCCAGATGCTGGAGGCGATGGGCGAGGGCCACGTCACCACCTGCTACCTCATCGGCGAGAACCCGGTCCAGTCCGAGGCCGACTCGCTGGCCTGCGTCAAGCGCCTGTCCATGCTCGACCACCTCGTCGTGCAGGACATCTTCCTCACCAAGACGGCCCAGATGGCCGACGTGGTGCTGCCCGCCAGCGCCGCCTGGTGCGAGGCCGACGGCACGTTCACCAACAGCGAGCGCCGGGTGCAGCGGGTGCGCAAGGCGCTCGACCCGCCGGGCGAGGCCCGCGACGACATCGAGATCCTCTGCGAGCTGGCCCGCCGGCTGGGCCACGACTGGCACTACGACGGCGCCGAGCAGGTCTGGGACGAGCTGCGCTCGGTCTCGCCCGTGCACCGCGGCATGACCTACCCGCGCCTGGACGAGCACCAGGGCATCCAGTGGCCGTGCTTCACGGAGGACACGCTGGAACCGCCGTACCTGCACGCCCGGCTGTGGGAGACCGACCCGGTCAAGCGCGGCGAGCCGGCGCCGTTCGCGCTGCTGCGCCACTCGCCGCCCGTGGACCTGCTGGACGAGGAGTACCCGCTCCGGCTGACGACGGGACGCCGGCTCGACTCGTACAACACCGGCGTGCAGTCGTCCGGCTTCGCCTCGCCGCTGCGGCGCGGGGAGACGATCGAGCTGTGCCCGGAGGACGCCGAGCGGCTCGGCGTCGTGGCCGGCGAGGAGGTGCGGATCAGCTCGCGCCGCGGCTCGGTCATCGCGCCCGTCTACATCGACCCCGCCCTGCGGCCGGGGCTGGTGTTCATGACGTTCCACTTCCCCGACGAGGTGGACACCAACGCGCTGACCATCGAGGCCACCTGTCCCATCGCCGGCACCGCCGAGTTCAAGGCGGCGGCCGTCCGCGTCGAGAAGCTCGTCAAGGTCGGGTGAGAGATGGATCTGCGATTCCGCGACGCGGAGCCGACGGCCGAGGAGCGCGAGGCGGTCGACGCGCTGCTCGGTCCCCCCGCCACCGCCTGGGAGGGCGGCCGGCGGACCGAGACCGACCTGCGGGTCGCGGCCCGCCCCGAGAGCGCCCGCGACCTGCTGCTGCCGGCCCTGCACGCGGTCAACGACCGGGTCGGGTGGATCAGCGAGGGGGCGCTCGACTACATCTGCCGCCGTCTCACCGTGCCGCCCGCCGAGGCGTACGGGGTGGCGACCTTCTACGCGCTGCTCTCGGTGAAACCGCGGCCGCCCCGGGTGCTGCACGTCTGCACCGACCTCGCCTGCCAGGCCAAGGGCGCGGACGCGGTACGGCGCCGCGTCGAGGAGCGGCTCGGCCCGCCCGGCCAGTCCTGGCAGCCGAGCCCCTGCCTCGGCCTGTGCGAGCGCGCCCCCGCGGCCCTCGCCCTGGAGGCGGGCTCCCCGCCGACGGCGGACGTGTACGGCCCGGTCCTGCCGGAACAGGTCACCGACGGTCTCTGGACGGACCTGCCTGCCACGGCCGGTCCCTCTTCCAACGGGGCCGCCGGGGGCTCGCGCGGCGAGGATCCCCGGGCCGGGGACACCGGGGAGCCTCCCGCCGAGGCCGCCGTGCCCCAGGCCGGGCAGGACGGCCTCGTCCTGCTGCGCCGGATCGGCGTGGCGGACCCGGCCAGCCTGGACGGCTACCGGGCCGACGGCGGCTACGCCGCGCTGCGCCGGGCCTTCCGGCTCGGCCCCGCCGGAGTGATCCGCGAGGTGCTGGAGTCGGGCCTGGTCGGCCGGGGCGGCGCGGCCTTCCCGACGGGCCGCAAGTGGGACGCCACCGCACGCCAGCCCGACCACCCGCACTACCTGGTGTGCAACGCCGACGAGAGCGAACCGGGCACCTTCAAGGATCGCGTGATCATGGAGGGCGACCCGTACGCGCTCGTCGAGGCCATGACGATCGCCGCCTACGCCACCGGCTGCGCCAAGGGCTACCTCTACATCCGGGGCGAGTACCCGAGGGCGATCAGGAGGCTGGAGCACGCGATCGCCACCGCCAGGGCCAGAGGGCTGCTCGGCACCGGGATCCTCGGCCACGCCTTCGACTTCGACATCGAGCTGAGAAGAGGCGCGGGAGCGTACATCTGCGGCGAGGAGACCGCCATCTTCAACTCCATCGAGGGCTTCCGCGGCGAGCCGCGCAGCAAGCCGCCGTTCCCGGTGGAGAAGGGCCTGTTCGGCAAGCCCACAGTGGTCAACAACGTGGAGACGCTGGTCAACGTGCTGCCGATCCTGGAGCACGGGGCTCAGGCGTACGCGGCGATCGGCACCGAGGCGTCGACCGGCACCAAGCTGTTCTGCGTGTCCGGCAACGTCGCCAGGCCGGGCATCTACGAGCTGCCGTTCGGCGCGACGCTCCGCGACCTGATGGACCTGGCGAACCCGGTGGGCGAGCCGCGGGCGGTGCTCCTCGGCGGCGCGGCCGGGGCCTTCGTGACCGACCTCGACATCCCGCTGACGTTCGAGGGCACCAGGCAGGCGGGCGCCACGCTGGGCTCCGGAGTGGTGCTCGTGCTGGACGACAGCGTGGACCTCAAGGCGATGCTGCTGCGCATCGCCGAGTTCTTCCGCGACGAGTCGTGCGGGCAGTGCGTGCCCTGCCGGGTCGGCACCGTACGGCAGGAGGAGGCGCTGCACCGCCTGTCCGAGCGGGTGGACGAACGGGACCTGCTGCTGCTGCGCGAGGTCGGGCAGACCATGCGGGACGCCTCGATCTGCGGGCTCGGCCAGACGGCCTGGAACGCCGTGGAATCAGCCATCGACCGCTTGGGGGTGTACAGGTGATCCCGCTGCAGCCGCCGCGGCGGCTCGTCGACGTCGAGGTCGACGGCGAGAGCGTACGGGTGCCGGAAGGCTCGACGATCCTGGACGCCTGCACGGCGGCGGGCAAGGACGTGCCGACCCTCTGCTACGGCGACACCCTCACCCCGAAGAACGCCTGCCGGGTGTGCGTGGTGGAGGTCGAGGGCTCGCGGACACTGGCCCCTGCCTGCTCCAGGAAGGTGGAGCCGGGCATGACGGTCGGCACCGACACCGAGCGCGCCCGCCACAGCCGCAAGGTCGTGCTGGAGCTGCTCGGCTCGTCGGTGGACCTGTCGACGACCCCCAGGGCGGCGGAGTGGATCGAGGAGTACGGCGCAGAACCGGGCCGGTTCGGCGCCGACGCCGCCACGGTCGAGCAGCCCGCCAAGGTGGACAACGAGCTGTACGTCCGCGACTACGCCAAGTGCATCCTGTGCTACAAGTGCGTGGACGCCTGCGGCGACCAGTGGCAGAACACCTTCGCCATCGGCGTGGCCGGCCGGGGTTTCGACGCGACGATCTCCACCGAGTTCGACGCGCCGCTCACCGACTCTGCCTGCGTCTACTGCGGCAACTGCGTGGAGGTGTGCCCCACCGGGGCGCTGTCGTTCAAGACCGAGTTCGACATGCGGGCGGCGGGCACGTGGGACGAGTCGCGCCAGACCGAGACCACGACGATCTGCAGCTACTGCGGGGTGGGCTGCAACCTGACCCTGCACGTGCAGGACAACAAGATCGTGAAGGTGACGTCACCGCACGACAACCCGGTCACGCACGGGAACCTCTGCGTCAAGGGCCGGTTCGGGTTCGGCTATGTCTAAGGTCTCCGTCAAGCGCCGCATCCTGCGCATCAGGGACCAGGCCCCGACGCGCAGGATCGACTCGCTCGCGGCGGAGGAGCCGCTGGAGATCCGCCTCGACGGCACGCCGCTGACCGTCACCATGCGGACCCCCGGCGACGACTTCGACCTGGCCGCCGGCTTCCTCGTCAGCGAGGGCGCCGTCGGCTCGGCCGATGACATCGCCACGATCCGCTACTGCGCGGGCGCGAGCCGGAGCGGAGGAGCTCTCGGGGAGAGAGCGACCGAGGAGCCGACGAGCCCCGAAGCGGCCGCGACCATGAGCGCAGCGGGGCAGAACACCTACAACGTCCTGGACGTGCGGCTCGCGCCGGGCGTCCAGGCGCCGGCCCCGCGCAACTTCTACACCACCTCCTCCTGCGGGGTCTGCGGCAAGGCCTCGCTGGAGGCGGTGCGCACCGTCGCCCGCTGGGCGGCGCACGACGACCCCGTCGAGCTCCGCCAGGCGACCGTGGCGGCCCTGCCCGGCAGGCTGCGCGCGGCCCAGCGGGTCTTCGACCGGACCGGCGGGCTGCACGCCGCCGGTCTGTTCACCGCGGAGGGCGAGCCGCTCTGCGTCCGCGAGGACGTCGGCCGGCACAACGCGGTGGACAAGCTCCTCGGCTGGGCGCTCAGGAACGGGCGGCTGCCGCTGCGCGGCGCCGTCCTGATGGTGTCCGGCCGGGCGTCCTTCGAGCTGGTGCAGAAGGCGGTGATGGGGGGCGTTCCAGTGCTCGCCGCGGTCTCCGCCCCGTCCTCCCTGGCGGTCGAGCTGGCCGCCGAGGAGGGCTTGACCCTCATCGGGTTCCTGCGGGGTGACTCGATGAACGTCTATACGGGCGAGCAGCGGCTGAACCTCACCTCGGGGGCCGGCTACGGCTCAGCCGGCGTACCTCCGCCGGGGTGACGGCGGGATGCCGTGCGGAAGGCCTGGCCCCCAGCCACCGTCCGGCATCCCAACCCAGCGATTTTGACAACCATTTTCATTTCCCGGCATACTGACTCACATGATGTCAGGACATCGCCGCATGAGTCTCGCCGGGACACTCGCAGGCGCGTTGCTGCTGGCCACGGCCGCGTGCGGCGCCGACGCCGGGACCGGCGCGGCCCATGAAGGGACCCCGCGCGTGGTCGCCGCCTTCTACCCGCTGCAGTGGCTCACCGAGCAGATCGGCGGCCCCGACGTCGAGGTGACGAGCCTGACCACTCCCGGTGTCGAGCCGCACGACCTGGAGCTCGGCGCCCACCAGATGGCCCAGCTGGAGGACGCGGCGCTCACCGTCTACATCAAGGGCGTCCAGCCCGCCGTGGACGAGGCCGTCTCCCCCGACACGGCGTTCGACGCCGCCACCGCCGTCACCACCCTCCCGGTGGGCGGGCACGACGAGCACGCCCACGACGAGGGCGAGGAAGGCCACGACCACGAGGTCTCCTACGACCCCCACCTGTGGCTCGACCCGTCCCGGTTCGCCACCGTCGCCACCCGGCTGGGCGAGCGGCTGGCCGCCGCGGACCCCGCGCACGCGCAGGCGTACAAGGAGCGCGCCGCCGCCACCGCCGCCTCGCTCACCGCGCTGGACCAGGAGTTCGCCCAGGGCCTGACCACGTGTTCGACGCGCGCCATGGTCACCGCGCACGGCGCGTTCGGCTACCTCGCCGACCGCTACAAGCTGAAGCAGGTGGGCATCACGCTCGACCCCGAGTCCGAGCCCTCCCCCGCCCGGCTGGCCGAGGTCGCCGAGCTGGCCAAGCGCGACCAGGTGACCACGATCTTCACCGAGAAGCTGGTCAGCCCCAAGGTGGCCGAGGTGCTGGCGGGCGAGGTCGGCGCCAGGACCGCGGTGCTCGACCCGCTGGAGAGCGCGCCTTCCGGGGATTACGTGTCCGCGATGCGCGACAATCTGAAGACGTTGCAGACGGCGTTGGGGTGCACGCATGGGTGAGACCGCTTTCGCGATGACCGGCGGGCGGGTCACGCTCGACGGGCGGCCCGTGCTGGCGGGCGTCGACCTGACCATCCACGAGGGCGACGTCGTGGCCGTCATGGGCGCCAACGGCTCGGGCAAGTCGACGCTGGTGCGCGCGCTGCTCGGGCTCACGCCGCTGTCCGGCGGCTCGACCCTGCTGTACGGCGTCCCGCCCGCGCGCTTCCGCCAGTGGTGGCGCATCGGCTACGTGCCGCAGCGCCTGGCGGTCGGCGGCGGCGTGCCCGCCACGGTCCGCGAGGTCGTCGCCTCCGGCCGGATCGCGCGCCGGCGCAGGCTGCGCCGCACCAGCGCCGCCGACCGGGAGGCGGTGGACCGCGCCCTGGACGCGGTGGGGCTGTCCGACCGGACCGGCGACTCGGCGCAGGCGCTCTCCGGCGGCCAGCAGCAGCGGGTGCTCATCGCCCGCGCGCTGGCCGGCGAGCCCGACGCCTACGTGATGGACGAGCCGACCGCCGGCGTGGACGCCGAGACGCAGCGGCTGCTCGCCGACACGCTCACCCGGCTGGTGGCCGACGGCAAGACCGTCGTCCTGGTGGCCCACGAGCTGGGCCCGCTGGAGCCGCTCATCACCCGCGGCGTGGTGATCCGCGAGGGCCGCGTCGCCCACGACGGGCCGCCGCCGCAGCCGGAGGGCGAGTGCGCCAAGCCGGGGCACCAGCACGTCCATCCGCACGCCGCCGAGGCCGTGGCGGGACCGCTGCGCGGCTGGCAGGGAGAGGCATGATCGACCTGAGCCTGCTCGACAAGCAGTTCTTCCAGCTCGCGCTGGTCGCGGCGCTGCTGGTGGGGCTCTGCGCCCCCGCCGTGGGCACCTTCATCGTGCAGCGGCGGCTGGCGCTGCTCGGCGACGGCATCGGCCACGTGGCGCTGACCGGCGTCGCGCTCGGCTTCCTGACCGGCACCGCGCCGGTGCTGACGGCCGTCGCGGTGGCGGTCGCCGGCGCCCTCGCCATCGAGCTGGTCAGGGCGCGCGGCCGTACGAGCGGCGACGTGGCGCTGGCGCTGCTGTTCTACGGCGGCATCGCGGGCGGCGTCATGCTCATGGGCATCGCGCCCGGCGGCAGCAACGCCAAGCTCAACTCCTATCTGTTCGGCGCCATCGCCAGCGTCACGGTCGAGGACATCTGGGTCATCGGCGGGCTGGCCGTGCTGGTGCTGGGAGTGGTCGCGGTCTTCGGCAGGGAACTGTTCGTGCTCTGCCAGGACGAGGAGATGGCCAGGGCCAGCGGGCTGCCGGTGCGCTTCCTCAGCATGCTGGTCGCGGTCACCGCCGCGCTGACCGTGGTCATCGCCATGCGGGTGGTCGGCCTGCTGCTGGTGAGCGCGCTCATGGTCATCCCGGTGGCGACCAGCCAGCAGCTCACCAGGGGGTTCCGCTCGACGATGCTGCTGGCCATGGTGTTCGGCGTGGTGGCCTCCCTGGGGGGGCTGCTGGCCTCGACCGCGTCCACGCGGGTGCCGCCGGGGGCCGCCATCGTCCTGCTCGCTCTGGCCGGCTTCGCCCTGGCTCTCGTTGTCGGTAGATTCGTACGCCGAGGCCGATCCCAGGAGTCGAGAGTGAGCCAGGCAGGCAACGTCCGCGTCAAGGAGGTCCTATGAGCTCCCGGCGTGACGCCGTCCATGACACCCTCCGGCAGAGCGAGGGGTTCCGCAGCGCTCAGGACGTCTACGCCGAGATGCGCCAGACCGGCGCGAAGATCGGGCTGACCACCGTCTACCGCGCGCTGCAGGCGCTGGCCGACCACGGCAAGGTCGACGTGCTGCGCAACGACGACGGCGAGTCGGTCTACCGCGCGTGCGCCACCGGCGAGCACCACCACCATCTGGTCTGCCGCCGCTGCGGCCACACCGTCGAGGTGGCGGGTCCCGACGTGGAGCGCTGGGCCGAGACCGTCGGCGCCGAGCACGGCTTCACCGAGGTCACTCACACCGTCGAGGTCTTCGGCACCTGCTCGTCCTGCTCCACGCCGGTGGGAGCGGGCTGACCCCGGCGCGACCCCCACAGCACGCCGAGCACGACCACCGCGCACCCGGCCAGTTGCAGAGCCGACGGCCGCTCGCCGAGCAGGACCGCCGACAGGCCGACCGTCGTCATCGGCTGGATGAGCAGCAGCAGCGCGGTCAGCGCGGCGGGCTGGCGGGGCAGCGAGTAGGTGATGAGCGACCAGCCGAGCACCTGCGGGCCGAGCGCGAGCACCAGCAGCCAGCCGTGCTGGGGCCAGCTCGGGGTGAGGTCGGCGCCGCCGAAGAGCGGGCTGAGCGCCACCATGGCGAGCGTGGCCACCACGGTGGCGTGCGCGAGCGGGGCCGCCGAGCGGTCGGAGGCGCTCTTCATGATCAGCAGGAAGGCCGCGTACGAGAGCGAGGTCGCGATGCCGGTGACCACGCCGAGCACGGGGTCGGCGCCGTACGCGGCCTGGTCGAACACGCCGGAGATGAGCACGACCCCGCCGAACACCACGGGGGTGGCCAGCATCAGGGCGCGCGACGGCCGCTCACGGAAGAGCGCCCAGGCGGCGAAGGCCACGATGAACACCTGGAGGTTGCCCAGCACGGTGGCCAGGCCCGCCCCGACGTAGGCGATGGAGTGGTGCCAGAACAGCAGGTCGAGCGCGAAGAGCAGGCCGGCGAGCCAGGCGAGGAGCCGCGGCCTGCCCCGGAAGGGCCCGCGCCGGCGGCGTTCCAGCCAGGCCAGCATGATCATGGGCGGGATCGCGTACGCGCACCGGAAGATCGCCGAGGTGGCCGGCTCCACGTCGGCGAGCCGCACGAGCGGCGCGGAGGTGGAAATGATCAAGGCGCCGGCGATCGCGATCAACACGATACGGCGATGTGAACTCATCGAGAAACCCAGGCCCCCGTGGGAGAGATACGCTGCGACCACGCTAGAACCGGCCCCGACAGGAGTCAACATGCCGTTTGGCCATGACATGCAGCATTCCCTGGGCACCGTTGTCGACCTCGTCAACACCTCCCCCTCCACCGGCGGTGAAGACCGGCTCTCCAGTCTGCCCGAGCTGCAATCCTTCGTCGAGGCGCGGGAGGTCAGCGGTCTGGGCGGGCTCACGGCGCGCGACCTCGGCCAGGTGCGGATGGTGCGGGAGGCGTTCTACCGCGTGTTCACCGCGGCCGACCAGCCGACGGCGGTCCGCCTGCTCAACGGGCTGCTCTCCGAGACGCGCATCACGCCCCGGCTGACCGAGCACGACGGCCACCCCCTGCACGTCCACTACTTCGCCCCCGACGCCACGCTCGCCGAGCACCTGGCCGCCGACTGCGGCGTGGCCCTGGCCCACCTGCTGGTGGAGGGCGAATGGGAGCGGCTGCGCACCTGCGCCGCCCCCGACTGCGACCACGTGTTCGTCGACGAGTCCCGCAACCGCAGCCGCGTCTACTGCGACAGCCGCACCTGCGGCAACCGCATGCACGTGGCCGCCTACCGCGCCCGCCGCCGGGCCTGAGCGCCCTTGAGCCTGCCCGACAGCAGGGTCGCGGCGGTGGCCAGCACGACCACGTTGAACGCCATCTGCACCAGCACCAGCGCCCTGGCCACCTGCCCCTGCGCGTGCACGTCGCCGAAGCCGACCGTCGCCAGCGTGGAGACCGCGAAGTAGAGCGCGTCGGTCCTGGTCTCCAGGCCGACGAACTCGTCCTCCCGCCAGATGGCCACCCAGTAGTCGGCCAGCGCGAACAGCACCACGCCCAGCACGGTGACCAGCGCCAGGCGGGCCGTGGTGAGCCCGCCCTGGTCGCCCGCCGACTCGCGCCTGACCTCCCTGACCACGCTCCACCCCACCAGGGCGATCCCCGCGAGCACCGCGACCGTCCGCAGCACCTGCACCCACAGGCGCGGGTCGGGCTGCACGGGCACCACGTAGTAGGCCCCGATGATCAGGACGGTCTGCCAGGCCAGTCGCCGCATGCGGGAAAGAGTGCCCAGCTCAGAGGCCGGTTAGACCGGGTTGGGCAGGGCTCCGCCGTAGCGCCTGTCGCGCTTGGCGTAGATCTCGCACGCCTCCCACAGGTCCCTGCGGTCGAAGTCGGGCCAGAGCCGGTCGAGGAACACCATCTCGGCGTAGGCCGACTGCCACAGCAGGAAGTTGGAGAAGCGCTGCTCACCCGACGAGCGCACGAACAGGTCGACCGGCGGGATGTCGGGCTCGTCGAGGTAGCGGGCGAAGACCTTCTCGTTGACCTTCGACGCCTTGACCCGGCCCGCCCTGAGGTCCTCGGCCAGCTTGAGCGCCGCGTCGACGATCTCGGCCTGGCCGCCGTAGTTGACGCAGAACTGCAACGTCAGCCTGCCGTTGGCGCGGGTCATCTCCTCGGCGGAGCGCAGCTCGTCGATGACGCTCTTCCACAGCCGGCCCGGCCGGCCCGCCCAGCGCACCCGCACCCCCATCGCGTGCAGCTCGTCGCGCCGGCGGCGGATCACGTCGCGGTTGAAGCCCATGAGGAAGCGCACCTCGTCGGGCGAGCGCTTCCAGTTCTCCGTCGAGAACGCGTAGGCGCTCAGGTAGGGGATGCCCAGCTCCAGAGCGCCCTCGATGACGTCGAACAGCGAGGACTCGCCCGCCTTGTGGCCTTCGGTGCGGGGCAGCCCGCGGGCCTTGGCCCACCGGCCGTTGCCGTCCATGACGATGGCCACGTGGCGGGGCACCAGCTCGCCCGGGATCGGCGGCGGGGTCGCGCCTGACGGGTGCGGGGTCGGCGGGCGGACGTTCACACGGGCTCCCTTTCTACGTGGCGCAGCGAGCGTATCCCGTGTTCGAGGTGCCATTGCAGGTAGGCGGCGACCAGGCCGCTGCACTCGCTGCGGTGGCGGGCCTGCGAGGCGTCGGCCGTCGCCCAGTCGCCGCGCAGCAGCGCCGTCATCAGGCCGATCGTCTCCCCCGCGGGCACCGCCGCGCCGGCGGGCCGGCACGCCCCGCACACCACGCCGCCCGCCACGATGGCGAACGCCCGGATCGCGGGCGCGCGGCACTTGGCGCACGCCTCCAGCGCGGGCGCGTAACCGGCCACGGCCAGCGAGCGCAGGAAGTAGGCGTCGAGCACCAGGCGGGGCTCGTGACCGCCCTCGGCGAGCGTGCGCAGCCCGCCCACCAGCAGCAGGAACTGCCGCAGCGCCGGCTCCTTCTCGCCGTGGGTCAGCCGGTCGGCGGTCTCCAGCATCGCGGTGCCGGCGGTGTAGCGCGGGTAGTCGCTCGCCAGCGCCTCCCCGTACGGCCTGATCGTCTCCGCCTGGGTGACCACGTCGAGCGTGCGGCCGGTGTGGAGCTGCAGGTCCACGTGGGTGAACGGCTCCAGCCGGGCGCCGAAGCGCGAGGTCGTGCGGCGCACTCCCTTGGCGACCGCCCGGACCTTGCCGGTGCGCTTGGCCAGGACCGTGACGATGCGATCGGCCTCACCGAGCTTCTGCGTGCGCAACACCACGCCCTCGTCACGGTAGAGACTCACCCGCCCATCCTATGGCCGTATCAAGATGACGACACTTCGGCTTGCACCCAAGGTGGTGTGACGCGACTTTCCGCAACCGTCACTAGACTTTGACGCCTGATCCAGATTGCCCGCTGTTCCAACCCCCGTCACCGCCTCGAAAGGTAGTCATGACCCGCGTGGTCCTGCTGGGCTCCTCGCCCGGCCCCGACACCGCTCCGACCGGCTTGAGGCTCGCCGCGCTCCCCGGCAATCCCACCGTCGCGGAGCGGCTGCGCAGCCAGGTCCAGTCCATGGACCCGAGGCCCGCCACGATCGATTCCGGCGACGTGGCCGCCGCCCTGCGCTCCCTTGCGGAGGTCGCGGAGTCCGCGACCGAACCCCTGTTCATCATCCCGGAGAACTCGGTCGTCCACGACGAGCTGATCTACCAGATCACCAAGACCAAGCGCGGCGCGCTGGTCCTCGTCGCCAAGGAGCCGCGTCCGGTGACCGAAGAGGGCGAGGAGGCGGACGAGGGTTCCGACTCGCAGGACGAGCAGCTCAACGGATACGTGCCCATCGCGGAGGCCGAGCCCGAGATCGGGCTCAACCGCCTGGAGGGCCTGCCCGTCCGCTCCCGCATCGGCAAGACGAGGGTCATCTCGGTCGGCACCGCCACCCACGCCGTGACCAGGCCCAACGCGGTGCTGCTCGGCCCTGTCCACCTCAGCGCGCGCAACGCTCCGGTCCTCGCCGAGACCTGCCGCGAGCTGGCCGAGATGGCCTCCGCCTTCGGCCCGGACGACGACCTGGTCCAGATCATCGTCTTCGGCCTGGTGCGCAAGGGCGTGTCGGTCGGCATCCGGGGCCGCCGCGACCTGTTCTACCGCCGCGTCGGCTCCCAGGAGGAGGCCAACGAGGCCGCCGTGGAGATGTCCGGCTTCGACGAGGACCGGGCCCGGCTCAACAACGCGGTCAAGGGCGCCGACGGCTTCTTCACCACCTACTTCGTCTCCACCTACTCCCGGTTCATCGCCCGGTGGGCCGCCCGGCGGGGGCTGACGCCCAACCAGGTGACGCTCATCTCGATCGCGCTCGGGGTGGCCGCCGCCGTCTGCTTCGCCACCGGGCAGCGGCCGTGGATGGTCGCCGGCGGGCTGCTGATCTACTTCGCCTTCGTGTTCGACTGCGTCGACGGTCAGGTGGCCCGCTACGCCCGCAAGTTCGGGGTGCTGGGGGCGTGGCTCGACGCCACGTTCGACCGGTTCAAGGAGTACGTGGTCTTCGCCGGCCTGGCGGTGGGCTGGGTCGTCGCGGGCCACGGCGGCGACGACATCTGGATCTTCGCGCTGGCCGCCCTCGGCCTGCAGTCGGTGCGTCACCTGCTCGATTTCTCCTTCGGCATCTCCACCCGGCGCAAGCCGCCCGCCAAGCTGCCGACGCTGCCGCTCGACGCCCCCGACGACCGCGACCTGCGCCTGGCCCTGGAGCGCCGCAAGGTCGAGACCAGCCGGGGCGTCCGCCGCCTGCTCAAGATGTGGGGCAAGGCCGGCAAGTACCGCGCGGTCCACTGGGCGCGTAAAATGATCGTGTTTCCCATCGGCGAGCGGTTCGCGGCGATCGCGATCACCGCTGCGCTCTTCGACGCCCGCATTACCTTCCTCACGCTGGTGATCTGGGGCACCGTCGCCGCCGTTTACACACTCACCGGACGCCTCATGAGGTCGCTCGCATGATCACTCAGCCGCAGGCCGCCGCCACCCCCACGCCGGACCCCGACGAGGAGCGCCGGCGCATCCAGACCGCCCGCCTGCTCGCCTACCGCGACGACGGTCCCCTCGTCCACGTGCTGGCCGCCCGGCTCGGCAAGGGGCTGCCGCCGGTTCCCGCCACTCTGGCCGCGCTGCTCGCCGTCATCGCCGTCACGGTGACCGGCCTCGTCCAGCCGGGCTTCACGATGCTGGTGCCGTCGCTGATCCTGCTGCTGCTGGTGCTGCCGACCGCGCCGCGCGACCACCTGGGCCGCTTCGACTGGCTCACCCCGCCGCTGCTGCGCGCCGCCGAGTTCCTCACGATCATCGTCGTCGGTCTCGCCGCGGACGCGCCGAAGTGGCTGCTGTTCGTGCTGGTGTACGTGGTCGGTTACCACACCTACGACACCGTCTACCGCACCCGCCAGAGCATCTGGCCGCCGGCCTGGGTGTTCTACGCCGGGCTCGGCTGGGAGCTGCGGCTGCTCATCATCGGCGCGGGTGCCGCGCTGGGGCTGATCACGCCGGTGCTGGCGGTGCTGACGGCCTACCTGTTCGTGCTGTTCGCCGTCGAGAGCGTGACGAGCTGGGTCCGCCTGGACAAGGCGTCGGCCCAGGCCGCCTCCGACGCCGAACAGGACCTGGAGCAGTCGCCGGAGGACGCGCTGGAGCAGGCCACCGGCGAGGCCGAGAAGGCCTGACCTCGCGCCTCGCCGGAGCGGACCACCGGCGAGACCAACCCGGAAGGGGGGGGGGGGGGGGGGCCCCCCCGCCCGGGGCTCCAGGAACGCTGTGAGATCGCCGCGACAGCCTGGTTTACACCAACAAATCACCACGAACTCGTCTAGTATCCGCGATCGTGCGTATTCCTCTTGTCCTAGCGGCTGCCTGCATGATCGCGGGCGTGGGCCTGACGGGTACGGCCGAGGCCGCGAGCACCTCCGCGGCCACGGCCCTGCCGGCCGTCCTCACCAAGAACAAGATCTACCGATCGGGCACCGCGGCCCCCATGTCCTGCCCGGCTCCGGAGATCCGGTCCGGCAGCGCCGCTTCCGTCAAGAGGTTCCAGCAGGCGCTGGCCCGATGCGCCAACCGCTTCTGGGCCACCCGGTTCAAGGCGGCCGGCCTGCGGTACACCCCGCCCCGGCTGCAGATCACCACCGGCAGCCGCTCGGTCTGCGGGAAGATCAACGCCAACGGCGCGCAGTACTGCCCGGAGCAGCGCACGGTCGTGATCCGGATCACCAAGCGCGATCTGCGGGACCAGATCATGATGAACCTCGCGCACTCGGTGGCGCACGAGTGGGGCCACCACGTCCAGGAGCTCACCGGCATCCTCGACGCGCAGAACACGCTCTACTGGCGTTCCGGCAGGACCCAGCGCGCGGCGCTCAGCCGCCGGCTGGAGATGCAGGCCGAGTGCTTGTCCGGCGTCTTCTACCGGTCCGCGCTCGACTCGCTCCCCTCGGAGATCACCTGGTCGCAGTGGATCGACGCGGTGGGCCAGAGCCGCGAGAGCAAGATCCACGGCAAGCCGCGCAACCTCGCCTACTGGCAGGACCGCGGCTACGACGCCGGTTCGGCCCGCGCCTGCAACACCTGGACGGCGCCGAACTCCCGGGTCTCCTAACCGCCCGCCCGGGCCAGGACCTCCAGCGGGTCCGCGAGAACGTGGGCGAAGGCCAGCTCGGCCGCGCCCACGAGCGTCGCGTCGTCGGCCAGCGCCGAGGTGCGCAGCCGCACCCGCTCGCGCTGCGGCGCCATGGCGTGCAGGGTGAGCTGGCTGCGCACCCGCGCCGCCGAGCCGAGATAGATCTCCCTGAGCATGCCGCCGAAGATGATCATCTCCGGGTTGAAGATGTTGATCAGGTTGGCGACGCCCAGGCCGAGCCAGTCGCCGACCCCCTTGAGCGCCTTCTGGGCCACGATGTCGCCCCGGTCGGCGGCGTCCACCACGGCGCGCACCGCCTCACGGCCGTGCCTGCCCCGGTGGACCTCGCCGTTCCGCACGGCCTGGGCGCGGCCGGCCGCCTCCAGCAGCGCCCGCTCCCCCACCTCGGCCTCCAGGCAGCCGTGCGAGCCGCAGCCGCAGGCCCGGCCGCCAGGGTTGACGACCATGTGGCCGACCTCGCCGCCGTAGCCGTCGTGACCGCCCAGCAGGTGGCCTCCGGCGATGATGCCGCCGCCGATGCCGACGTCGCCGTGCAGGTAGACGAGGTCCTTGACGGACGCGCCCACGCCGCGGCTGTGCTCGGCCAGCGCGCCCAGGTTGGCGTCGTTGCCCACGCTCACCGGCAGGCCGAGGCCGAGCCTGCGGCCCAGTTCCTCGCCGAAGGGCACCTCCCGCCCCTGCGTCATCAGGTTGGGGCCGAAGGTGATGACGCCATCGCCCTTGCGCACCCCGCCGGACACCGCCGCGGCGGCGCCCACGCACACGGTGTCGGGCCGGGTCTTGCGGCGCATCTGCCGGACGAAGGCGGCCAGCACCCCCACCAGCTCCCCCAGCTGGAACGGGCCGCGCCGGCGCGGCAGCTCACGCCGGTCGAGGATCACCCCGCCCAGCCCGACGCGCGCCGCCGCCAGCCGGTCGGGGCCCACGTCGAACGCGAACACGTACACCCGCGACGACTCGGGGCGGACCACGAGGGAGGGCCGCCCGGCCCGCCCCGTCTCGCGGGGCAGTTCCTCGCGCACCAGCCCGGCCGCCGTCAGGTCGGAGGTGAGCGCCATGATGGTGCTGCGGTTGAGCCCCATCCGGGAGGTGAGCTCCGCCCGCGAGATCGGCCCGCCCAGATGGACATGGCGCAGCAGTGCGCCCAGGTTGTGACGCCTGATGTCCTCCTGGGACGGACCGGCACGCATCGTCTGTGGTTCCTTCAGCGGGTGAAAGTCGCTGATCACCTTAGACCAGCGGCGGCGGCCCGTTTGCGCGCGATGGCGTCCACGCCCGCGGCGAGCAGCAGCACGGACCCGGTGACGAGATATTTCACACTGGACCCGTACCCCATCAGGGCCATCCCGTTCTCGATCACCGCCACCACGGCGCCGCCCAGGACGGCGTCCAGCACCCGTCCCTTGCCGCCGAACAGGCTGGTGCCGCCGATGACGGCCGCGCCCACCGCGTACAGCAGCACGGAGCTGCCGCCGGTGTTCGGGTCGACGGAGCTGGCCCGCGAGGCGGCGATGATGCCGCCGACCGCCGCCATGGAGGAGCAGATGACGAACGCGGCGACCTTGATCCGGTCGACCGGGATGCCGGCCCTGCGGGCCGCCTCCGCGTTCCCGCCGACCGCGTAGACGTGCCGGCCGAACGCGGTACGCCGCAGCACGAACGTCCACAGCACCAGCAGCACCAGGATCAGCGGCACCACGATCGGCACCCCGGTCAGCGAGGTGAGCAGCGGGTTGCGGCTGCGCTCCAGGTTGAGCACGTACACCGCGAGCCCGCCGATGAGCACGAGCGTCCCGACCCGGGCGGCGATCAGCGACATCGGGTCGGCGACCAGGCCGCGCGCGGCGCGCTTCCTGGCCCGGTAGAGCTGGATGCCCGCGTAGATCGCCACGCAGGCCGCGAACAGGGTCCAGCCGAGCCACGGCGGCAGGTTCCTGGTGGCGATCGCGACGATCACCTCGTCCCTGATCGAGATGTTCTTGCCCTCGTCCACCAGCACCAGGACCAGGCCCTGGAAGGCGAGGAAGGCGGCCAGCGTCACCACGAACGACGGGATGCCGACCTTGGCCACCAGCCCGCCGAGCGCCGTGCCGATGACCACGCCGGTGAGGATCGCGGCCAGCACGCAGACATACCAGGGCAGGCCCATGTTGGTCAGCGTCACCGCGAGCACCGCCGCGCAGACCCCGCTGGCGAACCCGGCCGACAGGTCGATCTCGCCGATGAGCAGCACGAACACCAGGCCCATCGCGATCACCGTGATGGCGGCGCCCTGGGTGAACAGGTTGGCGAAGTTGATCGCGCTGAGGAAGGACGGCCGGGCGATGGCGAACACCGTGCAGAGCACGATCAGGCCGAGCACCGCGGGCATCGCGCCCATGTCGCCGCCGCGCACCCGCTCAAGGTAGGCCCGCGCGCTGTGCCCGATCGACGGCGCCTTCGCCGCGGTGGCGATCGCGTCTCCGGGGAGTTCCTTGACCTTGTTCATTGCTTGATCCCCAGGTCTCCGCTGCGGCCGGATGTGATCAGTTCGACGACCTGCGCGTGGGTCACGTCGGCGGTGCGGACCTGGGCGGCCATCCTGCCGAGGTAGAGGGCCGCGATCCTGTCGGACACCGCGAACACGTCGTTCATGTTGTGCGAGATGAGCACGACGGCCAGGCCCTTGTCGGCGAGCGTGCGCACCAGTTCGAGCACCTGCGCGGTCTGGGCGACGCCCAGCGCCGCCGTGGGCTCGTCGAGGATGACGACCTTGCTGTTCCACAGCACGGCCTTGGCGATGGCGACGGTCTGGCGCTGGCCGCCGGACAGGCTGGAGACCTGCTGCCTGATCGACTTGACCGTGCGGACCGACAGCCCGGTCAGCGTCTCCTGGGCCAGTTCCTCCATCGCGGCCTCGTCCAGCATGATGCCGCGGCGGCGTTCCCGGCCCAGGAACATGTTCTGGACGATGTCGAGGTTGTCGCAGAGGGCGAGGTCCTGATAGACGATCTCGATGCCCAGCGCGGCGGCGTCGCGCGGGCCGTGCACCTGCACCGGCCGGCCGTCGAACAGCAGCTCGCCCTCGTCGATCGGGTAGATGCCGCCGATGCACTTGACCAGCGTGGACTTGCCGGCGCCGTTGTCGCCGACCAGCGCGGTCACCTCACCGGCGTGGGCGGAGAAGGCCACGTCATGCAGGACTTGCACCGGGCCGAAGCTCTTGTCGATCCCGCGTACTTCGAGCAGGGGGGTCA
>NZ_JAPNNL010000058.1 GCF_027620315.1 Nonomuraea corallina | reverse complement strand
GGCCCGGCTGCCGCTGCCCGACCGCGGCGCCGACGTGGTCGTCATGATCTGGCTGCTGCACCTGCTGGACGCGGCGACGTCCGCCGCCGCGCTGCGCGAGGCCGCGCGGGTGCTGCGGCCGGGCGGGACACTCATCACCACCGTGGACAAGGACGCGGCCGCCTACGTCGGCGGCGACCCGGCCGCCGCGCTGATCTCTCCCGTACGGGAGGCTCACCTGTCCCCGCCGGGGGACGCGCCGGGCCGCGTGGCCGCCCTCACCGGGCTCGCGGAGCGGGGGAGGGCCGCGTTCACGGGGCACGGGCAGGGCCGCAGCCCCCGGCGCTGGCGCGAGCTGCTGGCCGAGGGCGGGCGTCACTGGGCCGCGAAGGCCGGCCCGGAGGCGCTGGCGGGCCTCGACCGGCGGCTCGCCGCGCTGCCCGGCCAGGACCGCCCCGGCCCCGACCCGGTCTACACGCTCGCCGCGTTCGGTTGACCTTGACGTAGCGTCAACGTGTCTCATGGAGGCATGCGGATCGGCGAACTCGCCGCGCTGGTCGGGGTCTCCACCCGGACCGTGCGGCACTACCACCGTCTCGGGCTGCTGCCCGAGCCGGCGCGGACGGCCGGCGGTTACCGCGAGTACCGGCTGCGCGACGCCGTGCTGCTCGCGCGGGTGCGCCGGCTGGCGGAGCTGGGGCTGTCGCTGGACGAGGTCCGCGACGTGCTCGCCGACGACCGGGGCAGGGACCTGCGCGAGGTGCTCCTGGAGCTGGACGCCGACCTCGCCAGGCAGCAGGAGGCCCTCGCGGCGCGGCGGGCCCGGCTGGCCGCGCTGCTGGAGGAGGACGAACTGCGGCCCGACTCGGCCGTGTCCCCCGGCATGGCGGCGGTGCTGCGCGACCTGACCGTGCGGGGGTCGAGGGCCGCCGAGATGGACCGGGAGATGCTCACGCTCATGGACACGACCGCCGGACCCGGCGACCGCGACGAGATCGTCGAGCTGATGCGGCCGCTCGCCGGACCCGGCATGCGCGACCGGAGCCAGGAGCTCTACCGGCGGCTGGACGAGCTCGGCGACGCCCGGCCGGACGATCCGCGGGTCCGCGAGCTGGCCGCCGACGCCGCCGCGCACCTGCCCGACGAGCTGGTGCGCCAGCTCGTCGGGCACCTGCCGTCGGGCGGGCCCTGGTTCGACGCCCTGCTGGAGGAGCTGACACCCGCGCAGGCCGAGGTGTTCCGGCTGATGGTCGACCTGGTGAGGGAGAGAACGTGAGAGCGCTGCGCCGCATCATGGGGTTCGACGCGAAGGGCATGGCGAGCCTGGTGCTGTGGGTCACCCGCCGCCGGGACGGCGTGCCGCCCCGCGCGCTGGCCGCCTCCTACTCCCGGGCCCAGTCGGCGACCATGATCCTGCTCCTGGTCGTGGTGGGCGGCGAGGCCGTGGTCGTGGAGGTGGTGCTGCGCGCCTTCGACGTACCCGCCGCGATCCGCGTGCCGATCCTGGTGCTCGACCTGTACGGGCTGCTGTTCGGGTTCGCGGTGGTGGCCGCCTGCGTCACCCGGCCGCACGTCGTCACCGACCGCGAGCTGCGGATCCGGTACGGGGCCTTCTTCGACCTGCGCATCCCGCGCGAGCTGGTCGCCTCGGTGCGCACGGTGCGCGCCTACAACGAGTCGGGCCTGGTCACGGTCGACGGCGAACGGCTGACCGTGGCGGTGGCCTCGCAGGTGAACGTGGTGGTGGAACTGTCGGAGCCGGTCACCGCGGTCCGGCCGCTGGGCGCCGAGGCGGCGGTCACCACGGTGCGGTTCTTCGCCGACGAGCCGGGCCCGCTGGTGGCCCTGATGCGTCAGGCCGCGGAGCCGGCGGCCTGACCGGCCGCGTAGGCGAAGACCAGCCCCAGCCAGACCCAGCCCACGACGATCGTGGCGCGCTGCACGAGCCCGCTTCTCGGATGGTCGTGCTCCCACGCCTGGCTGAAGGCGACGAAGCCGGCGCCCAGGGCGGTCGCCGTCACGGCCGAGTACCACTTCCATCCGGCGTCGGGCAGGACGAACACCGCGATGAGCGCGCAGATGGGCAGCAGGCCGAAGACGAGCGCCCCGGCCCAGTCGTGCAGCCTGTGCCGCGTCGACACCGCCTCCGGGGTGGTGTCGGGCGTCCCTGGCGGATAGCCCCGCATCGGGTCCATGGGGAACACGCCCGAGGCGACCAGCGCGAGCCCGAACAGCGCGATCGCGGCGGCGAGCGGCACGCTGCCGAGCGCGCCCCCCAGGGCGACCGCGCCCGCCGTGATCGCCAGGCCGCACACGAGGAAGTTGGCCCCCTGCACCCAGCCGCGGGGGCCGAGCGCCAGTGCGCTCACCGGATGCCGGACCGGCCGGTATCCCGGCCGGGTCCAGCCGTCCAGCGTGAACGTGACGACGAACAGCCACGAGCCGAGCGCCCCCAGCCACAGGAGCGCCGTCATGCCGGCCCTGTCAAAGAGGTCGTCAGCGCCGCTCGTCCGGCCCGGTCTGGAGGCATGGATCGACTCTATGCCGACCAGACCGGATCCGCGTGGGGCTGCCGTTACCGGCAGCGGTCCCCGTTCAGGTGGAACACCTCCGGCGCCGGGTTCGGGCCCGCGGGCGCGGTGGCGGCGAACCCGAACACGGCCGTGCCGCCGGGCCGCAGCCGCCGGTCGCTCTTCGCCGTCACCACCGGCCCGTCCTGGGCGACGGCCGCCCCCCAGGAGTTCCGGACGCGCTGCGCGCCGGGGAACGACCAGCGCAGCGTCCAGCCGTCGAGCGACTTGCCGCCGGCGTTGCGCACGGTGACCTCCGCCGTGAAGCTCCGGTCGCCGCGCGCCGTGTAGCGGACGTCGCAGCCGGTGTGCCCGGACCGGTCGGCCAGGAACGTCGAGATCCAGGCCAGCGGGGCGTTCCAGTTGATGGTCAGCTCGTTCGTGGACCAGGACTCGATGTGGTCGACGTAGCAGAACTGCGGCGCGCAGCCCTGGAGCAGCCGCTGGGCGACCGGGTCCTGGATGGCCGAGTTCGGTCCGCCGGACAGCGTGCCGCGCGGCGGATTGGGCAGCGACGGGTCGAGCTGGCGGGCGTACCATCGGCTGTGCTGGTTCTGGGACGACACCTCGCCGTAGCCGGTCACGTACGACTGGTTGAGCGCGTTGCGGCCGAGGATGTAGTCCATGCCCTCGCGCACCCCGGCGCGGTACTTCTCCTTGCCGCTCAGGTCGTAGGCGACGGCCATCACCACCATGTTGTTCAGCACCAGGTTGTTGGAGCCCCAGTCGTAGTCAGGCGGGGCGTACGGCAGCCCGTACGGGTGCTCCCGCTGGGTGGCGAGATACTTGTCCGCGCCTTCCAGCACCGAGCGGCGTACCCGCTCGCGGTCGCGGATCGCGTTCGGCACCGTGGCCAGCTGCAGGCGGCCGAGCTGGGCGGTGTTGCCCCAGTCGAAGCCGCGCTCGCGCCAGATGTCGCCGGTGTGGTGCGGCGAGGCCAGCACGAAGTCGGCGAACCGCTTCTCCCCGGTGGTGATGAACAGCTCGGCCGCCGCCCAGTAGAACTCGTCGCTGACGTCGGAGTCGGGGTAGGCGCCGCCGCCGATGCCGTCGTTCGGGTCGGCCAGGCGGTCGGGGTTGGCCACGGCCGCCGCCCACGCCCGGCGGGCCGCGGCCAGGTTGCGCGCGGCGAACGCGGCGTCGTACGGGGCGAACACGCGGGCGGCCTGGGCGGCGGTCGCCGCGAGGTTGAGGGTGGCGGCCGTGGACGGCGGGTGCAGCTCGCGCGGCTGCGGGTCCAGGTGCGGCATCAGCGGCAGCCCGGTCCACTGCCGGTCATGGATCTTGTGGTGCGCCATGCCGGCCAGCGCCTCGCCCTGCGGGACCTCCATGCTCAGCAGGAACTCCTGCTCCCATCGGGCCTCGTCCAGCACGTCGGGGACGCCGTTGCCGCTCTCCGGGATGTTCAGCTGCCCGTCGGTGAAGGCGGACCTGTCGCGCTCGTACACGCTCATGAGCTGGTGGACGGAGATGCCGCCGTTGACCACGTACTTGCCGTGATCGCCCGCGTCGTACCAGCCGCCGCTGACGTCGAGCGAGTAGTCGCACACGCCGGGCTGGCAGGGGACGCTGGTGTCGCCCTGGTTCGGGGCCACGCCGACGTGGCCGGCGGGGCGGCCGTAGCCGGGCCGCAGGTCGTCGCGGATCTCGATGCCACTGCGCTGGGTGTAGTAGAACTTCAGCGCGTCCACCCGCATCTCGTCATACAGGTCGGCGGCGATGTCGAACGGGCGGCTGGTCTCGCCGTCCGCGCTGAGCGTGTAGCCGGCGCCGGCCTTGCGGTAGGCGCCGAAGTCGATGCTGTGCACCCGCTGCCCGGAACTGTCGTCCAGGCCGCGCGGGGTGCTCTTGCCGCGCGCGACGGTACGGCCCGTCGCGTTCTTCAGCTCCCACGTCACCGGCTCGGCCGCCTCGGTGACCACGGTCGCGTTCTTGGGGCCGTCGGTCAGGTAGCCGACCATGTTGACGCGCACCCGGGGGCCGGTGTCCGGCTCGTACTCGTCCGGCTCCGCGCCGCCGCGCAGCGACACGTCGTCCACGCAGAGCCTCCAGGGTTCGGCGCTGCCGCCCACCTGGAAGGCGACCTGGGCGTTCGGCAGCGAGACGGGGGCGGTGAAGGTGTACCGGTGGACGTCGCCGGACACGCTCAGCGCCGGGGCGGCCGACAGGTACTGCGTCCACGGATCGACCGGGAGCTGGACCAGCGCCCTGCCGACCTTGGCCGGGGTGGCCGAGGCGTAGAACGAGAACGCGTACGTCTCGCCCTCGACCAGCGGCAGGTTGTCCTGTCCGATGATGACGTCCCACGGGTTGGCGGTGCCGCCGGGGACGTCCACGCAGAGCCGGCCGTCGTCGACGGCGAGCGTGATGTTGCCGGTGCCCCACCAGGAGGCGGTGCCGTCGTCGAAGGAGCCGTTGACGATCTGTTCCGGCCCCTCGTCGGCGGCGGCGTGCGCCGGGATGGCGGGGACGAGGGCGAACGCGGTGAGCAGGGCCAGTGCCGTGGCCAGGCGTCGGGTCATGAGATCCTCGAAGGTGCGTTGGGAGCGCTCCCAGGATCCTCCGGTGGCCGCGCCGCCCCGTCAACGGGCGGCGGCATCGGCCCTGGTCGGCGATGAAACTTTCAGCCGCGGCCCAGCTCCGCCTCGATGAGCTCGGCCGCCCGGACCGCGCCGCCCTCCGCGCGGGACCCGGCTCGCAGCCGCCCGAGCCGCTCGGCCACCTCCGGATCGGCGGTCAGCTCCAGCAGGGCGCTCCTGAGCGCGTCGGGCGTCGCCCCGGCCGTGTCGATCCGGCGGGCCACCCCCAGCTCCACCAGCCGGTCGGCGTTCATGAACTGGTCGGCCGCCTGCGGCACCGCGATCATCGGTACCCCGGCCACCAGCCCCTCGCCGCAGCCGCCCATGCCCGCGTGGGTGACGAACGCGTCCGCCCGCTCCAGGATCGCCGGCTGCGGCACCCAGGAGTGGACCTCCACGTTGCCCGGGATCCGGCCCAGCTCGGCGGGGTCGGTGTGCCTGCCGATCTGCATCACGACGTGCCAGCCGGGCAGGTCGCCGAACGCCGCCAGGCACCGCCGGTAGAACTCCGGCTGCCGGGTGTAGGCGGAGCCGAGCGAGATCAGCAGCACGTTCTCCGCCCCGGCCGGGCGCTCCCAGCCCGGTCCTGGCCTCTCGCACGGCCCCACGAACGTCACCCTGTCGTCCACCCGATCGGCGTGCGGCTGCATCGCCCGGGGAATGAGCGCCAGGCACCGGGCCGGCCGGGTGGAGAAGGCGTCCACGTCGGTCGTGGTGGCGCCGTTGCCGGCCAGCCACTCGGCGAACCGCGCCCGGTAGGCGTCCGCGCCGGGCAGCTTCCGCAGGTGCACCGCCACCTCCTCGTCGTAGCCGTCCCAGCCGACCATCGCGGGGGAGAGCTGCACGACCGGCCGGCCCTGCCGCTCGGCCAGCGCCCGCGCCGCGTACCCGCCGATGTCGTACAGGTAGAGGTCGGCCGGCTCCGCGCCGTACGCGGCCTCCAACTGCGGCAGCAGCTGGATGTTGTCCTCCAGGAAGATCCGCATGGCTGCGATCGGGTCGTCCGGCCAGTCATGGTCGGCGACGGGCAGCGTGGACGTGTACGGAACCAGCTCGGCTCCCGCGTCGGCGATCACCTCGGCCACGACCGGGTCGTTGGCGTAGGTCACCCGGTGCCCGCGCGCCACCAGCTCCCGGATCACTCCGATGCCGGGCAGGACATGACTGATGGCGGGGATGCCGACCATCGCGATGTGAGCGCTGCGCATCCGATGATCCTATTGACGGGGCGACTGCGCCGACGCCCAGATCGCCACGGCCACCACCGCGATGGAGGCCAGCACGGCGACCGCGATCGACAGCGCGGGCTCCGGGGGCTGCGACACCCGCGGAGCGGACCCGGCCGCCAGAAGGGACGGCACGCCGCCATCCGGCTCCAGCACCTCGTTGCCCGAGCAGAGCGACGTGCTCAGCCCCTCGTCCCCCGCGCGGGCGAACACCAAATAGCGCGTCCCCTCCGTGAACGCGAACCCGCAGGCGGCCCCGTCCGCCCTGCTGACCACCTCGAACTCGGCCCGCGCCGGACCCTTGAAGACGCGGTCGGCCCGCAGCGTCGCCGTCAGCCGGCCACCGTCCAGCATCGGCTCGTCCACCCGTACCCGCGTGGCGGTCGCGGCGAGGACGGCGTCCGCGTCGCGCACCCGCTCGGCCGGCTCGCGCGCCACGCACTTACAGGCTCGCGCCGTGCCCTCACCACCCACGAGGAACCCGGCGACCAGCGAGAGCACGGCCAGAATTCGGATCATCATGCTTTCCGGAACGTACGGTGGGCGAGATCGGTTCAGCGGACGAAGGTGACCCGTTCGAGATGCGGCTCGTATTCGGCGGCCCCGGCGACGAGCTTCTCCTTGATGAGGTCCACGGTGGCTCCGCCGGACAGGGCGACGCGCTGGAAGACCGCCGTGTCGCCGTGGACCCGCTTGACGATGACATGCCGCTCGTCGTACCAGCCGGCGAAGGACGTGATGGCGCCGACGCGGCGCACGACCTTACCGGAGCGCGCGTCGACGATCGCGAGCCGCCGGCCGCCGGCTCGGCCGGACGTGGTCGCGAACAGGCGGCCCGAGGGGGAGGCGACCGTCACGGCCGCCCACTCGTCGAACGCGCCCACGCCCTTGTAGAGGCGGCGCCGCTCGCCGTCCATCCCGTAGACGGCGACCCCGCCCCTGTCGTCGTGCCGGGCCATCACCCGCCCGGGGCCTGCGAAGGAGAAGCGGTGGTCGCGGCCGACGCCCCAGTCGCGCACCCGGTGCCGCGGCCCGGCCTTGACCAGGCGGGGGACGCGGTCGTGCGGGTTCAGCGTGACGAAACCGATGATCGTGTACTCGCCGCGGCGGTGCTTCTCGAAGGCGGTGAGCAGCAGGGTGCGGCCGTCCGCCGACCACTCGGGCGAGCTCACCGGCGCGGGCATCTCGACGGCGTGCGTGCGGCCGGTCTCACGGTCGATCAGGTCGATCGTCACAGCATCGATGTCCCCCTTGTGGATCACTCCTTAGACAAGCGCGTCGGGAGCGAAGCCCTTCACCCCGCGACTTCGTATCGCGGGGCCGCCGTCCGGCCGAGGACGTGAGCCGTCGCGGGGAAGAGCGGCGCCGGCAGCCCGTCCGGTGGGAACCACTCCCACGACCGGAACACCCGCGGCTCCGTCACGAGCGGCATGGTGTCCCCCAAGGTCACGGCCACCGCCGCCGTCACCCGTACCGTCCCGCCGGGGTGGTCGACTGTTACGGCCATGACTCGGGGCGGGCCGGCGTCCCCGATGCCGGTCTCCTCCTGCAACTCGCGTACGGCGGCCGCCTCGAAGGTCTCGCCCGGCTCCACCGCGCCGCCCGGCAGGCACCAGGACGGCTCCTCACCGGCCTTGATCCGCTCGCCCAGCAGGATCCGCCCCTGCGGGTCCGTCAGTACGACCCCCACCCCGATGATCCCCACCCGACCTCCCTTACGGCGCCCGCGCCAGTGTAGGACTTGATCTTCGCTAGGGTTGGGCGCCCCCTGCCCCCGGAGCTTGCGAGGAGTGGACCGATGCGCCGCTACAGGTTCGGCCGGGTCGCCGCCGTGGTGGCCGGGGGATTCGTCGTCGCGGTCGTCGTGTCGGGGGCTGTCGCCGTGGTAACCGATGAGGCCGGCTATCTCTGGACCCTCACCGGCGTGCTCGGCGGCGGTTCTGTCGGGTGGGCGACGGTGCTGCCGGTGGTGGCACTCGGGGTGTTGCAGGGCTGGGGGCTGTGGCAGATCCTGCGCGGACGGTCCATGAGGGGAAAGGCGGAGTCGTCCAGGGACGCTCGTCTCCTGCGGGTCGTCCTGTACGCGTCGCTGGTCCTCGCGTTCGTGCCTTCACCGTGGTGGGTCGACCTCCTGGAGGACGCCCTGCTGGTGGCTCTGGTGGTGGTGTTCTACCGGGTGCTCGACCGGGCCTCCACGGTGCTGCGGACGGCCGCGCTGGTGGCGGGGGTGTGCGGTCCGGTCGTCTGGCTCGCGGACGTCGGCCCACTCCAGCTGTTCGGGTTGCCGTGGCTCGTCTGGATGGTGCTGACGCTGGCCGCCCAGGAGCGGGACGGCCGGTGGAGCCGGGTCACAGTGTGGTCGGGAGCGGCGTCGGCGGCGGAATTCTTCCTGCCCGTGGTCGCTTCCATCCACGTCCCGGACGGCCTTGCCGCCTACTACTGGTTCTCGATCGGTAACCAGGCGCTCGAGGTGCTCGGGTTGGTATGGCTCGCCCGTACCGCGCACGAACTCGGGAGCCGGCCGGAGGAACCGGCACCCGGACGCGGGCCCGGCCCGCGCGGGCCGTGGCGGTCGGCGTTCGCCGGTGCGGTCACGGTCGCGGTGCTCGTCCTCGTCCCGGTCTCGGACCACGCGCCCGGCCCCGTCACCACGGCACGAGCCTGCGAGCGGGCGGAGGAAGACCGGCGGTGGGACGCCTCGGCTCCGCCGCTCACCGGTGAGCTGACGTTCGTGTGCGAGGTGCGCACGTCAGGAAAACCGTCGTTCGCGCAGGGCATGCCGGACGGCAGGCTGATCGTCTACGGGCACCGCCTGTGCGGCGCCTACACCCGGGCAGACCAGCGCGAGCTGGCAGGACTCCGCGCAAGCGACGGCCTCGACCCGGCGGACCTGGCGACCCTCCTGGCGGGCATCTGCCCTCGCGCCGCCGCCACGCTGAAGGCGGCGGCCGAGGCCGAGCAGCGCGAGTTGCTGGCCTGGGTGGCGGCGGAGCAGCGCGTATGCGCCAAGGTGCCCCGCCACCGCCCCCTGATCAAGCCGGTGAAGGCGACGGTGGTGAAAAGTCCTATCTGGCCGGAACTGCCCCTCCAGGCGTACGAAGAGGGAGCCGAGACGGACCCCTTCGAAGACGACCTGATGGACCGCGCGCACGAGAAAGACCTGGTCGCCTCGGCCCCCGGCCATCTCATCGTCTTCGCCAGCACCTCACTCCGCTCCTGCGTCACCGTCGAAACGTACGACCGGCGCCCGCCGATGGAGACCAAGGGCTGGGCACGCGTGGTCGAGGTCGGCTACCACAGCCCGGACGGCAGCATCGTCCTCCACGACGGGCTGGGCAGCGCCCTGCTCCCCGACCTCGCCGCCCACGGCAAAGGCCACTACCGGATCCGCGTCCACCTGAGCCGGATCCCCGGGAAGGGGGAGGAAGAGGGTGCTTACCGGCTGCTCATCATGTCCTACCCGGGCCGCGGCGACCACGTCATCGACCACCGCCCATGACCCGGTCAGCCGTCCCTGCGTGGTCCGCGAACACCCCGTCGAAGATCTGGCGTGCCCGGTCCTGCTCCTGCTCCGGAAGCGGCCCCTTGCGGCGCTCGTAGTCGGCCAGGTAGTCGTCCATGATCTGGCCGCGTACCTCGCTCGACTGCGGCGGCGGTGAAGGCGGAGAACTCGCCTCTGCCGATACGCTCCTGAATCGCCGCCGTGACGTCTTCCGGGATTCCCCTGGCATCCGCGCCTACCATCCGCTTCCTTACGGCGTCGATCCAGGCCCAGGTACGCGTCCACACTCGCCACCCTGTCCTGGCACCATGCCGCTGCCCTTTGCCGCTGTGGTGGCAGTACACATCGACGACCACAAAGGCCGGACGCCCGATTCCATCGGAAGGCCGGCCTCACTTCCGGCACCCACCCGGGGTGCGGCCTTTGCAGTGTGCCTTACTGAGAGTGATCGGACAACCTCGTTCCCGGGCCGTGACCTCAGAACACACAACCGGTACCCGAATCCGGCGCGGCCTGGGATGTCCCACGGCGCAGGCGGCGGTCGAGGAAGAGAGTGTGAGGTGATGAGATGGCCGTCACCTCCAGGAGAGGAGATGGGCTGGCATGTCCTCGTCTCAGCCGCTGGGCTGGACCATCCGCGCCCACACTCGGTGACCTACCTCCTCCGCGCCTTCGTATCCGACCTGGTCGGCGAGCGCGGCGACGATGGTCAGTCCTCGGCCGTACTCCGCGTCGATCCCGAAGAGCCTGCCGAAGCGGGGAACGCCGCCCCAGCCGCAGTCGTAGACCGCGATGGTGATCGTGGTCGTCGTACGGTTGATCTCGACGATGAAGGTGCCGTGAGGCCGGCCGCTGGCGGTGTGTCGTACCGCGTTCGCGGAGAGTTCGCCGGCGATCAGTTCGGCGTCGTGCCGGTGGTCGGAGTCCGCCAGAAGATAGCGGGTGAAGTGGCGGGCGTGTGGAATGTGGTCGAGGGTGCCGGGGAAGGTGCGTCTCCAGGTCAGGCCGCCGGGGTGAAGGTCGATCATCGCGTCGATGTGCTCGCGGAGGATCGGCCCGGACGGGCTGGTGCCCGGGGCCTGCCCGCGTTGCCGTGGAATGCGCAGACGAGTTGGCGCGACGGCCGATGTGGTGATGTCGGGCATGGTGATCTCTCCATGAACGCATAAGGATTCGGCTGGTCGCCACTACGCTGCCCGATGGCGTGTGCCGCGTGGACTACCACCGCACCCTCCGGCACCACCCCAGCCAACATCGGCGCTGACCTGCGAAGTAGCTGCGGGATTCGTGATCGGTGCCCCGCCGTGGCCAGGGGCGGCCACCCGGCCGCTAGCACGCTAGGTGACCATTGCTTTACGATGCGTGCACAATGTGGAGGTGGTCGGGATGTCCGGAGAAGGCTACCGAATACTGCTCCGAGCTCGCTCGTGGAGTCAGCACCTGCGAGCGAAGGGTTTCACCTGGGATCAGATCGCGGATGTGCTCGCTCTCACTCACCAGGTGAGCCCGTTGCGGCTCCATCGATTCGCGCACGGCCGCACGGCCGCCGACGTCGTGTCCATGGTCAACGACGCTGACCCGGCGGGTACGGCCGCTCTACGCGAGTCGCGACTGTACGACTATGAGGGGTGGCCGGAAGCGGGCCGCCGTCCGCCCGCCCGTCTGCTGGCCGTGCTGGCCGAGATCTACCAGACCACGGCCCGAAGGCTGCTGTCTGACGAGGTCGTGGGTTCGTACGAGACTGCCGATCGTGCCCTGATCGACGGCGCGGACTTCCGTCATCTGGACGCCAACCAGCCCACACCGCCCAAGCGGGACAGTCGTGTCACTCCAAAGACGGATGCGGAGGCCACCTCTGGGGGCAAGACGGCAGTGGACACGGCGGCGTGTGTGCGCCTGCTGCGTGCCATCGACGTAGAGGAGGCCGACGTGAAGCGACGGGCACTACTCTTCGAACTGGCTCTGGCGTTCGGCGGAAGCCAGGCACTCGACCTGCTGCGGATACTTGGCCCGGACGAAGAGGAACGCCTGGCCGGGGTGCTGCGCGACACCTGGCGGACGGACGAGGCCACGGTACGGACCTTCGAGAAGATGACGTTGCATGCGCGACGGGCCGACGACGTATCCGGGCCCGCGGCCCTCCTGCCCGTCATCCACGGGCAGCGGATGGCGGTCGGAAAGCTTCTCGCCCGCGAGTCGATGCTGCCGACCCTGCGCGACAGGCTCCTTGGTACGTATGCGCAACTGTCACAGCTGGCCGGCTTCCTCACCTATGACCTGCGCGATTACGCGGCAGCCGAGCGGCCTCTGCACAACGCCTTGCGCTCGGCGCTTGACCTCGGCGATCCCACACTGATCGCCTGCATGCACTACTGGCTCGGCAGGGTGGCCGCTGACCAGGACCGGATCACCTCAGTCTTCGACCATGCCTACGCCATGCGGAACTGGGCCGCCCGGTCTCCGAGCAAGCTACTGGCCCCGCTGCACCAATCCCTGTTCTCGCTCGGCTATGCCTTCGAGGGCGACGCGGCGGCGAGTGTCCGCGCGCATGAAAGCGCGCTTGTCTCGGCAAGGGCGCCGAAGGAGAACGAACGCGAGTTCCTGTACTGGGTCTCGCCGGCGTGGGTGAAAGCCAGGAGGACCTCTTTGCTGGTTCGTCTGAATCAGCCCGGCCAGATCATCAAGACGGCCGAGCACCAGCTGGCCGAGATAGACCCGGAATTCAAGAGAAGCCGTGGAATGATGCTGGCCCGATACGCCCATGCCTTGGCGCAGGCCAAGGAGATTCCCGAGTCCACCGTCAAGCTCACCGAGGCCGCCTACATCACCAGGCAGCACAGCTCAGTACGGCTGACCGATGAGATCGGCCAGGCGCGTGCCCGGCTGGAGCCGTGGGCGAGCACCACGTACGTCCGCCGGTTGGACGAGTCCCTGCGATCCTGCGGTCTCGCTCCGACGGGGCGCTCGTAGTCGTCCAGGATCTGATGATGGCCGCCGCCCGGCGGCAGTGTGGGCGGCGGCCATCGGTTCACAAGGGCAGCCCGCCCGTGGCCGAGGTGGTGGAGCCGGTGGCCTGGTAGGCGGCGATGGTGCGTTCGGCGATGCGCATCTGGTGGATCTCGTCGGCGCCGTCGGCGAAGCGGGCCCAGCGGGCGTGCTGGAACATGTGGGCCAGCGGCGTGTCGGTGGAGTAGCCGAGGGCGCCGTGGACCTGGATGGCGCGGTCGATGATGCGGTTGAGGCTGTTGGCGACGAAGTGCTTGGCCATCGAGACCTCGGTGCGGAAGTCCTCGCCGCGGTCGATCTTGTAGGCGGCGTGCAGCACCATCAGCTTGCACTGGTACAGCTCCATCGCCGAGTCGGCGATGAGCCACTGGACGCCCTGCTTCTCGGCCAGCAGGGAGCCGTGGCTGTAGCGGTTGAGCGCCCGGTCGACCATCATGTCCAGGGCCGTCTCCGCCTGGGAGATCCAGCGCATGCAGTGGGCGAGCCGGGCCGGGCCGAGGCGGTACTGGCCGAGGCGGTGGCCGTTGCCGCGCCCGCCGAGTATCTGGCTGTCGGCGACGCGCAGGTCCTCGATGACGATCTCGCTGTGGCCGGTCGAGCCGTGCATGGTCTCGACCTCGCGCACGTCGTTCCAGCCCTGCTGCGGCAGGTCGATGAGGAAGGCCGTGTTGGCGCCCCGGCTGCCTTCGGGGACGTCGTCCTCGGTCCTGGCGATGAGGATGGCGAAGCTCGCCCTGCGGGCGTTGGAGATGAACCACTTGTGCCCGTTGATCACCCACTCGTCGCCGTCCTTGACCGCGCGGGTGCGGATCAGGGTGGGGTCGGAGCCGGCCACTTCCGGCTCGGTCATGGCGAAGCAGGACATCTGCCGGCCTTCCAGGAGCGGCCGGAGGTACTTCTCCTTCTGCTCGTCGTCCGCCCAGTGCAGCAGCGTGTGCATGTTGCCCTCGTCGGGGGCCTGGCAGTTGAGCACCCATGGCCCGAGCCGGGTCTTGGCCGCCTCCGACTGCACCATCGCCAGCTCGACGTGGCCCAGCCCCATGCCGCCCCACTCCTTCGGCATGTGCGGCAGCCACAGCCCGGCGGCCTTGGCCTGCTCCCGCAGCGCGAAGATGCCGCGCAGGTAGGCGTCCCGGTCGCGCTCGCTCAGCTCCTCGCTCGCGGGGATCACGACCTCCTGGATGAAGGCGCGTACCCTCTTGCGGATCTCCTCGTGCTCAGGGGCGAGGGTGAAGTCGATGGCCATGAGACGGTCTCCTAGATGTCGGGGAAGTGGCAGGCGACGTAGTGGTCGCCGCCGTTCACCGGGCGGATCTCGGGTTCCTCGCGCGCGCACCGCTCGGCGGCGCGCGGGCAGCGGGTACGGAAGCGGCAGCCGGACGGCGGGTCGACCGGCGACGGCGGCTCGCCGCTGATGAGCCGGTCCGCCGGGGGAAGGTCGAGCCCGCTGCCGGGGATGGCGGCGAGCAGCGCCTTGGTGTAGGGGTGGGCGGGGCGGGCGATGAGCTCCTCGCTGGGCGCCAGCTCGCACGTCTTGCCGAGGTACATCACCATGATCCGGTCGCTGATGTTCTTCACCACGGCCAGGTCGTGCGCGATGAACACCAGCGTCAGCCGGTAGCGCTCCTTGAGGTCCTCCAGCAGGGCGAGGATCTGCGCCTGCACTGACACGTCCAGCGCCGACACCGGCTCGTCGCAGATCACCACCTCCGGCTCCAGCACCAGCGCCCGCGCGATCGAGACGCGCTGGCACTGCCCGCCGGAGAACTCGTGCGGCCGCCGCACCGCGGCCGTCGCCGGGTCCAGGCCGACGGCCTCCAGGACCTCGTCCACCTTGCCGGTGCCGGACCCCCACACCAGCGGGCCCTCCTCGACGATCTCCCGGACGCGGCGGCGCGGGTTCAGCGACGAGATCGGGTCCTGGAAGATCATCTGCAGCCGCCGCCTGACCCGGCGCAGCGCCTCGCCGCGCAGCGTGGTCAGGTCGAGCCCGTCCAGCCGCACTGCCCCGGCCCGTGGGCGGGGGAGCTGGACGAGCGCCTTGGCGGTGCTCGACTTGCCGCACCCGGACTCGCCGACGATGCCCAGCGTCTCGCCTCTGGCCAGGTCGAAGCTCACGCCGGAGACCGCTCTGACCGTGCGGCCGCGTCCGGCGGGGAACTCCACGTACAGATTCTCGACCTGAAGCAGCACCTCGTCACGCGGGCGCAGGTGCGCCGTCCCGCTACCGGCCATGCGTCTCGGCTCCCTCTGGTGTGTCGCTGACGGCCGTGCCGGTCGGGTGCCAGCAGGCGTAGTGGTGGTCGCCGGCCTCCGCGAGCAGCGGCGGGGCCTCCTCGGCGCACCGGTCCTGGGCGTACGCGCAGCGCGGCCGGAACGGGCAGCCCGGCGGCACGTCGGACAGGTCCGGCGGGCGGCCGGGGATGACGCGCAGCCGGTGGTGGGACGGGTCGGTGAGCCGGGGCGCCGCCTGGAGCAGGGCCTCGGTGTACGGCATCCGGGGCCGGGTGAAGACCTGCTCCGCGGGGCCGCGTTCGACGACCTTGCCCGCGTACATGACGATCACCTCGTCGGCCCACTGCCGCACCACCGACAGGTCGTGGCTGACCAGCACCACGGCCATGTCGCGTTCCTCGCGCAGCCGGTGGATGAGGCGGAGCACCTGGTCCTGGATGGTGACGTCGAGCGCGGTGGTGGGCTCGTCGGCGAAGAGCACGTCGGGGCCGCAGGACAGCGCCATGGCGATCGTGACCCGCTGGCGCATCCCGCCGGAGAGCTGGTGCGGGTAGCGGCGCAGCATGCGGGCCGGGTCGGGGATGCCGACCGAGGCGAGCAGCCGCTCGGCCTCCTGACGGGCCTGCCGGCGGTTCATGCCCAGGTGCACCCGGAGCGGCTCGGTCACCTGGGTGCCGATGGTGCGCACCGGGTTGAGCGCGGTCATCGGGTCCTGGAAGACGGTGCCGAGCCGGCGGCCGAGCACCTGGCGCATCTCCTCGGGCGTGAACGCCGTCAGGTCGTCGCCTTCGAGGTGGACGTGCCCGCCCCGGGACACCTCGGTGGCGGGCAGCAGGCCGAGGATGGTACGGATCAGCATCGACTTGCCGGACCCGGACTCGCCCACGATCGCCAGGGTCCTGCCGCGCTCCAGGGTGAAGGACACCCCGTCGACCGCCTTGACGGTGCCGCGCGGCGTGTGGATGTGCGTGCGCAGGTCCTCGACCTGGAGCAGGGCGCCGGTGACGGGGCGCGGCGCGGGGCCCGCGGGCAGCGGCGCGGCCTGCCGGGCCGGCTCCAGCCCGCTCTGCCGTACGTCGGTCAGCGCCCGCAGCCGGTCGCCGACCAGGTTGAACGCGAGCACGGTGAGGAACATGACGATCGACGGCGCCAGCACCACGTGCGGGGCGTCCTCCATCAGCGTGCGGCCCTCGTTGATGAGCCCGCCCCAGGTCGGCGTGGGCGCCTGCACCGACAGGCCGAGGAAGGCCAGGCTGCCCTCGGCCACGATGACCACGGCCATCCCGATGAAGGCGTAGGAGGCGGCCGGGACCGCCACGTTCGGCATGATCTCCCGCCACAGGATGCGCCGGTCCCGTACGCCGAGCACCCGGGCGGCGAGCACGAACTCCCGCTCGGCGAAGGCGAGCGTGGTGCCGCGGATCAGCCGGACCCAGGCGGGGATGCCCAGCACGCCGAGCACGATGAGCACGTTGCGCAGGCTGGCCCCGGCGAACGCCACCACGGCCAGCGCGAACACCAGCGAGGGGAAGGCCAGCGCGATGTCGTTGGCCGCCATGATCACCGAGTCGGCGAGGCCCTTGCGGTATCCGGCCAGGATGCCGAGCGGCGCGCCGAGGCCCAGGCCCAGCACCACCGCGCCGATGCCCACGCCGAGGGAGACGCGGGCGCCGTGCACGACGCGGCTGAACACGTCGCGGCCGAGACCGTCGGTGCCGAACGGGTGCTCGGCGCTGGGCGCCGACCGGGGCGGGCCGACCAGCGTGTCGTCGTAGCCGGCGATGGGCAGCAGGTCGGCCAGCGCGGCGGCGGCCACGATCAGCCCGATCCAGGCGGTCGCGAGCCAGAATCCCGGTCCCAGGCGCCTACGCACGACGGATCCTCGGGTCGACGACCGCGTACACGACGTCCACCAGGAAGTTGACCAGTACGTAGCCGACCGAGATCAGCACGACGCCTCCCTGCACGGTCAGATAGTCGCGGGAGAAGATGGAGTCGACGATGAGCCGCCCGATGCCGGGCAGCCCGAAGAGCGTTTCGATGATCACCGTGCCGCCGATGAGGGCGCCGAGGTTGAGTCCCACGGCGGTGATCAGCGAGATCGCGGAGGGCCGCAGCGCGTGCCGCCACAGGATGCGGCGCGGCGACAGGCCGCGCGCCCTGGCCAGCGTGATGTAGTCCTCCTGGAGGGTCGCGATCAGGTCGGCGCGCAGGAGCCGGGCGTAGACGGCGAGCTGCCCGCAGCCGAGCGTGACGGCGGGCAGCAGCACCGAGGTGAGGTTCCAGCCCAGGTCCACCGAGATGGGCGTCCACCCGGTGGCGGGCACGATCTGCCAGGTGACGGCGAAGACCAGGATGAGCAGCACGCCGAGCACGAACACCGGCGTCGACAGCAGCGCGAAGCTCATCGCGGTGAGCGCCTGGTCGAGGGCGCCGCCGGCCCGGCGGGCGGCGGCCACGCCCACCGGGATCGCCAGGCCGAGCGCCACGAGCTGCGCGGCGACGAGCAGCTCCAGCGTGACGGGCAGCCGCTCGATCAGCTCGTCGGCGACCGGCACCCGGGAGATGTAGGAGGTGCCCCAGTCGCCGGTGAGCAGGCCGCCCAGCCAGTCGGCGTAGCGGACCATCAGCGGCTGGTCGAGCCCCATGTCGGCGCGGAGCTGCGCGCGGGCCTCCTCCGTGGCCGAGATGCCGAGGATCTGCGTGACGGGGTCACCCGGCAGGAAGTTGAGCAGCAGGTACGACAGGAACGTCACCACCAGCAGCACGACCATGAGCCGGATGAGCCGGTTGACGGCGAGGATCACTGCTTGGTGACCCAGATCTGGGAGAACGGGTGGTACGGGATGGGCGAGCCGGTCAGCGGCAGGCCCTTCTCCCCGTCGGGCAGCAGTTGCTCGCCGATGCCGCGGACCTTGGCCCTGGTGATGATGGCCCCGGTGGTGAGGTGGTCGAGGAAGACGTACGGCACCTGGTCGCGCAGCCGCTCCTGGACGGTGGCGTACGCCTTCTTGCGGGTCGCCTCGTCGGGGGACATCCGGCCGGCGTCGAGCGCCTTGCTGAGCCGCTCGTCCTTGAACCGGGTGAAGTTGAGCGAGACGTTGCCGACGGGCTGGGCGTAGGCCTGGTGCAGCCAGATGTACTCGCCGTCGGGGTCGGAGGAGGAGAACGCGGTCCACACCGTGGCCTGGTAGTTGCCGACGACCGCGCGGTTGATCAGGTCGGGCTGGTCCGCCTGCTTGATCGTCACGTCGATGCCGGCCTTGCGCCACATGTCCTGGGCCAGTTCGACGCCCTGCATGGTGTTGGGGTCGGGGGTGGAGATCACCTCGAACTTGATCGGGCCCTTCTCCGCCTCCACCTCCTTCACCAGGGCGGTGGCCTTGGCCAGGTCGTAGTCGGGGTAGCCGCCCTGGTCGGAGTACCACTTGGAGTCCTTGGGCCACGGCCCGTCGGCCGGCTCCGTCAGCCCGCCGCGCAGGGTGGAGACGACGGCGGCGCGGTCGGTGGCGTGGGCGAGGGCGCGGCGCACCCGGACGTCGTCGAGCGGCGGGACGGCGGTGTTGAGCATGAACGTGTACTCCGGCACGGGCATGCCCTGCGTCCGGTACACGGCGTAGGCGTCCTTCTGCCCGCCGTACTTGGTGATGTCCTCGTCGCGGGTGGTGCCCATGGCGTCGATGCCGCCGGCCTCCAGCGTCTGGGCCCGGGTCTGGCTGTCGGGCAGGATGCGGAACTCGACCTCGTCCAGGTACGGCAGGCCCTCGCGCCAGTAGCGGGGGTTCTTGGTCACCACCATCCGGCTGTCCGGGACGTACTCCTTGAACATGAACGGGCCGGTGCCGACCGGTTTGAGGCTGGCGGTGCGGGGGTCGGTCAGCGACGAGGGCGGCACGATCATGCCGACCTGGGCGGCCAGGTAGTAGGGGAAGGCGACCCAGGGCTGCTTGAGCTTGACCGTGACGGTCATCGGGTCGGTGAGCTCGACCGAGTCGAGCGGCTGGAAGACGGCCGTGTTGAGCGGCGACGCCTTCTGCGCCTCCAGGTTGGCCTTGACGATGTCGCCGGTCAGCGCGATGCCGTCGTGGAAGGAGATGCCCTCCCTGACCTTGATCGCCCATTCGTCGTAGGCGTCGTTGGGGGTGAGCGATTCGGCCAGGTACGGCTTCCAGTCGCCGGCGGCGTCCACGCTCACCAGGGGTTCGATGATGGTGGTGACCATGCTGTAGCTCTGCGCCGCGAACTGGTCGGTCACCGGGTTGAGCCCGTTGGCGTCGGCGCTCAGCCCGTACACCAGCCGTCCGCCCGCCTTGGGCGACGACGAGTCCGCCGGCGCCTCACCGGCCGGTTCGGCGGTGGGCCGCTCACCGCTGCACGCCACCAACGTCATAACCGCCAGCGCGAGCGCCAACGGCGTCTTCCAGCGTTTCATCACGCCTCCTCCCGGACATCCCCCCGAGAGCAATTTCACCGATAGTACTATCGGTGAAAATCCGCACAAGCGCCAGAGCACGATCGTTACCGGGGGAGCGACCACACTAGAGTTATCGGTGGACGAGAGAGGTGCCCGTGACCAACACACCGCTCACCAGGAGTGAGGCCAAGGATCTGACCAGGCGCAGGCTCATCAGGGCCGCGCTGCGGATCCTCGACGAGGAGGGCGAGGCGGGCCTGACCACGGTCAAGGTCGCCAAGGCCGCCGGCATCGCGCAGTCCAGCTTCTACGTCCACTTCAGGGACAAGCAGGACCTGTTGCGCGCTCTGGGCGACGAGGGTGGCGAGCGCCTGCGCCGGGCCATGCGCGAGGCCCGCCGCCAGGCTCGCGAGGCCCCCACCGAGCTGGAGAGCCACCGCGACACCTTCCGCATCCCGCTGGAGGCCATCTCCCGGCATCCCGAGCTGCTGCGCCTGCAGTTGCGCGCCCGCCACGACCCGTCCTCGCCGCTGCGCGACTTCGCGCTGGAGAGCGCCAAGGCCTACCGCGACCACCACGCGGCCGACCTGGCCGCCCTCGGCTACACCGCCGACAACGAGCGCGACCGCCGCCGCCTGGAGATGATCGCCGAAGGCATCAACGCGGCCACCAACGCCCTGGCGCTCGGCCACCTGGAAGGCCGCTACCCCGAGCTGGAGGAGGCCGTGGACGTGCTGGTCGCGCTGTCGAGAGGCGCCCTGCGGTGGCTGCGCTCCACCCAGCCGGGCTCCTGATCAGACCAGGCCGCGATCGGCGCCGGCCTGCGGGAGCGTGATCGCGCGTTTGAGGATCTTGCCGGTCGGGCTCACCGGGAGCTCGCCGACGATCGCGACATGCCGGGGATACTTGTACGCCGCCACCCGCTCCCTGACGAAGGCGCGCAGCTCGTCCGCGCCGACCGGCTCCCGCAGCGCCACCACGGCGGCGATCTCCTCGCCCAGCTCCGGGTGCGGCACCCCGATGACGGCGGCCTGCCGCACCGCCGGATGCTCGTAGAGCACCTCCTCCACCTCGCGCGGGTAGACCGTGTAGCCGCCGCGCAGGATCACGTCACGCCGCCGGTCCACGAGGAAGAAGAACCCGTCCTCGTCCACCCGCCCCAGGTCGCCGGTGTGGAACCAGCCGTCCTTGATCGCCTCGGCGGTGGCGGCCGGATTGTTCCAGTAGCCCTTCATCACGTTCGGGCCGCGCACCACGATCTCGCCGACCTCGCCGCACGGCACCTGGCGGCCGTCCTCGCCGACCACCCGCATCTCGATGCCGCGCACCGGCCAGCCGATCGAGCCGGCCCGGCGGCCGTCGCCGCCCCGGTTGGTGGCGGCCACCGCGGAGGTCTCGCTGAGCCCGTACCCCTCGACGATCGCGCAGCCGAAGCGCTCCTCGAAGGCGCGCAGCACGTCCAGCGGCAGCGGGGCGCCGCCGGAGACGCAGATGCGCAGCAGCGACAGGTCGGAGGCGCCCGGATGGTCGAGCAGCGCGATGTACATGGTCGGCACGCCCTGGAAGACCGTCACCCCGTCGCGGCGGATCACCTCCAGCGCCCGGCCCGCGTCGAAGCGGCTCATGAGCGTGAGCCGCGCCCCGGCGTGCACGGTCGCGTTGAGCGAGCACGTCTGGCCGAAGGAGTGGTAGAGCGGCAGCGCGCCGAGCACCACGTCGTCCACGCCGAGCGCGTGCATGCGGGCCACGATCGCGGCGTTGCCGCCCAGGTTGCCGTGGGTCAGCTCGATGCCCTTGGCCCGGCCCGTGGTGCCGGCGGTGTAGTGGATCACCGCGGTGTCGTCGTCGTCCCGCGCGACGACCTCCGGGTCGGCGGGCAGCCCGCGCAGCAGGCGGCGGAACTCGTCCGGCACCACGAAGAAGCAGTCGGTGCCGGTGGCGGCGGCGCCGGCCTCGGCGGTCTCGGCGAAGGCGTGCCAGGCGATCAGCAGCCGCGGCCCGCAGTCGCTCACGTACGCGGCGATCTCGCGCCTGCGCAGCAGCGGGTCGAGCGGCACCACGACGGCGCCCAGGCGCAGCACCCCGTAGTAGACCACGGCGAACTCCGGCACGTTCGGCAGCATGACCGCCACCCGGTCGCCGATCCCGATGCCGCGCCCGCGCAGCAGCGTCGCCACCCGCGCGGACAGCAGGTCGAGCGCCCGGTAGCTGAGCACCGCGTCGTCCAGCGTGATGACCGCCCGGTCGCCGAGTCGTTCGGCGCAGGTGTGGAGCCGGTCGGCGAGGTTCATGGGGACGACCGTACGCCGGAGGTCCCCCGGTCCTCATCGGTCGTGGTGGCCAGTCTTTTCCGCTCGGGATTGGTGGGAGGCAGCGAGTCCTGCAGCGCGATCGCGACGAGCAACTCGACGAGGTCGTCGATGCGGCGCAGGCTCCTGCCGGTGCGCTCCTGGATGCGGCGCAGCCGGTACTGGGCGGTGTTGGGGTGGATCTGCAGCCGCTCGGCGGCGGTGCGCAGGTTGAGGTCGGCGGCGGCGAAGGCCCGGATCGTGGCGGTCAGCACGCCGCCCCTGGCCCGGTCCTCGTCCAGCAGCGAGGTGATCCGCGGGTCGACGAGGTTGCGGGCGGTGTCGTCGGCGCCCAGCGCGAGATACTGGAACGGCGTGATGCGCGGCAGCGCGGCCACCCCGCCGTCCTCCGGCAGGAAGTCGATCACCGCCCGCGCCTCCTGGTAGGCCTGGGGGAGGTGCGCGATGCCCGCGACCACGGTGCTGATGCCCATCGCGAGCACGATACCTTCGGCCAGCAGCGACTCCCGCAGCGCCTGCAGCCGGTCGCACAGCTCCTCCGGGTCGCCGCCTTGGCCGAGCGCCGGGATGGCGACGATCTCCGACTGGCGCACCACCGACAGCGTGCGCCCGCCGGTCCTGGCGCCGCCGGCGTTCATCCGCGCCAGGGCCGCGCACGCGGCGTGCCGGGCGTCGGCGCCCCGGTCCGGCCCGCGCGGCACCACGCTGGGCGGGTCGAGCACGACCGCGACCACCACCAGCAGCGGCGTGCGGACGTCCGGGCCGAGCCCGTGCGCCTGCGCGGCGGCGAGCTGCGGCCCGCGCGTCGGCGTCGCCCCGGCCAGCAGCGTCTCCAGCAGGTCCCGGGTCTCGCGCACCGCCTCGGCGGCCGCGTACTGCTGGAATTCCAGATAGGCGTTGGCGGCGTGCGTGCTGGCGAAGTCGCAGTAGCGCATGAGCGGGGCCGCCAGCGACAGCGCCGCCTCGCGCCCCGCGTAGGTGTGGCCCGCCCTGGCCAGCACCGACTCCCAGAACACCTGCTGGCCGACCCGGAAGGCGTTGATGTAGTCGGCCAGCGCCACCCCGGCCCTGGCGCGGCGCATCGCCGCCTGGCGGACGTAGGCGATGTCCTCCGGCCGCACCGTCCGGTCCTCGAACAGCACGGCGAGCTTGCCCCGGTAGTGGCGCACCACCTGGTCGCGCACGTCGGCCAGGAACTCCTCGGTCCGGGCGGCGTAGGCGGGGATCTCGGCGCGCATCGTCGCCACCGCCGTCCCGGCCAGCCGGTCGAGGTCGGAGAGCAGTTCGGAGAGGATCCGCGCGCGCTGCGCCCGGACCGGCTCCGTACCAGTGAACGTTTCCGCGCCGGCGCGACCGCCGGAACCACTGGACATGTCCGGGATGATCCCCGCCGGTTGCGGGGAGGTCAACGGCTCGTAACCGCTCCGAGACAGTCGCTGTGTCCTGTGGACAACCTTCGGTGCGCAGGTTGGGTCGCCGTGCCCAATGCGGCAGGAGACGGCCCGAACCTACGCTGACCCCACCTGCAGAACATTCTTCCGCTCGCTGTGCCCCAGGAGGCCGGATGCTGGAAGTACACGATCTCACTGTCCGGTTCGGCGGCATCACCGCGCTCGACGGCGTCGGGTTCTCCGTACGGAACGGTGAGATGGTGGGCTTGATCGGACCGAACGGCGCCGGCAAGACCACCCTGTTCAACTGCCTGACCCGGCGCTACCGGGCCGACGCGGGGCAAGTCCGCTACGAGGGCGAGGACCTGCTCGCCGTGCCGCCGCACGCCATCGCGGCGCTCGGCATCGCCCGCACCTTCCAGAACCTCGGCCTGTTCCCGCGCGTCTCCGTACGGGACAACGTGCTGGTCGGCGCGCACCACCGGGGCCGGGCCGGATTCCTGACCGCGGCGCTGCGGCTGCCCGGCGTGCGCGGCGAGGAACGCCGGCTGCGCGCCGAGGCCGACGCGCTGCTGGAGCGGCTGGGCCTGTCGGCGGTCGCCGACCACCCGGCGGCCGGGCTGCCGTTCGGCACGCTCAAGCGGGTGGAGCTGGCCAGGGCGCTGGCCGCGCAGCCGCGCCTGCTGCTGCTGGACGAGCCCGTCAACGGGCTCAACTCGGCCGAGGTCGAGGAGTTCGCCGGCACCCTGCGCGCCCTGCGCGACGACCTGGACCTGACCGTCGTGGTGGTCGAGCACCACATGGGCTTCGTCATGGGCACCTGCGACCGGATCGTGTGCCTGGACTTCGGCAAGAAGATCGCCGAAGGCCCGCCCGAGGAGGTCCAGCGCGACCCCGGCGTCATCGAGGCCTACCTGGGGACGGCGGTATGAGCGAGTTGGTGGTCACCGGGCTGGACGCCGGGTACGGCGGCGCCCAGGTGCTGCACGACGTCACCTTCACCGTGGGCGAGGGCGAGATCTGCGCCATCCTCGGCCCCAACGGCGCGGGCAAGACGACCCTGCTGCGGGCGCTGTCGGGCATGGTCAAGGGGCGCGGCGGCGTGCGGCTCGGCGGCGTCGAGCTGCTCGGCCGCCCGCCCGACGCGCTGGCCAGGATGGGCGTCGCGCACGTGCCGGAGGGCCGGGGCACGTTCATGCCGCTCACCGTCGAGGAGAACCTGCGCCTGGGCGCCTACACCCGGCGCGACGGCCTGGAGCAGGACCTCGACCGCATCTACACCTACTTCCCCGCCCTCAAGCCCCGGCTCAAGCAGGCGGCGGGCAGCCTCAGCGGCGGCGAGCAGCAGATGCTGGCCCTCGGCCGGGCGCTCATGCTGCGCCCCCGGCTGCTCCTTCTGGACGAGCCGTCGCTCGGCCTCGCCCCGCTGGTCACCCGGGAGCTGTTCCGGATCGTGCGGACCATCAACGAACAGGAGCGCACCACCGTGGTCGTCGTCGAGCAGAACGCCCACCTCGCCCTGGGCGTCGCCCAGCGGGCGCACGTCCTGGAAACCGGGCGGATCGTGCTGTCGGGCACGGCGGCGCAGATCCGGCAGGACGAGCAGGTCGCCCAGTCCTACCTCGGATACCGGGTCTGACATGACCGGATTCCTGCAACAGGTCGTCCAGGGGCTGAGCACCGGCGCCATCTACGCCAGCCTGGCCCTCGCGCTGGTGCTGATCTACCAGTTCACCGGGATCGTCAACTTCGCCCAGGGCGAGCTGGCCATGTTCTCCACCTACGTCGCCTGGCAGTTCACCGCCGCCGGCCTGCCGTTCTGGCTGGCGCTGGTGCTCACGCTGGCCGTGTCGTTCGCGGGCGGGATGCTCATCGAACGGGTGATCATCCGGCCGGTCGAGGGCGCGCCCGAGCTGACCCTGGTGATCGTCACCGTGGGGCTGTTCATCTTCGTCAACGCCGCGGCCGGGTGGATCTGGTCGTTCCTCATCAAGGACTTCCCCAACCCGTTCCCCGGCGGCGCGTTCGAGGTGGGCGGGCTGAGCGTGGGCTTCCAGACGCTCGGCGTGCTCGCCGTCGTCGGGGCCGTCATGGGCCTGCTCTACCTGCTGTTCCAGCACACCAAGATCGGCCTCGGGATGCGCGCGGTGGCCACCAACCCGGTCTCCGCCCGGCTGGTCGGCATCCGGGTCGGGCTGACGCTGGCGCTCGGCTGGGGGCTGGCCGCCACCGTCGGCGCGGTGTCCGGCGTGCTGGTCGCGCCGCTGCTGTTCCTGGAGCCCAACATGATGGGCGGCGTCCTGATCTACGCCTTCGCCGCCGCCACGCTGGGCGGCTTCGACAGCCCGGCGGGCGCCGTCGCCGGCGGGCTGATCGTGGGCGTGGCCGAGACCCTGGCCGGCGCCTACGTCGGGGTCATCGGCTCCGACCTCAAGGTCGGCGTGCCGCTGGTGATCATTCTGGGCGTGCTGCTGCTCCGGCCCCAGGGCCTGTTCGGGCGAGCGGTGGTGGAGCGGGCATGAGTGAGTCGACACAGGTCACCGGCAGGGCCGAAGCGCCTCCGCGGGGGCAGGCGCGGGCGCGCGGCCGGGCGCCGCGCCGGCAGTGGATCGTGGCCGGCGCGCTGCTGGCCGCCGCGGTCTACGCGCCGTTCCAACTCGTGCCGTTCCACGTCTTCCAGCTCACCATGGTGCTGGTCTACGCGGTCGCGCTGCTCGGGCTGAACCTGCTGGTCGGGCACGCGGGCCAGATCTCACTCGGGCACGGGGCGTTCTTCGCGGTCGGCGCGTACGGGGCCGCGATCATGATGTTCCACGGGGACGTGCCGTACCTGGTGACGCTGCCCGTGGCCGCCGCCGTGGCGTTCGCGCTGGGGCTGGTGCTGGGCGTGCCCGCGATGCGGCTGCGCGGCCTCTACCTGGCGCTCGTCACACTGGCCATCGCGATCTTCCTGGTGCCGCTGCTCAAGCGGTTCGAGGAGGTCACCGGCGGCTCCATGGGGCTGTCGCTGGCCAAGCCCGCGCCGCCCGCGTGGAGCGGCCTGGCCGAGGACCAGTGGCTGTACTTCCTCGCCCTGGCCGTCGCCGTCGCGGCGTTCCTGCTGGCCGCCGGGCTGATGCGGTCGCGGGTCGGGCGGGCGCTGCACGCCGTGCGGGACAACGAGATCGCGGCCGAGGTCATGGGGGTGCGGCTGTCGTTCTACAAGACGCTCGCCTTCGCCTGGAGCGCGATGTTCGCCGGGGCGGCGGGCTGCGTCTACACCTGGGTGATCGGCTTCGTCTCGCCGGACTCGTTCCCCGTCACGCTCTCGATCACGCTGCTGGCGGGCATCGTCGTCGGCGGGCTCGGCTCGCCGTCCGGCCCGGTGCTCGGCGCGCTGTTCGTGATGTTCGTGCCCGGCCTCGCCCAGGACGTCAACGACGCCGCACCCGGCGTGATCTTCGGTCTCCTGATCATCGCGGTGATGTACGTGGCCCCCACCGGCCTGGCCGGCCTGGCGGGGCGCGCGGCCAACTCTCTCAAGAAGACCCTCCGGAAGGGGTAACAGCAATGCGTTTGACTGCGATCGGCCGTACGGCGGTGACGGCCACCCTGGTGATCGCCGCGGCGGCCTGCGGAGGCCGGGGGGAGAGCGGCGGCGGGCAGGCGACGACCGGCGCCGCCCAGGGACAGTGCCAGGGACAGCAGACCACCGGCAGCACGGACACCACGCTCAAGCTCGGCGGCATCTACCCGCTGTCGGGGCCGGCGTCCGCGTACGGTGACATCCCCAAGGGCATCAAGGCGTACTTCGACTACGTGAACGCGGAGAAGGGCGGCGTCGCCGGGCGCAAGGTGGAGTTCGTCGTGCGCGACGACGGCTACCAGCCGCCGAAGGCCGTCGAGGAGGCGCGCAGGCTGGTCGAGCAGGAACAGGTGTTCGCGCTCTTCCAGACGCTCGGCACCCCGTCCACGACCGCCACCTGGGACTACGCCAACCAGCGCAAGGTGCCGCAGGTGTTCGTCGCGACCGGCGCCTCCCAGTGGGGCACCGACACCGAGCACCCGTGGACCATCGGCTGGCAGCCGAACTACGTCTCCGAGGCCCGCGTCTACGCCCAGTACCTCAAGATGGAGAAGCCCGACGCCAAGGTCGCCGTCCTCTACCAGAACGACGACTTCGGCGAGGACCTGTTCGGCGGCTTCAAGCGCGCCATCGAGGGCTCGAAGGTCACCGTCGTGGCGGAGCAGAGCTACGAGGTCACCGACCCGAGCGTGGAACCGCAGATGCGCAACCTCGCCGAGTCCGGCGCCGACGTGTTCCTGAACATCACCACCCCGAGGTTCGGCTCCCAGGCCCTGGCCGCCGACGCCAAGAACACCAAGTGGAACCCGCTGCACATCGTCAACAACGTCGCCGCCTCCGTCACCGTGCTCAAGCCCGTCGGCTTCGAGAACGTGCAGGGCGTCGTGTCCTCCTCGTACTACAAGGACCCGAACGACCCGAGGTGGGCCGACGACGCGGAGATGAAGCTCTACAAGGAGAAGATGGCCCAGTACGCGCCCGGCGCGGACCCGAACATCCCGTATCTCACCTTCGGCTGGGCCGTGGCCAGCAGCTTCCACAAGGCGATGGAGGCCGCGCCCTGCAAGACCCGCGAGGGCCTGATGGAGTCGGTGCGCAACCTGCGGAACGTCCAGGTGGACATGCTCCTGCCCGGCGTGACCCTGCAGACCTCGGCCGACGACGCCTTCCCGATCGAGTCGATGCAGCTCATGGAGTTCAAGGGTGAGCGCTGGGAGCTGTTCGGCGAGGTGATCGACACCCGCGAGGAGTTCGGTCCGCTGACCAACTGACGAGCCGGCTGACGAGCCGGCTGACGAGCCGGATGACGACCGGCGGGGGCCGTCCGGGCGGCGGCCCCCTCGGCGCCGCCGCTCAGGCGCCGGACCTGCCGGGCAGCGCCCGCCCGTCCGCGCCGAGGTGGTCGCGCCAGGACCGCGACGGCCGCCAGCCGAGCAGCCGCACCGCCTTGGCGGAGGAGACGCCGGACGCGTCGGGCCTGGACAGCGGCCTGATCGGGATCGCCTCGCCGTAGACCGTCGTGATCAGGTCGGCCAGCTCGCGGCCGGCCGCGTTGTCCGGCGAGGCGACGCAGAACACCTCGTGACCCGTCAGCCCGGACTCCACGGCCAGCACGATCGCGTCGGCCAGGTCGTCCACGTCGACGTAGCTCCACAGCCCCGGGTCCGGCCGGTAGGGGTCACGCAGCACCGGGCCCAGGTTGCGCTCGTACGTGCCCTCGTGCTGCACCCAGGTCGGCCGCAGCGAGACGCACCGGATGTCCGACCGGCGCACCGCCGCGTCCATGAGCTGCTCGCCGAAGTGCTTCGAGAGCGCGTACGGGTCCTGCGGCGCGATCGGATGGGCCTCGTCGACCGGCGCGTACGCCGGCAGGGACGGCCGGTCGGCGAAGAAGAACCCCGGCACGGTCGCGCTGGAGATGTTGACGAACCGCGGCACCCCGAGCGTCACCGCCGCCTCGATCAGGTTGAACGTGGCCATCAGGTTGTGCCGGAACACCACGTCCGCCGGGTCGTGGGCGGGGTCGGGGATGGCCGCCGCGTGCACCACCGCCTCGGCCCCGCGCGCCACCGCGAACGCCTGGCCCGCGTCGGTGAGATCGGCCCGCACGTAGCGGGGCTCCCCGGGGCCGGGCCGCTCCCAGACGGGGCGGGTGAGGTCGACGGCCGTCACCTCGTGGCCCGCCGCCAGCAGGGCGCGCACGGCCGCGCGGCCGACCTTGCCGTGGGCACCCGTCACGACGACCCGCATGGCACCTTCTCCTCGTGGTGGCTCACCCGTCGGTCCCGGGGTAGCCGAAGAATCGCGTGTGGACGACCCGGGCTTCGGGGCCCGCCTCCTCGGCCGGCTTGTCGTACTTGTTGAGGAGCGCGATGTACTCCTCGAAGAACTCGGCCAGCTCCTCCAGTGTCACCCGGATCGTGCCGCGTGAGTAGGGGAAGGCGTCGCCCCATCCGCCGGGCTGGACGGCGGCCTGGGCGCGGCGGAACTCGTGCATGCCGTCGGAGATGGCGCGGGCGTTCATCTCGTCGAGGATCGCCCGGGTCTCCTCGTCCTGCTCGCTGCGGAGCGGGAAGCGCAGGTCGGCGGGGACGAACCGCCACCAGCGCTCGCGGCCCCTGGCCTTGTCGGGCAGCTCCTCGACGAAGCCGTGCCTGGCCAGCTCGCGCAGGTGGTAGCTGGTGGCGCCGGTGTTGAGGTCGAGCGCGCGGGCCAGCTCGGCGGAGGTCGCGGGCCCGCGCGTGCTGAGCTGGTCGAGGATGCGCCGGCGCCGGGGGTGGGCGAGCGCGCGCAGCGCCTCAAGGTCGTCGAGCTTGCGCGTGCCGTGCTCTGCCATGTCGGCCAACGTAGCCGCGACGTGAGATCTGTGCAACTCCCTCCGCCTCCACCTGGGATTCGCAGATTGATTGTGCACAATCGAGCTTGCACAATCGACTGTGCACAATCCATTATGCATCCATGACCTCCTTCGCCCGCGGGCGGCTGCCCGCCGCCGTCGCGCTCGTCGCCGTCACGCTGCTCGCCGCCGCCGCCTGGCTCGCCGAGCTGCCCCCCGCCCCCGCCGGACGCGACGCGCCGCCCGGCTCCTTCAGCGCCGACCGCGCCTGGCCCACGCTCGAACGCATCGCCGACAGGCCCACGCCGATCGGCTCCGCCGCCGGCGACGCCGTCCGCGACCACCTGGTGGCCGAGCTGACCCGCCTCGGGTTACGGCCCGAGGTGCGGACGGGGGCCGGCACGTACGGGTTCGGCGGCGGCGACGTGGTGGCCGGGATCGCCGAGAACGTGATCGCCGTCATCCCCGGCCGGGACTCCACCGGCCGCGTCGTGCTGGCCGCCCACTACGACTCCACGCCCACCACCCCCGGCGCCGGCGACGACAAGGCGTCCGTGGCCGCCATCCTGGAGATCACCCGCGCCCTGCTCACCGGCCCCCCGCTCCGCAACGACCTGGTCATCCTGCTCAGCGACGGCGAGGAACCGGGGCTCATCGGCGCCGCGGCGTTCGCCCGCCACCCGCTGGCCAGGGACGGCGGCGTAATGATCAACATGGAGGGCGCGGGGAACGCCGCCCCGTCGTCCGTCTACAACGTGACCCCCGGCGGCGGCGCCCTCGTCGGGGCGTTCGCCCGCGCCATGCCGCACCCGGTGGGGGAGTCCGCGCTCGTGGACGCCTACCGGGAGACCGGCTTCCACTCCGACCTGACCGTGCTGGAGGAGAACGGCTGGATCGGGATCGACCTGGGGCTCTCCGGCGGGCGCGCGTACTACCACCACCCCAGGGACACCTCCGCCGCGCTCGACCGGAGCGCGCTGCAGATGCACGGGGACAACGCGCTCGCCATGGTCCGCGAGATCGGCGGCGCGGACCTGCGGGAGCTGCGCGAGCCGCGTGACGAGGTGTTCTTCGCGCTCCTCGGGACGGTGGTCCGGTACCCGGCGGGGCTCGCGACGCCCCTGGCGGCCCTGGCGGCCCTCGCCGTCCTGGCGGTGGCCGCGTACGCCAGACTGTCCCTCCGCCCTACACCACCACCGACCCCTCTTGGCCGCCGTGACGCCGCGGGTCTCCGGGACCGCTCGGGTGGTCAGAGCGAGTCGGGTGGGCCGGACACTTCGGGGGATGGGGTGCCTGTGACGGTGCCTCGGCTGATCGCGGGGGTGCTCGCCGTGCTGGGGGTGCTGGTCGTCATGGGAGGACTGGGCACGGGGCTGTGGCCGGCGCTCGTGGCGCTGGACCCGGGGTACGGTGACCTGCCCAGCGATGTCTACCGGCCGTGGCCGTACCGGCTGGCGCTGGCCGCGTCGGCCGTGGCCGTGACGTGGGCCGTACACGTCGCGCTGCGGCGGTGGCTGAACGCGGTGGTGCTGGCGGTGGGGGCGCTGTTCTGGCTGGCGGTGCTGGGTGTCGCGGGGGCGCTGCTGATGCCCGGGGCGTCGCACTACGGGTCGCTCACCGCGCTGGCCGGGGCCGCGGGACTGGCCGGCGCCCTGGCGTGGCGGCGGCGGCCGGTGCTCCGGGCGGCCGTCCTGGCGTGCGGCGCGGTGCCGGCGGTCCTGCTGTTCAGCGTGGGGGCGCGGGCCATGAGCAACGCGACCGGGCTGGCCCTGGCCACCCCCGCCGGTCTCCTCTACGCCTTCGCCGCCCTGGCGCTGCTCCCGCTCCTGGCCGCCATCACCCCGACGGCCGCCCATGCGCACGGCGGGACCCCGGGTGATGCGGCGGCCGACTCCGGGCGGGACGACGCCGCGGACGGCGCGGCCGGTCCCGCGCCCGACAGGGCCGCGGTCGGTGGGGGTGGTCCTGTGCGGGGCGGGGCGCCGGTTGGGGGCGCGAGGGGCTGGAGCCGCGCCGCTTGGGCGGGGCCCGCCGTGGCGGGGGTGCTGGCGTTGGTGCTGGCCGGCGTGGGGCTGGGGGCGAACCGGTTCGGGCCGGAGCAGCCTCGGCTGGCGCATCTGGCTTACGTGCTCGACGCGGACACCCGGCAGGGCACCTGGGTGAGCATGACCGAGCCGCCGCACCCGTGGGCGGCCGAACGGGCGCCGCACGTGCCCGTCTCGTGGGACCTGCCGCTCCCGTACCGGCAGACTCCCGCCCGTGTCGGGCCCGCGCCCGCCGTCGCGCTGCCCGCGCCCGAGCTGACCGTGCTGGAGGAGCGGCGGGACGGCGACCGGACCGTCCTGCGGGTACGGATGCGCTCCCAGCGAGCCGCCTACCAGCTGAACCTGCACGTCGGCGGCCTGGTCACCGGCGGGGAGTTCGCGGTGCCGGGTCAGGCGCCGGTGCCGCTGCCCCGGATCGAGAGGGAGGACGGGCCGTGGCCCTTCGAGGTGCAGTTCTTCGCCCCGCCGGAGCGAGGGGTGGAACTCACCCTCCGGGTCGAGGGCGCGGCGCGGCCCCGGATGGCGGTCGCCGACGTCACGCTCGGCCTCGACGGCGTCCCCACCCATCGATCTCGGCCCGCCGGGGTGGACCTGGCCCCGTCTGGCGACGGCCTGCCCACCGACTCGGTCACCGTGGTCCGGGTCCTCTGACCGCGGAACGGCCCGCACCGGTGGGCGCGGGCCGTTGCGCGGGCGGGCCGCGGTGGTGCGGCCCGTCGGATGGGTCAGCCGCGGGCGTCGGCGGACGAGACGGCGGCACGGGAGGCCGTCGCGTCCGGGCGGTCCGGGATGGAGCGCAGGTTGAACGCGAACCGGGCGGTGGAGTCGGCGATCGCGTCGGAGTTGAGGTCCAGCGCGAACGCGTTGATGTTGGCGAGGTTGTCGCAGGCCGCGTGGTAGCACGGGTCGTAGGCCTGGCCGGCCGTGCCGCCCCACAGGGCCGCCTCATCAGCCGTCTTGACGCCCTCGGCGCCGGTGAAGATGCCGCCCGACGGGATGCCGACGGCGATGAACGGCCCGTAGTCGGAGCGGCCGTCGAAGTCGGTGCCGCGGGTGGGCTGGCGGCGGTCCTCGAAGAAGTCCTCCAGCTGGGCCTCGATCTGGGCCGATCCGGGCGGGCCGGCGGCCGCGCCGGTGGCGTCGGAGTCGTCGCCGTCATAGAGGAACAGGCCGTAGTTGGGCGAGGCGACCATGTCGAAGTTCAGGTAGACCTTGATCCGGTCGCGCTCGGCCTGGCTGAGCTTCTCCACGTACTGGTCGGACCCGAGCAGGCCGATCTCCTCGGCGGCCCAGAAGGCGAAGCGGACCTTGTTCTTGACCGGGAAGTGCTGCATCTGCAGGGCGGTCTCCAGGATGGCGGAGCTGCCCGAGGCGTTGTCGTTGATGCCCGCGCCCTCGGGGACGCCGTCCAGGTGGGCGCCGACCATGACGACGTTGCGCGGGTCGCCCCAGCGGCTCTCGGCGATCACGTTGTCGTTGGTGCCGAGGGTGAGCGTCGCGTCGACGGCCAGCCGCACGGGCGTGGTCGTGGTGGACAACGCCTGGCCGACCGCGAAGTCGGCGTAGACCATCGGAATCCCGGCCTGCCACTCGCCGATGTCCAGCGGGTTGGCCTCGGTCCGGCCCGGCTGGCCCTCGTTGAAGACGACGATCGCGGACGCGCCGGCGAACCCGGCGTTGCGGACCTTGGTGGCGAACGGGCAGGTGCCGCGCTGGATGAGCGCGATGTTGCCCGGCGTGAAGCCGGCGAAGTCCGACATCTCGCAGCCGCTGGTCGAGGTCGGCGTGGGCGTCGGCGGCAGGGTCAGGTCGACGCCCTGCACCGGCGCGGTCACGTCGCCGGGAGGTGACGGCTGGAAGGTGAAGAAGTCCTCGTTGGGGGTGAAGCCACCGAGAACCGGCGGGCTGTTCTCGGTCCAGCTCTGGACGAAGTTGATCGGCTGCAGCGTGACCCGGTAGCCGGCCTTGCGGAGCTTGTTCGCGACGTAGTCACGGGAGGCGTTGTAGCCGGAGGTGCCGGCGGCCCGGTTACCCCCGTTGGCGTCGGCGATGGCCTGGAACGCCTTGAGGTGCTTCTGCACGTTGGCGCCCTTGACCTGCTTCACGAGCAGTTTGGCGAAGACGTCGTCCAGGCCCCCGGCCGCCTGGGCCGGGGTGGTGAGGGAGAGCGGGAGGGCGAGTGCCGTGACCAGTGTGAGGACACGGATGACGCCTTGACGAAAGGTCATGTCGCACTTCCATGTGACGGCTTGGGCGGTCGTGCGCCCGAGGGCGCGGGACCGTCCTGGAGAACGGCTGGAAAGGAGATCCGCACGGCACGTGAATGCCCCCGAAGCGTGCTGAACGGAACGTATGCCGGGAGCCTCCCCCTGAGAAGACCCAGTCAGCCCATGGCATGTGCCAGATTTGGGACAATCTCGCAGTTGACGACTCTGCCGGGCAGCGTCTATAGCGGTCCCTTCCGCCACGGCCCTCTGATGGCGTACGTGCGTCCCGGCGGTTCGGTCGAGCTGGTCGAGCCGAGCTGGTTGACGAAGAGCACCGAACCGTCAGGGCTGAAGCACGCCCCGGCGAACTCGCTGTCGTCGGCGATGTTGACGGCGAACTCGAACGGCCGCCCGCGGCGCGGGTCCAGCCCGATCAGCCGGTTGACGTTGGTCAGGCCGGGGGCCAGCGGGTGCGGGTCGGCGTCGGCGCCGGAGGCGTCGTCCTCGCACAGCACGATGCCGCCGCGCGGGGTGAAGGTCAGGTTGTCCGGCGAGTCCAGCTCCTTGCGGCCGGGTGACTCGTACACCAGGACCAGCGTCCCGCCGTCGCGGCGGCCGGGGAGGTACCGCCAGACCTGGCCGTACCCCTCCACGTAGCCGTCGGCGCCGGGGCCGTCGCCGTTCTTGGCGTCGCCGCCGCTGGTGGAGTTGAAGAACACCGAGCCGTCGCCCCACCAGCAGCCCTCCAGCCGGTTGAACTTGGCCCCGCCCTTGGCCAGGCCCTGCCGCGCGCAGGTGGGGGCGCCGCCCTCCAGGTCCGGGTCGGGGTCGTCGATCCGGACCCACTCCACCGGCAGCCGGGCGCCCATCCGCTGGCCCTCGCGGCAGTCGTAGCCGTCCGCGCCCCGGATCTTGAGCATCTCCAGCACGCCGCCGCGGCTCAGGTCGCGTGGGTCGCGGGGGCGGAACCGGTAGAACCCGTTGGGCCTGCCGGACTCGTCCTCGGTCTCGTACACGTAGCCGGTGCGCGGGTCGACGGCGACGGCCTCGTGCGAGAAGCGGCCCATCGCGGTCAGCGGCATGGACGCGGCCGGTCTGCCGGGGGAGGGGCCGCGCAGCGGCACCTCGAAGATGTAGCCGTGCTTGCGCCGCCACCCGTCGGCCGGCCCGTCGGTGGTCTCCTCGCAGGTCAGCCAGCCGCGGTCGCCCAGCATGCGGCCGCCGGCGCAGTTGACGATGGTGCCGTTGAGGCTGACGAAGTGGCTCACCACCTGGCCGTCGCGCAGGTCCACCTCCAGCGTGGTGGTGCCGCCGACGCCCAGTTCGTCGTACCGGGCCGAGCCGGGCACGTGCACGCGGCCCTGCGGGGTGCCGGGGCCGGTGCGCACCTCGTGGTTGCGGATCAGGCGGACGGTGTGCGGGCGGGTGCCGGGGAAGGCGGCCATCCCGTCGTGCGCGATGGGCGTGGGCACGCCGTCGGACATCGGGGTGCCGGTCCTGCCGAGCACCACGTAGGAGAAGCCGGCGGGCAGGGCGAGCAGTTCCTCGCCGGTGTTCCTGGTGCGGGTGCGGCGCAGCGGGCCGTAGCCCTCCGCGCCGGTGGCGGCCTCGCGGCCGGTCCGCGCCCAGGCGGCGTGCGTGGCCAGGGTCTCGACGGCGACACCGGTGGCCAGGGCGCCGCCGGTGGTGAGGAAGGAACGTCGATCGAGCGCGGTCATGGACGGCTCACCTCGCTGACAGCTCGCATTCACCAAGCGTAGACGGGCGGATCGAGGGCAAATAGGCCCAACCTGATCGGGCTCCACGACGTAGCGTGTGAGTCGTACCCGGCGCGAAGGGGCGGGCGTGCTGCAACGGGTCCTGTGGGTGGCGGTCGCCGTCACGGTGGTGGTGCTGGCCGTGGTGCCCGACAGCGTGGTCGGCACGTTCACCCGGGCGTTCGGCGCCGCCGAGGAGGAGTGCGCGCCGCGCGACACCCGGGTCATGGCCCGCTACCCGATCACCGGCTACTGGATGATCCCGCGCTCCGACGCCTGCGTGACCCGGCGGATGGTCGAGGCCATCCACGGGGTGGGCGCCGACACGCTGATCACGTTCGGCGCGCGGCTGCTGCCCGCCTCCGTCGACGCGGCCGGCCGGGTGACCGGCGAGGCCGCCGGGGCCTTCGCCGGCTGCGTCGAGGACGGCAGGACCTGCTACCAGGCCGCCCGCGACACCGGCCGGGAGATCAGGCGGGTCTACACGTACACGGCGAGCGAGCACTTCGGGGCCGGGATGCTGCGCTGCCCCGGCCTGGACCGGCGGGTGGAGAACGGCGGGCGCGTCTACCACCGGCTGATGCTCGGCGACTCGTGCGACGCCTCCTCCTACGACCTGGTGCTGATCACCGCGGACGGCGACGGCGTGGGCCACCTGATGACCGAGGCCGCCGCGCAGGGCATGCGGGTCATCCCCGGCCTGCCGGTGCCGCCGAAGGACGAGGCCAAGCCGTGGCTGCCCGGCCTGGACCACCTGCCGGCGCTCAACGCCTTCACCGCGCGGGTGGTCGCCGACTACCGGCAGCGGTACGGGTCCTCGACCGCGCTCGGCGGCCTCTACCAGTCGTTCGAGCTGGCCATGCGCGACCGGGCCGACGACGACCCGATCATCGCCCTGTACGCGGCGCAGCACGAGGTGGTCGCCCGCGCCTGGCCCGGGATGACCATCATGGTGAGCCCGTTCTGGGACGCGCGCCGGGGGCGGGGCTTCCCGCCGGAGCGGGCGGAGCGGGGCTTCGACCAGATCGCGGCCACCCGCGCGGGGGCGCCGATGGTCATCGCCGTCCAGGACGGGCGCGGGGTGGGCAAGGTCCCGGTGTACGGGGCCGACGAGGTGGACGCGCCGGTGGACACGCGCCTCGAACCGGTCACCGGCAAGGTCACCAACCGGCAGGCCTACTACGGCTCCACCCGCGACTACATCGAGGCCGCGGCCCGGCGGGTGGTGCCCGGGGTGGAGCTGTGGGTGAACGTCGAGGTGTTCGAGCCCGCCCAGACGGCGGGCGAGTGCGGCCGGGCCGACCCGTTCCCGCTGCGCGGCCGCACCACCAAGGCCCGGGTGGACGAGCAGGTCGCGGCGGCGGGACCGCACAAGATCATCGCGTACGGCTGGGACCCGTTCCTGACCTGCCGTGACGCCCCGGCCGCGCCGTCACTGGCGGACGAGCTGGTGGCCGGGTGGCAGGAGCCGATCGTGGTGCGCGCGACCCCGGCCGTCCGCGACGGGGTGGCGGGCGTCACGGTCGAGGGCCACCACCTGCGGGGCGGCGCGGTCCGCTTCACCTACCACCGGGCCGGGGCGGGGCCGGTGACGGTGGAGGCGCCCCGGGCGCTGCCCGGCCCGCGCCGGGGCTCCCTGGAGTCGGTGTGGACGCCGTTCGCGCCGCAGGACCCGGACCCGGCGCGGCCCTGGGTGACGATCACCGTCGTCAGCGCGGCCGGCCACACCTCCACCTCGGGCTACGCCATGCGCGCCGCTCTGTAGAGCCGTCCGGCCGCGGGCGGGCGTCGGTCACCTGACGTGTCGCCTCCGTGACTTACTGTGCTTTCTGGGATTCGATCTGAGGGGGACCGATGTCACGCCGAAGCACCCTGCTCGCCCTGGTGACGGTGACCACCGCGCTGGTCGCGCCGCCCGCCGGTGCCGCCGCCGCGCCGCCGCCCGCGCCCGGGGCGGAGGTCTCCCCGGAGATGGACCCGCAGCGGGCGATCGACTACTGGACGGCCAGGAAGCAGTCCAGGGCCGACGCCACCGACCTGCCGGAGAACGTGATCACCCCCCGCTCGGCCGGGGCGTCGACGAGCGTGCCCAGCGGCCGGCGGCTGACGCCCGGCGCCGACGTCAACGGCTACAGCCCGATGCGCCGGCCCTACCGGCAGGCGCAGACCAGCCGGGCCACCGGCCGGCTGTTCTTCCTGGACGCCGGCGGGCACCGCAGGTCGTGCAGCGGCGCGGTGCTCCGCTCGGCGCGCGGGCTGCTCGTGGTGACGGCCGCGCACTGCGTGTACGGGGTCGCCGCGCGGGGCGCGCAGGCCAGGTGGTCGCAGCACCTGGCGTTCGTGCCCGCCTACGACGGCAGGGCCAAGACCCTGAACGAGCGGGCCCCGTACGGCGTGTGGGGGGCGCGGCGCGTCTGGAAGCCGCGGCCCTTCACCGGCGTGACCCCCTACGACTGGGACTCCGTCTACGACCTGGCGCTGGTCGAGGTCGGCAGGCGAGGCGGCGCGACGCTGCAGGGGCAGGTCGGCGGGCTGACCCCGGTGCGCAACGAGGGCGGCCGGCACACCGTCTCCAGCATCGGCTACCCCAGCGACGCCCCGTACGACGGCAGCCGCCAGCTCTGGTGCCTGGCCCGCACCCGGTCGTGGCCCGGCCACGCGCTGGGCGGGACGACCGGAGGACGGTTGCGGACCGACAACTGCCACCTCTACGGGGGCAACAGCGGCGGCCCGTGGCTCGACGGGGACGGGCTGCTGCTGGGGGTGCTGACCTCGGGGGCCGGCGACGAGGACGGCTTCGGCTACGCGGTGGCCAACCCGCTCGGCCGGGAGAGCTTCGGCGCTGTGGTCCGGCGGGCCGATCCGCATGGCGTGTACGACGCGCTGTCGGTCGAGGGCTCCGGCGCCGGCGGCCGGGCCACCGCCACCGTGACCAT
>NZ_JAPNNL010000057.1 GCF_027620315.1 Nonomuraea corallina | reverse complement strand
AGAGGCGCTCGACCACGTGGTCGACGCAGGCGGTCAGCGCCTCGACGTCGGCCGGGTCGACGGCCGGGAACATCGCGATGCGCAGCTGGTTGCGGCCCAGCTTGCGGTAGGGCTCGGTGTCGACGATGCCGTTGGCCCGCAGCACCTTGGCCACCGCCGCCGCGTCGACGTCGTCGGAGAAGTCGATCGTGCCGACCACCTGGGAGCGGAACTCCGGAGCGGCGAACGGGCTCGCGAACGACGACTTCTCCGCCCAGGTGTAGAGCCGCTGCGCCGAGTCGGCCGTGCGCGCGGTGGTCCAGGCCAGGCCGCCGTTGCCGTTCATCCAGTCGAGCTGGTCGGCCAGCAGGAACAGCGTGGCCACCGCCGGGGTGTTGTAGGTCTGGTCCTTGGCCGAGTTGTCGATCGCCACCGGCAGGCTGAAGAACTCCGGCACGAACCGGCCGCTCGCCGTGATCTCCTCGACGCGGGCCAGGGCGCGCGGCGACATCAGCGCGATCCACAGGCCGCCGTCGGAGGCGAAGCTCTTCTGCGGGGCGAAGTAGTAGACGTCGGTCTCGGACACGTCGACGGGCAGGCCGCCCGCGCCGGAGGTGGCGTCGACCAGCACCAGCGCGTCGTCGCCGCCGACCCGCTGGATCGGCATGGCGACGCCGGTCGAGGTCTCGTTGTGGGTGAGCGCGTAGACGTCGACGCCGTCCTCGGCGACCGCCTCGGGGTGGGTGCCGACCTCCGACTTGATCACCGAAGGGTCGGACAGCCACGGCGCCTTCTTGGCGACCGTCGCGAACTTCGAGGAGAACTCGCCGAACGACAGGTGCTGCGACCGGTCGCGGATGAGCCCGAAGGCGGCGATGTCCCAGAACGCGGTGGTGCCGCCGTTGCCGAGCACGACCTGGTAGCCCTCAGGCAGTGAGAACAGGTCGGCGAGGCCGGAGCGGACGCGGCCGACCAGGTTCTTGACCGGCTTCTGGCGGTGGGAGGTGCCCATGAGGCTCGCGCCGGAGGCGGCGAGCGCGGCCAGTTGCTCGGTGCGAACCTTCGAGGGCCCGCAGCCGAAACGGCCGTCGGCGGGCTTGATGTCTGCGGGAATCACGATGTCAGCCACCTCACCAGGTTACTGACGTGCGCCGACTGCCTGGTCCCCGGTCCGCGATCTGAGACGGGGCGTCCGGGTCGTCCAGGGTGCATCATGGTCACAACGGGACCGGCTTCGGGGGAAGTGAGTGCCAGGAGGCGGCGCATGCCTGAAGCCGATGTACTACGGGAGCTGTTCGACCGGCTCGTCCGGCGGGCCGCCCCGTGGCGGCGCGACCGGCCGCTGCCGCAGCTGACGGTCTTCCTGAGCGGCCCGCCGGACGCCGACCTGGCGCCGGTCGTGGCGCCGGGCGGCCGGGAGCTGCCGTTCCTGTCGCTCGACCCGGCCCGGCACCCGGACACGCGGTCGGTGGTCGCCGAGGCGGCGCGCCGGCTCGGCGAGCGGATCGGCCCCAAAGGGCTGCCCCGGATCAGGTTCCAGCTCACGGCCTTCGTGCTGCTGGTCATGGACCGCAGGGACGCGGGCCTGGTCAACGTCCCCGACATGGAGGAGGCGCTCGCCGCGCGTTCCCCCCGCCGGCGCGGGCCGGGGGAGGACCGGCCGGTGGTGGTCTGGCTGGACTACCTGAGCAGGCTGCTCACCGGGTGGATCCCGGCCGCCTCGGCGGTCGCCGCCGGGCTGGGCAATCTGACCACGATCCTGGGCTGGCTCCTGGCCGTGGCGGGCGGCGTCGCGGCGGCGGCCGGGCACGCCATGCTGCTCGCCCGTACGAACGTGCGCAACTCGTGGTTCCGCCGGCAGCGGTTCCAGCCGCGCGACCCGTGGGAGCGGCTGCCCGCCTACGCCGCCAGGCTGGCCGCGCACACGCCCGCGGAAGAGCTGGAGCTGCTGCTGGTCAGCGCCTTCCTGGAGGACCTGAGGCAGGCGTACAAGCGCCGCAGGCTGTTCCTGTGGCCGTCGTGGGCCCGCGCCTACCACTGCACCCTCTACCTGCGGAACACGCGCGGTCCCGTGCCGTTCCTGGAGCGGCTGCACACCGTGCGCGAGCAGGTGGCGCGCTGGGACCCGCTGCTGGTGGTCACCTCGGGGCCGAAGGTGCCCGAACTGGTGCGGCAGGTCAGGACCGTGCGGGTGGGCCCGGACGGGGACGGCTACCGTGACTGGCTGCGCCAGGCGAGCCACCGCTACGGCCCTGCCTACCTGGTGGCCGAGGACGTCGCGCTGACGGCCGCGCAGCCCGCTCCGCGGCCGCTGGCCCCGCACGGCCACAAGCGGGTCAGGGCCTACTGGACGGTCATGGCGGCCCTGCTCGTGGTGCCGCTGGTCCTGTCGGGCGGGTGGGTCTGGAACACCTCCAGGACCTACTGCCAAGCCCCCGACGTGCTGCGGGACGAGGGCGAGTGCGTCGGGCTCAGCTACGCGGGCGGCTCCTTCCACGACCGCCTGACCAAGCCGCTCGAGCTCATCGCGGCCGAGAACGAGAAGGCGGTCGCCGGCGGCCGATGGGTCGAGATCGCCTACATGGGCCCGATGACGGGCAGCCCCGAGGCGCTGCTGGCCGGCTCGCAGGGGGAGCTGTACGGGATCGCCGCCTACCAGCGGGCCTACAACGACCCCGGAAGCCAGCGGCCCAAGCTGCGCATCCTGCTCGCCAACCCGGGCCGGGGCTTCCGGCGCGCGGTGCCGGTGGCGCGGCAGGTGGTCGAGCGGCTGGAGGGGGGCGCCCCGCTGGTCGGGGTGATCGGCATGGCGCAGAGCTGGAGCCGCAACCAGGAGGCCATCGCGGTGCTGAACGCGGCGGGGCTGCCCGTGATGGTGACCGTCGGCACCGCCGACGACCTGGCCGTCCACCAGAAGGTGCCGGCGCCGTACTTCTTCCGGATGGCCGCCGACAACGCCAGGGAGGCCAGGGCCGCGGCGGCGTGGATCAAGGCGGGCACCGGCGGGCTGCCGCGGGCCCGCGCCGTGACGCTGCTGGAGGACGTCACCGACGGGGACCTCTACAGCAGCGGCCTGGCCGCCCGCTTCGCCGAGGCGTTCGGCGCCGAGCACGTCACCCGGCTGCGCTACACCGGTCACCAGCAGCTCAAGGCGCAGGTGAGGCTGGCCTGCCCCGGCGACGACGGGCTGATCTTCTACACCGGCCGCGGCGACGACTTCGCCACGTTCGTCGACAGCCTCAACGAGAGCTGCACCCCGGCCCGCACCCATCACGTGCTCGCGTCCGACGACGTGACCAAGTACGTCCAGGACAACCGGCAGAGGCTCAGCGAACACCCCAACCTGCGGCTGCACTACATCACCCTCGCCTGGGAGGGCGCCTGGCGCTCGCCGGACGCGGGCGCGGGCCAGGGCGGCAACGCGCAACTGGCCCGGCTGCTGGAGCTGATCGGGGGCGACAAGCGGCCGTCCACGCTGCACGCGATGCTCGCCTACGACGCGGCGCTCGCCCTCGGCCTGGCGGTCGGCTCCGCCGACGGCGGCACGCGCGTCGCCGGTCAGGACGCCCCGGGCAAGGCCCCCGTCCCGGACAAGGGCATGGTCCTGTACGGGCTCAGCACCCTGGGCAGGCAGTACGGCACCACCGGCGTCATCGAGTTCACCAGAGGCAGGGGGCCGCACGAGTCGGCCGACAAGCCCGTCATGCTGGTCCACCTGCCCAGGAGCGAGCCGGGCCGGCAGGCGGGCCAGGTGCTGGTGGGCATGTGCGGCAACCTCACCGAGGTGGCGCCGCCGGAGAGCCTGTGCCCCGACCCCGGCCTGCGCGAGGACGACAACGGCCCGCCGGAGCCCGGCGGGCCGTTCTCGTGAGACCGGTGAGGCCGGCGCGGATCAGATCGTGCCGACGACCTCGTCGGCGCCGGGGACGTCCGACAGCGGCCGCGAGGCCGGGCCGATGTAGTTCGCGCTCGGGCGGACCAGCCTGCCGGTGCGCTTCTGCTCCAGGATGTGGGCGGCCCAGCCGGCGGTGCGGGCGCAGGTGAACATCGAGGTGAACATGTGGGACGGCACCTCGGCGAAGTCCAGCACCACCGCGGCCCAGTACTCGACGTTGGTGGCGAGCACCCGGTCGGGCTTGCGGGCGTGCAGCTCCTCCAGGGCGGCCTTCTCCAGAGCCGCCGCGACCTCGTAGCGGGGCGCGTCCAGCTCCTTGGCCGTGCGGCGCAGCACCCGGGCGCGCGGGTCCTCCGCGCGGTAGACGCGGTGGCCGAAGCCCATGAGACGCTGGCCCTTGTCGAGCTCGCTCTGCACGTACTTCTTCGCGTCGCCCATCTGCTCGACGCCCTCGATCATGTGCAGCACCCGCGCCGGGGCGCCGCCGTGCAGCGGGCCCGACATGGCGCCGACCGCGCCGGAGAGCGCCGCCGCCACGTCGGCGCCGGTGGAGGCGATGACGCGGGCGGTGAACGTGGACGCGTTCATGCCGTGCTCGGCCGCGGAGGTCCAGTAGGCGTCGATGGCCTTGACGTGCCTGGGGTCGGGCTCACCACGCCAGCGGATCATGAAGCGCTCGACGATGGTCTTGGCCTCGTCGACGCGCTTCTGCGGCACCATCGGCAGGCCGAGGCCGCGCGCCGACTGGGCCACGAAGGACAGCGCCATCACCGAGGCGCGGGCGAGCTGGTCGCGCGCCTCGTCGTCGCCGATGTCGAGCAGCGGCTTGAAGCCGTAGGCGGGAGCCAGCATGGCCAGCGCGCTCTGCACGTCGACGCGGATGTCGCCGGAATGGACGGGAATGGGGTACGGCTCCGCCGGGGGGAGGCCCGGCTGGAACTTGTTGTCGACCAGCAGCCCCCAGACGTGTCCGAAGGGGACACGGCCGACGAGCTCCTCGATGTCGACGCCCCGGTATCGAAGGGCGCCCCCTTCTTTGTCCGGTTCCGCGATCTCGGTCTCGAAGGCTACGACGCCCTCGAGGCCGGGTTTGAAGTCGGACACGTCGGCCGCCTCCCTTTCCTGCCATGTTCCGGCATTGCTGTGCCAGTGGTAGCGGCCGCCGCAGGAGTCGTTGGCCCGTCCTGTGAGCGTTCCGCTATGTTGATGTCGAGATACCGGCGGGTCAATTTAACCCCCTCCCTTCCCGTGGCCGGTCGCCGGACCCGCCGCTAGGACGAAACCGCAGGTAGAGGGCCTGGTATGAGACTTGTCCACCGGGCGCGCAAGAATACCTTCTCGTGGATGCCACCTCGCGCCCGCCCTCGCTGGCGGGGCTTCGCCGCTCGTACGTGGGCGAACCGCTGCTCGAAACCGCCGTCGCGGCCGATCCGGTCGTCCAGTTCACCACCTGGTTCCAGGAGGCGCTCGAGGCCGGCCTGCCGGAGCCGAACGCCATGGTGGTGGCCACCGCCTCCGCCGGCGGCCGGCCCAGCGCCCGCACGGTGCTGCTCAAGGAGTACGACGAGCGCGGGTTCGTCTTCTACACCAACTACGAGTCCCGCAAGGGCCGCGACCTGGCCGAGAACCCGCGCGCGTCGCTGCTGTTCCCCTGGCATCCCATCCGCCGCCAGGTGCGCGTCGAGGGCACGGTGACCCGTCTGTCGCACGAGGAGTCGGCCGCCTACTTCGCCTCCCGGCCGTACGGGTCGCGCATCGGCGCGTGGGCCTCGCGCCAGTCCGCGGTCGTGCGCTCGCGGGAGGTCCTGGACGCCCGCTACGAGGAGCTCTCGGCCCGGTGGCCCGAGGAGCCGCCGGTGCCCGACTTCTGGGGCGGCTACCTGGTGACGCCGCGCGAGGTGGAGTTCTGGCAGGGGCGGATGGACCGGATGCACGACCGGCTCCGCTACCGCCGTGGCCAGGGCGGCTGGGTGCTGGAGAGGCTTGCCCCTTAATCTGACCGCTTGTGTCGTTCGGGGAGTTCGTCAAGCGTCATCTGGTCGACACCCGGCCGCTCCGGGTGCCCGCCTACCGGCGCATCTGGATCGGCCAGGCGGTCTCGCACGTCGGGCTCGGCGTCACCGTGGTCGCGGTCAGCCAGCAGGTCTACGTACTGACGGGCTCCTCGTTCTGGGTCGGCATGCTGGGCCTGGCCAACCTGATCCCGCTGGTCGTGTTCGGGCTCTGGGGCGGGGCCGTGGCCGACGCGGTGGACCGGCGCAAGCTGCTCGTCGCCGGGTCGCTGGTGGCCTGGCTCGGCATCGTGCTCATCCTGGCGCAGTCGATCGCCGGCGTGCCGAACGTCTACACGCTGCTCGCCGCGGTGGGGCTGAGCGCGGCCGGGTTCGCGATCAGCTCGTCCACCAGGGGCGCGATCATCCCCAGGCTGCTGCCTCCCGAGCTGGTGCCGTCGGCCAACGCGCTCAACTCGCTCGTCTACAGCATCGGCGCGGTCGGCGGGCCCATGGTCGGCGGCGTGGTGCTGCAGCAGGGCGGGTTCGCGGCCGCGTACGCGGTGGACGCGGTGCTGTTCACGGCCAGCCTGTACGCCGCCTTCCGGCTGCCCGCGCTGCCCCCGCTCGGCGAGGTGTCCAGGCCCGGCTGGAGGTCGGTGGGGGAGGGGCTGCGGTTCATCGTCACCAGCCCGATCCTGCTGATGTCGTTCGCCGTGGACATCATCGCCATGGTGTTCGCGCTGCCCAGGGCGCTCTTCCCGGAGCTGGCCGACCAGCGCTTCGGCGGGTCGCTGCTGGCGCTGGCCTGGCTCAACTCCGCGATGGCCGTCGGCGCGGTGCTCGGCGGGCTGTTCTCCGGCTGGGTCACCCGGGTCAAGCGGCAGGGGCTGGCGCTCGTCCTCGTCATCGCGCTGTGGGGGCTGGCCGTGGCGGCGGCGGGGATGGCCGACCAGCTCTGGCTCGTGGTGGCGTTCATGGCCGTCGGGGGAGCGGCCGACGTGGTGTCGTCGGTGTGGCGGCAGTCGATCCTGCAGCTCTACGCGCCCGACGAGATGCGCGGGCGGCTGCAGGGCGTGTTCATGGTGGTCGTCGCGGGCGGGCCCCGGCTGGGCGACGTGCGCGCCGGCGCCACCGCGACGGCGTTCGGGCTGACGACGGCGTGGGTCGGCGGCGGGCTCGCCTGCGCGCTCGCGGTCCTGGTCGCCGGGCTGTCGGTGGCGAGCTTCAGGAACTACCGGTCGCGCTGAGAGCGGGACGCCGGCTGAGCCCCGCACCCGACTCAAGATCGTGACTTTCGGGAAGGAAAGCAGCCGCTGAGTTGTTGCCAATCTTTGTCATCGCCGGTCGTTCTCCCCCTAGGCTTCGACCTGATCCTGTGCCCGCAGCGGAAGGGCTCAGTCCCGAGACGACCGGCTAGCATGGCATGAGGGAGGAGCCTTGACCGCACACGGCCTGATCGACACCACGGAGATGTACCTCCGGACGATTTACGAGCTCGAGGAGGAGGGCATCATCCCCCTCCGTGCCCGCATCGCCGAGCGCCTGCAGCAGAGCGGCCCGACCGTGAGCCAGACCGTGGGCCGGATGGAGCGCGACGGACTCGTCCGCGTCGAGGGCGACCGCCACCTGGCGATGACCGAGCTCGGCCGCACCCTGGCCACGCGGGTGATGCGCAAGCACCGCCTCGCCGAGTGCCTGCTGATCGACGTGATCGGCATGCCCTGGGAGGAGGTGCACGTCGAGGCCTGCCGCTGGGAGCACGTGATGTCCGAGTCGGTGGAGCAACGCCTGGTCAAGCTGCTCGGCAACCCCACGTCCTGCCCGCACGGCAACCCCATCCCCGGCCTGGCCGAACTCGGCGCCGAGGAGGCCGCCGAGGCGGCGGAGTCCCAGCTCACCCCCATGGTCGAGGTCGCCGGCTCCCACGCCGTGCCCGTGACCGTGCGCCGAATTAGCGAACAAGTGCAAAGCGATCCCGCTCTGATGCTTAAACTCAAGCAAGTTGGGATACAACCCGGACGCGAGGTGACGCTCGCGGCGAGCGACGACGGTGTGCGGGTGACAGGTGACGGTGACGCGAACGACTCTCTCGCGGAGATCCCGCGCGACGTGGCGGCACACGTCTTCGTGTCCAGGCGCTGATCTCATCCGGGAGACCCTCCACTCCCCCCCGGCCAAGACTGTTGCAGGAGCGCTCGTGGTCCTTTCCCGCACGCTTCCCCGAGGAGTGGTCTCCGGATGACCCGATGGGGGGATCTGTCCCACGACGCGGCCGATCAGCTGGCCGCCTCGTCGGTCCTCGATCATGCCGAGATGGCCGTGGTGGTGACGGACCGGTTCAGCAACCTCCTCTATTGGAACCCGTTCGCCGAGAAGCTGTTCGGCCGGCCGGGCAAGTCGGCGCGCGACTCCTCCGTGCTCTCCTTCGGCATCATGGAGAAGGACCAGCCGCAGGCGATCGAGCTGGCCAAACACGTGCTCAAGGGCAACGTCTGGGAGGGCACGTTCGACGTCCGCCGCGGCGACGGCGCCATCGTCTACGTCCGCGCCCAGGCGGTGCCGCTGCGCCACCCGTCGGGCTCGGTGACCGGCATCGTCATCACCGCCCGCGAGGCGCTGCGCAGCAACGAGCGGGAGAAGGACCGCTTCGGGCTGCTGGAGCGCATCGGCGAGCGGCTGGCCGGCTCGCTGTACGTGGAGGAGACGCTCAAGCGAGTGGCGGAGATGCTCGTCCCGCAGTTCGCCGACCACTGCTTCATCGAGCTGATGGAGGGCGACCGGCTGGTGCGCCGGGTCTCCCAGCACGTGCAGGGGTGGGATCCGCCGCCCGGGACGTGGATGCCCGTCGGAGCGGAGATCCGCTACCCGGCCGGCCACTACGCCGACGCCGCGCTGCGCCGTCAGGAGACCATCCTCGTCGACGACTTCGCCGGCAACAACTTCCCGGCTCCCAGTGAGAGCAGCGCGCGGCTGTGCGGCGAGGTCGGCATGAACTCGGCGATCGTCGCGCCGCTCACCGTGCGAGGCGAGACGCTCGGCCTGATGTACCTCGGGCTGTCCGACCTCACCGAGCGCCGCAGCCCTCACTACGACGCCTTCGACCGCGACTTCGTCGGCGCCATCGCCACCCGGGTCGCGGTCGCCATCGACAACGCGCTGCTGTTCGAGGAGGAGCGCCACACCGCCGAGTCGTTCCAGAAGCACTTGCTGCCGGGGGCGCTGCCCCAGCTCGACGGGCTCCACATCGCGGTCCGCTACTATCCCGCCGCGCCGCTCGCCTCCCACGGTCAGGGCATCCAGACCCAGGTGGGCGGCGACTGGTACGACGTGATCCCGCTCTCGGCCGGCCGGGTCGGCATCGTGATCGGCGACGTGGAGGGCCGGGGCGCCAAGGCGGCCGCCATCATGGGCCAGTTGCGGGCCGCGCTGCGCGCCTTCGCGCAGGACGACAAGTCGCCCGCCGACATCCTGGCCAGGCTCGACGAGTGGACCCGCATCATCGCCACCCCGGAGAAGGACGACTCCGGCGCCGACATCAGCGTCCCGCCCATCGTCACCTGCCAGTACCTCGTCTACGACGCCTGGTCGCGGCAGCTGTCGTTCGCCAACGCGGGCCACGCCCCCCCGCTGCTGCTGAGCGACGGCGAGTGCGTGGAGCTGGACATCGAGGAGGTCGGCCAGCCGCTGGGCGTGCGCGCCAAGGGCATGCACGCCGACCTGGTCTACAAGGAGGAGACCCGCACGCTTCCTCCCGGCGCCGCGCTGCTGCTCTACACCGACGGCCTGGTCGACCGCCGCCCGGCCGCCCGCTCCGGTTCCCCCGAGGAGCAGGAGACGCTCGGCGTGCTCTGCGAGAAGCTCGCCACGATGACCAAGGCGGAGGTCGAGCGCATCGCCGAGGCGGCCACGGTGGCCGTGCCCGGCGAGATCGACGACGACATGGCGATCCTGGTCATCCGCTCCAGCGACGAGGACCTCGACGTGGCGGAGCGCACGTTCCCGGCCCAGCCGATCATGGTGGGGGAGGCGCGGCGGATGGCCTCCGACGCCTTCGCCGACTGGAACGTCCCCGAGGAGCGGGCCGAGCTGGCCTGCCTGCTGGTGTCCGAGGTCGTCACCAACGTGGTGCTGCACGCCTCGACCGCCACGGTGCCGCGCAGGGAGCTGGTGGTCGACGGGCCGCCGTTGCCCTTCGAGGAGTCGTGGGACATGCCGGGCTTCGACAGCTTCGACGACGAGGTGGCCGGCGACAAGGAGTTCACCCTCCGGCTGCGCCGTGGCGAGGAATCCGTCTGGGTGGAGGTCTTCGACCAGGACCTGCGGCTGCCGCGCATCCGCAGCGCGGGCGAGAACGACGAGGGCGGCCGCGGCCTCTACCTCGTCGACCAGTTGGCCAAGCGCTGGGGCTCGCGTCCCACCAGGGAAGGCAAAGCGGTCTGGTTCGAGATTCCCACCAGGGGCCGGTGAGTGGTTCACTGCCTGAATGGAGCTGGCCTTTGACCGCCGGGGCACCGGCGAGCCGCTGATTCTGATCCACGGCATCGGTCACCACTGGCAGGGATGGCTGCCGGTGCTGGATCGGCTGGCGGCGGCGCGTGACGTGATCGCCATCGACCTGCCGGGGTTCGGGCGCTCGCCCGGACTGCCCGACGGCGTCCCGTACACCCCTGAGTCGCTGGCCGACGCGGTCGAGTCGTTCTGCGCGCTGCTGGGCATCCGCGACCCGCACGTCGCGGGCAACTCGCTCGGCGGCTACCTGGCGCTCGAGCTGGCCGCGCGCGGCACCGTACGCACGGCGACGGCGCTCTCGCCCGCCGGGTTCTGGTCCCGCTCCGAGCTGCTCTACTGCCAGGCGATGCTCCGGGCGACCCGGAGGACGGCGCGGTCGCTGCCCCCGGAGCGGGCCGCCGAGCTGGCGGAGAACCCGGTCGGCCGGGCGCTGTCGGTCGGCCTGATGGTCGCGCACCCGTCCCGCATGACGCCGACCGCGCTGCTCGCCGCGACGCAGGCGCTCGCCTCGGCGAGCGGGTTCGACGAGACGCTGGAGTCGTTCACGAACGTGATGCCGCCCGCGCCGCCCAAGGCGCCGATCACCATCGCCTGGGGCGAGCGCGACCGGCTGCTGCTCCGCCGCCAGGCGGTCCGCGCCGCCAAGTGGTCGGGCCAGCGGGTCAAGCTGCTCAAGGACTGCGGCCACCTGCCGATGACCGACGATCCGGCGCTGGTGACGCGGGTGCTGCTGGAGGGCAGCGGCGGCTAACGCATCGTCTGGCCCCACAGCAGGAGCATGACGATGATGAAGACGATCATCACCCCGGCGTAGCCGAGGGGTCCGAGCCGGATCGCCCGGCGCACCCGGTTCAGGCCCCAGGCGAACAGCAGGGCCAGGAAGACCAGGAGGATCAGGCCGCTGTCCATGCTGTCCAGTATGCGCCGCCGGCTCGGACCCGCGCGCGTCAAAAGCCGAAGGACCGGCCGATGATCTCCTTCATGATCTCGGTGGTGCCGCCGTAGATGGTCTGCACCCGGCTGTCCAGCCAGGCCTTGGCCACCGGATACTCCATCATGTAGCCGTAACCGCCGTGCAGCTGGAGGCACCGGTCGATGACCTTCGTCTGCAGCTCGGTCGTCCACCACTTGGCCTTGGCCGCGTCGACCGCGGTGAGCGTGCCGGCGTTGAGCGCCAGGACGCACTTGTCCACGTAGTGGCGGGCGATCTCCGTCTCGGTGGCCAGCTCGGCGAGCACGAACCGGGTGTTCTGGAACGAGCCGAGGTTGCGGCCGAACGCCTGGCGGTTCTTGCAGTACTCGATCGTCTCGGCCAGCACCGTCTCCGCCGCCGCCACGGCCGCCACCGCGATCGACATCCGCTCCTGCGGCAGGTTGTTCATCAGCTGGAAGAAGCCCTGGCCGTCCTCGGCCCCCAGGCGGTTGGCGACCGGCACCCGCACGTTCTCGAAGAACAGCTCGGCGGTGTCCTGAGCCTTCATCCCGATCTTGTCGAGGTTGCGGCCCCGGCCGAAGCCCTCCATGCCCCGCTCCACGACGAGCAGCGTCACGCCCCTGGCGCCGGCCGACGGGTCGGTCTTGGCGACGACCACGACGAGGTCGGCGTTGATGCCGTTGGTGATGAACGTCTTCTGCCCGTTGACCACGTAGTGATCGCCTTCGCGGACCGCGGTCGTCCTGATGCCCTGCAGGTCGCTGCCCGCGCCCGGCTCGGTCATCGCGATGGCGGTGATCAGCTCGCCGCTGACGAACCCGGGCAGCCACCGCTCCTTCTGCCCGTCGTCCGTCAGATCCACGAGGTACGGGGCCATGACGTCGTTGTGCAGCGAGAAGCCCAGCCCGGAGGCGCCCTTGCCGATGAGCTCCTCGACGATGACCGCGTTGTAGCGGAAGTCCTTGATGCCGGCGCCGCCGTACTCCTCGGGCACCGAGAACCCGAACATGCCGACCTCTCCGGCCTTCTTCCAGACGTCCCGGGGGACGATGCCGTCCTTCTCCCACTGGTCGTGGTGGGGGGCTACCTCGCGGGTCATGAACTCGCGGACGGTCTCCCGGAAGAGCAGGTGTTCCTCGTCGAAGAGGTCTCGCTCCATGACGCCTCCAAGGTGGGTTCGATGCAACCAGAATACGATTCTGGCGTCTGGACACGGGTTCATCACAAGTGCTGGGAGTTGTGCCTGTTGTTCCGGTTGCCGACCCTAAGATCTACCTTCGGTTCCGTGTGCGTGATCGGAGAAGTGTCGTGAGTCGGTGGCGTAAGGCGTGGATCGCCGCATCGGTCGGCTTGGTGGCCTCGGCCGGCCTCCTGACCATGCCTGCTGAGGCACAGACCTTCAACCTGGTGGTCGACTACAGCTGCACCGACGGCGTCGCCGGGAACGCGCCGGTGACGCTCACGGCCCGGGTGAAGATACCGACCAGCGTGCAGACGGGCAGCATGCTCTCGCTCGGCTGGGCGGTCGAGTACACCGGCACCCGCCGGTTCATGTCCCCCGGTTACTTCCCGCCCGGCGCCCAGGTGTCGCTCGTCGGCAACGTCAAGCTGGAAGGCGCCTGGAACGGCGTCCTGCAGCCGCGCGGCGTCGAGGAGCAGGGCGCGCTCCAGCCCAACCAGCGTCTCGAAGCGCCCGAGGGCATGTCGTCCGAGGCGCACATGACCGAGGAAGGCGTGATCAGGCTCACGCCGCAGAACCTCACCGTCGACTTCGTCCCGCCCGCCGGCGAGGAGATCGTCAACAACGACGAACTGGACCGGATCACGTACAAGGGCCCCGGCTGGGCCTACCAGGGCTCCCTGCCGATGCAGTACGGCGACCACGGACGTGACCTGCACACCACCAGCAACCGCACGGACGAGGCGGTCATCAAGTTCCACGGCACCGGCTTCGAGGTCCTCGGCCGCAGGATGCCCGACGTCGGCCGGATCCGCGTGATCATCGACGACGACGAGTCCGCGATCGTGGACACGTCGAGGACCGAGACCGGCGAGCCCACCAACGTCATCCAGGGCAACTCCACGCTGTGGCGGCGCGACGATCTGCCGTACGGGTTCCACCGGCTGGCCGTGCGGGCCCTCGACGACGGCAAGAACATCCACCTCGACGCGTTCAAGCTGCTCACCGCGGAGATGATCAACCCGCCGACGCTGCACAGGGCCACCTGCACGATCACCAACAACCCGGGCACCGTCGAGATCAACGTCGGTGGATCGACCCCCGGCCCGACGGACACGGGCAGCCCGACCTCGACCCCCACGGACACCGACCCGCCGACCGACGATCCGACGGACACCACCTCGCCGACGCCGAGCACCAGCACCACCACGCCCGGCCGGCACCCCTTCCCCAGCGCGAGCGGCCACGTGAGCGTCGTGGTGCCCGGAGCCACCACGACGCCCACCGCGACGCCCACCGTCAACCCCACCGTCACGAACTACAAGGCGCAGGTCCTCGCGACCCCCACGGGCGGGGTGGACACCGGTGAGGCGCCCGAACGGGAGACCGGCTCACCCGGCCTGCTGCTGGGCGGAAGCCTGCTGCTGATGGGCAGCGTCACCGGCGGCCTGCTGATGCGCCGCCGCCGCGCCGAGCACGCCGGAGGGATGGACCGATGACCCAGCCGCAGAAGTCCCCGACGAGCCGCGCCACGCCGGCGCTGCTGATCGCCGGCTCGCTCGGCGGCGTCGGCGCCATCATGGTCGGCCTGCTGTCGTTCATCCCGCCGGTGGACGACGGATCGGGACCGGTCCCGCAGGCCCAGCAGGGCGAGCCGACGGCGGTGCAGTTCCAGAACGCGGGCGCCTTCCAGCTCGCCCCCACCGTGGGCCCTGGCGGCAAGGACGTGCCGCTCACCCCGGCCCGCCTGGAGGCGCCGCCGCCCCTGGCCGCCGTGCCGACCGTGGCGGCGATCCCGCCGGTCAAGTCCAAGGCCGCCAAGGCCAGGACCAGGCCGACCCGGATCAAGATCCCCGAGATCAAGGTGAACGCGAGGATCGGCGCCGTCAAGCTGACCAAGGCGGGCGTCCTCGGCACCCCGCCGCTCAGCAAGCCGAACCTGACGGGCTGGTACAACAAGAGCCCGCTCCCCGGCGAGCTCGGCCCCTCGATCATCAACGGCCACGTCAGCACCAAGAAGGGCGCGGCCGTCTTCAAGCGCCTCGGCGAGCTGGCCAAGGGCGACCACATCTACGTGTACAGGTCGGACGGCAAGGTCGCCCGCTACACGGTGAGCGGGATCGAGCAGGTCAGCAAGAAGACCTTCCCGACCAACCGGGTCTACGGCAACACCAACGACGCCCAGCTCCGCCTGATCACCTGTGGAGGCGTCTACAACAAGAAGGCGCACAGCTACACCGACAACATCGTGGTGTACGCGACGTTGTCGAAAAAGAAGGGTTGACGGGCGAGGTTTTGGCGGTTTACGGAAGCCTGACAGGATGAGTCCGTATGCTCTTGGCTCTACGCGACCATGAAGACTGTGCTGAATTGGAGTAGGACAGTGCTGACGTCCCAGGCGCGGCGCCGCCTCGCCCAGAAGACCTCCTCGGCCTTGGTGCTGGTGGGCGCCTCCGTCCTTCTCGCTGGTTCGCTGCTCGTCGGCTCGGCCCCCGCGAGTGCGGCGACGCTCGTGGTCGAGAAGAGTTTCACCTACGCCTGCAGCGGCGGACCTTTCAGCAACACGTCGATCACGGTCAAGCTGAGCGCCCCTGATTCTGCGGCGGCGGGATCGCCGGTCAACGTCACCGTCGGCATCCCCGCCCTGACCCTCCGTCAGGCGGTGACCACCGCGACGACCGTGTCAGCCAACGCCACGCTGACGGTCACGAACGGCACGGTCACCCCGGGCCCGAAGACGGGAGCGGCCGTCGCGGTCAACCAGACCGCTGTCCCGGCGGGTGACGTGATCTATCCCGTCGCGGTCACCGCTGCGGCGACCGGCAACGTGACCGTCAAGCCCGGGAACCTCACGCTGGCCCTCGCCTCGGCCGCCACCACCGTGACGACCTGCACCACCACCTCGACCGAGGTGCTGGAGGTGCCCATCGGCGCCGGCGGCGGCGACGACAACGTCGTCTCCTACCAGTGCACGCTCGCCACCACCAGCGGCACCGACCCCGCCTACCCCGCCACCGTGGACGTCAAGATCACGGCGACCATGCCGACCGGGGCCAGGACGAACCAGGACGCCTCCATCACCTGGGCGAGCGCCGTGCAGACGACCGCTGACGAGCTGAAGGTGCCGACGGGCGGGTTCCCGACCGGCAGCAAGTTCTTCGCCACGGTCAAGGCCAGCGGCGCCGGGGCCCCGCCCACCGCGACGGGCGAGGCCGCCGCCACGGGGACCGCCGGGCAGAGCCTGACGACCCTGCCCACCGTGACCATCAAGGTGAGGCCCACGACCGCCGGCACCGTCACCATCACACCCGGCGACCTGGCCTTCGGCACGACCGCCGCCGCCGCGGCCGTCAAGTGCGCGGCTCCTACGACCGGCCTGCCGACCTTCACGTTCCAGGTCACCGCAGGAAGTGCGTCGCCGAGCCCCAGCCCGAGTCCCAGTCCCAGCCCGAGCAACACCACCCCGACCCCGACCAGGACCACCACGGTGATCGTCACCGAGACGCCCGACGAGGAGACCAGCCCGACGCGGCGGTCGTCGCAGACGCCCAAGGACGGGGTGGCGACCGGGGCCGGCGGGGACGCCGGGCCTGACGGGCGGATGTTCATTGTCGCCGGGTCGATGCTGGTCCTGGCCGCCGGGGGCGGCGGGCTGCTGATGCGCCGGCGCGCCGCCAGGGGGTGATCGGCCATGGTCAACCAGTATCCGTACGGCTCACCCGTACCGCCGCCTCAGCCGCAGGACGACGGCGGGAAGGCGTTGCGGACGACGTTGCTGGTCGCGGCGATCGCCGGAGTGGTGACCGTGGTCGCCGGGATGTTCATCGTGCTCGGCTCGCCGGAGGAGTACGGGCTGGCGAGCGACCGCGACTCGCTGGGCCTGACCGCGCAGCCTGACGGGAAGGCGGAGCAGGCCCTGTGGCAGGCGGACCCCGACGCGCCGCCGCCACTGCCGCAGATCCAGCCGGCGGCGGCGATGCTGCCGTCGACGCCGGTACGGCTGAAGATCAAGCGGCTCGGCGTCGACGCCCCGGTCAGGTCCGTGGGCCTGGCCAGGGACGGCACGATCCAGGTGCCGCCGGCGGACAACCCCAACCTGGTGGGCTGGTACCGCAACATGTCGACCCCGGGCGAGGCCGGCCCGGCGGTGCTGCTCGGCCACAAGGACACCCGGACGCGCAGTGCCGTGTTCAGCCGCCTGCCCGAGCTGCGCAACGGCGACACGATCGAGGTCAAGCGGCAGGACGGCGTCACGGCCGTGTTCACGGTCGGCGGCATCGAGCAGGCGGACAAGAAGACGTTCCCGACGGAGCGGGTGTACGGGCCGCAGCAGAACGCGCAGCTCCACCTGATCACCTGCGGTGGCGCCTACAACCGCAACACCGGCCACTACACCGACAATGTCATCGTGTACGCCACGATGACGAGCTCCTATCGAAGCTGACCGCGGAGGCGCGCAATGGGCTGGATGGCGAAGCGGAGACTGCGTACTGGCCCCACGGCGGCGCTGCCCGCCAGGCCGGACCACGCGGAGTTGCTGCGGCTGGTACGCCTGGCCGATCCGGGGGCGCGGGAGGACGGCGACGACATCGTCGCCGTGGACGTGCGGGTGCACGCGCCCGTCGAGGCGGATCCCGATCTGGTCGGCGGCGAGCTGGAGCAGGTGTGGGCCTGCCGGGTGGCGGCGGAGGGCCCGCTGCCCGTCGACTTCTTCGACCGTCACCTGGCGGAGGGGCTGGCGTTCCGGCTGGGCGGGCTGGCCGTGTGCCGGGGCGTGGTGGACGACCCGGCCGACGAGAGCCGGCCGGGCGGCCCCGCGGTCATCCTGCCGGCGCCGCCCGCCGCGGAGGAGCTGATGGAGCTGCTGGAGGGCGAGGTCGAGCAGGAGGAGGAGTTCGTCTTCGTCGCCGGCGGCGTCCGCGTCCTGGTCGTGCCGGAGAAGGGTCGCCCGCCCGCCGCCGAGGAGTTGCTGCCGTTCGCGGCCGAGCTGACCGCCGTCGAGCTGCGCGGTGACGACCGGGCCAAACTGGGCACGCTGGCGCTGTCGCTGGCGGAGGCGCTGAACGGGCTGGTCGTGGACAGATGGCGGTTCCGCGTCGACCGGCCGGAGGACCTTCTGCCGCCTTCGTGATAGGCAACCGATCATAGTTCTGCTGTACTCTCGGGGAGAGAACCGAATATTGCTCGGTTTACAGGAGGCACAGTGGCAGAGGCGTACATCGTCGGGGCCGTCCGGACCCCGGTCGGAAAGAAGAAGGGCGGCCTTTCCACCGTCCACCCCACGGACCTGGCGGCGCACACGCTCAAAGCGCTGATCGACCGCACCGGGGTCGATCCCGCGGCGGTGGAAGATGTGATCATGGGCTGCGTCATGCAGTTCGGCCCCCAGAGCATGGACATCGCCCGCAACGCCTGGCTGTCGGCCGGGCTGCCGGAGACGACCCCCGGCGTGACCATCGACCGCCAGTGCGGCTCCTCGCAGCAGTCGATCCACTTCGCCGCGCAGGGCGTCCTCTCGGGCACGCAGGACCTGGTGGTGGCGGCCGGCGTCGAGTCGATGAGCATCGTGCCGATGGGCTCGTCGATCTCCGCCGCCCTGGAGAAGGGCATGCCGTTCCCGTTCGGCGAGACCTGGGTCGAGCGGTACGGCAAGCAGGAGATCTCCCAGTTCCGCGGCGCGGAGCTGATGTGCGAGAAGTGGGGACTCAAGCGCGAGGAGCTGGAGCGCTTCGCCCTGGAGTCCCACCAGCGGGCGGCCAAGGCCATCGCCAACGGCTACTTCAAGGAGCAGATCGCGCCGATCAACGGCGTCGAGGACGACGAGGGCCCGCGGGCCGACACCACGCTGGAGAAGATGGCGTCGCTGAAGACGCTGAAGGAGGGCGGCCAGATCACCGCCGCCACCTCCTCCCAGATCTCCGACGGCTCCGGCGCCCTGCTCATCGCCTCGGAGCAGGCCGTCAGGGACCACAACCTGACCCCGCGGGCGCGCATCACCCAGCTCACGATCGTCGGCGACGACCCGGTCTACATGCTGACCGCGCCGATCCCGGCGACCCAGAAGGCGCTGAGCAAGGCCGGGCTGTCGATCGACGACATCGACGTGGTGGAGATCAACGAGGCGTTCGCGCCGGTGCCGCTCGCCTGGATCAAGGAGCTCGGCGCCGACCCGGCCCGGGTCAACCCCAACGGCGGCGCCATCGCCCTGGGCCACCCGCTGGGCGCGACCGGCACCATCCTCATGACGAAGCTGCTGAACGAGCTGGAGCGCACGGGCGGCAGGTACGGCCTGCAGACCATGTGCGAGGGCGGCGGTCAGGCCAACGTCACCATCATCGAGCGCCTCTGAGGCTCGTCGGGGCCGGCGGCGGGGACCTTGGCGGGCGACCCCGCCCCCGGCTCTGACGCGAACGGCGCCCCGCCCCCACTCGTGGGGGCGGGGCGCCGTTCGCTTCTACCACCATCCTGGTAGTGGCTGGGGGATCAGCGGCCCTTGGGCGGGATGCGGCGGGGCGGCGCGATGGGGCGCTGCGGCATCCGCGGCATCGGCACGGGCGGGCGCTTGACTGATTTGCCGGATTTGCCGGAAATATGGGCACGCATAAGAGGCTCCTTCACGTAATGGCAGGGGACGGGTGTCGGCTTCGCGGCCGGGCTGCAAGGCCCCGGCGCATTACTGGTAAAGGCGCATGCCCTTGACGGTAGGTGTCCCCTAAGGTGCGGCACAACCGATTTATCCGGAGGTGCCCATGGACGAGCGGCGACTCGTACGCGTGTCCAAGTACGTCGCCCAACATCTGCGCCACCAGCCCGAGCGCATCGGCATCACCCTCGACGAGCAGGGCTGGGTGGACGTCGAGACCTTCCTGCGGGCAGCCGCCGCGCACGGCTTCCCCATCGGCCGCGACGAGCTGGAGCGGGTGGTGCGCGACAACGACAAGCAGCGCTACGCCCTGGACGGCGACCGGATCCGCGCCAACCAGGGCCACTCCGTCACCGTCGACCTCGGCCTTCCGGTGACCGTGCCGCCCGCGTACCTCTATCACGGCACGGTCGCGCGGAACCTGGACGGGATCAGGGAGCGGGGACTGCTGCCGATGGACCGCCACCACGTGCACCTGTCGCCCGACCGCGAGACCGCCGCCCGCGTGGGCGCCCGTCGCGGCCGGCCCGTGGTGCTGGCGGTGGACGCGGGGGCGATGCACGAGGCCGGCCACGTGTTCCGGGTCAGCGCCAACGGGGTGTGGCTGGCCGAGCGGGTGCCGCCGGAGTTCCTCCGGTTCCCCGGCTGACGAGGGTCGCTTTCTCGCCGTACGGATAAGGCGTAATCTCGGCGGGAGGATGCTATGAGCGAGTACGCCAAGGCAAGGGAGCTCGGCGAGCAGGCCCGCGAGCGAGAGTGGACCCGCCCGAGCTTCGCCAAGCAGCTGTTTCTCGGAGATCTCCGGCTGGATCTGGTGCATCCGGCCCCCGCGCCGCCCGACGAGGCCGCCAAGCGCGGGGAGGAGTTCGTCCGGGCGGTCCGGCGCTTCCTCGACGCGCACGTCGATCCGGCCGCGATCGAGCGTGACGGGCGCATCCCGGACGAGGTGGTCAAGGGCCTGGCCGGGCTGGGCGCCTTCGGGATCACGATCGGCGCGGAGTACGGCGGGCTCGGGCTGCCCTACCTGTACTACTGCCGCGCGCTCATGCTGGTCGGCTCGTACTGCCCGGCGCTGGCGACGCTGCTGTCGGCGCACCAGTCGATCGGCGTGCCGCAGCCGCTGAAGCTGTTCGGCACCGAGGAGCAGAAGCGCGCCTTCCTGCCCCGGTGCGCGCGCGGCGAGATCTCCGCGTTCCTGCTCACGGAGCCCGACGTGGGCTCCGACCCGGCCCGGCTGTCGACCACGGCGGTGCGCGACGGCGACGAGTACGTGCTCGACGGGGTCAAGTTGTGGACCACGAACGGGGTGGTCGCCGATCTGCTCGTGGTGATGGCCCGTACCGGGAAGAAGATCAGCGCGTTCGTGGTCGAGGGCGACTCGCCGGGCATCACGGTCAGGCGGCGCAACGCGTTCATGGGGTTGCGCGGCATCGAGAACGGGGTGACGGAGTTCTCTCAGGTCAGGGTGCCCGCGGCGAACCTGATCGGCCGTGAGGGCGAAGGGCTGAAGATCGCCCTGACCACGCTCAACACCGGCCGGCTGTCGCTGCCCGCGTCCTGCGCCGGGCACGCCAAGTGGGCGGTGAAGATCGCCCGCGAGTGGGGCAACGCCCGCGTCCAGTGGGGGCGCAAGGTGGGCGAGCACGAGGCCGTCGCCACCAAGGTCGCCTTCATCGCCGCGACCGCGTACGCCCTGGAGGCCGTTTCCGACCTGACCGCCAGGCTGGCCGACGGGAAGGGCAGCGACATCCGCATCGAGGCGGCGCTGGCCAAGCTGTACGCGACCGAGCTGTCCTACCAGGTGCTCGACGAGCTGGTCCAGATCAGGGGCGGGCGCGGCTACGAGACCGCCGAGTCGCTGGCGGCGCGCGGCGAGCGCGGCGTGCCGGCCGAGCAGATGCTGCGCGACACCCGGATCAACCGCATCTTCGAGGGCTCCTCCGAGATCATGAGGCTGCTCATCACCCGCGAGGCCGTCGACGCCCACCTGAGCGCCGCGGGCGAGCTGATCGACCCGGAGTCCTCCCGGCAGGCGCGCGCCCAGGCGCTCAGGCGGGCCGCCCGCTTCTACGCCCGCTGGCTGCCGTCGCTGGTCACCGGCGCTGGTCAGGTGCCGACCTCCTACGCCGGGTTCGGCCCGCTGTCGACCCATCTGCGCTTCGTGGAGCGGACCAGCCGCAAGCTGGCCCGGTCCATCTTCTACGGCATGTCCCGCTGGCAGGGGAGGCTGGAGCACAGGCAGGCGTTCCTCGGCCGGATCGTCGACATCGGCGCCGAGCTGTTCGCCATGACCGCGGCCTGCGTCAAGGCCGCCGAGGACGCCGGTGACCTCGGACGCCGCCCGCAGGAGCTCGCCGACACGTTCTGCAGGCAGGCCAGGGGTCGGGTGGACGCGCTGTTCGACCGGCTCTGGGACAACAGCGACGACCACGACGTGCGGCTGGCCCGCTACGTGCTCGACGGCCGCTACGCCTTCCTGGAGGAGGGCATCCTCGACCCGTCGATCGAGGGGCCGTGGATCGGCGCGCCGGAGGGCGAGGAGAACGTGCGCCGGAAGATCCGCTAGCCCTGGTCTAGACCAGACGGTAGAAGTTGTTGTCGTTCCGCAACTCTCCGGTATAGACCGGCTCGCAAAACCACGCTTACGCTTGCGCAAACGCGTGACGTCGCGGCAGTCGCGGCGGCATACACCAGGGCAGTGTCTGGCGGCTGGTACGGACCAGCATGACCTGTCCGATGAGAAGGCGGTACTTACGGTGAGAATGAGACTTGTGGGCGGCGCCGCTCTCGGCCTGGCTACCGTGCTGGTCCTGACCAGCTGTGGCTCCAGCACGCCCGACGGCGGTGGCGGCGGCGGTGACCAGGCCGGCGGCGGCCAGGTCACGCTCAAGATGGTCGCCGCCGACTACGGCGACGGCCCCGGCAAGCCCAACTCCGGCGAGAACTTCTGGAAGGGCGTGGTCGACGAGTTCCAGGCGGCCAACCCGAACATCAAGGTCGACGTCCAGGTCATCAACTGGAACGACATCGACAAGCAGGTCGCCACCATGATCCAGAACGGTCAGGTGCCCGACATCCTGCAGACCGGCGACTACTCCGGGTTCGTCGCCGACGGCCTGCTCCACAAGGTCGACGAGGTCCTGTCCCCGAACGTGTCCGGCGACCTGCTGCAGAAGTTCGCCGAGTACGGCAAGGTCGACGGCACGGCCTACGGCATCCCGTTCGTGTCCTCCGCCCGCGCCCTGTTCTACAACAAGGACCTGTTCGACAAGGCCGGCGTCGCCGAGCCGCCCAAGACGTGGAACGAGCTCAAGGCCGCGGCCGAGAAGCTCAAGGCGGCCGGCGTCAGCCAGCCGTTCGGCCTCCCCCTCGGCCAGGAGGAGGCGCAGGGCGAGTCGTTCCTGTGGATGCTCGGCAACGGCGGAGGCTACAAGGACGCCTCCGGCAAGTGGGCGATCGATTCCCCGCAGAACGTCGAGACCTTCACCTACATGAAGGGCCTGGTCGACGCCGGACTGACCACCCCCAACCCCGGCACCAAGGACCGCAAGACGGTCTGGGAGGACTTCGGCGCAGGCAAGGTCGGCATGGTCAACGGCGGCCCCATGTCCATCCCGATCTTCGACGCGGCCGGCCTGAAGAACTACGGCGTCGCGCCCATCCCCGGCAAGACCGGCCCGCTCGACACCACCCTCGGCGTCATGGACTGGATCATGGCGTTCAACCAGAACGGCCGCGCCGAGGAGATCAAGGAGTTCCTCGACTTCTTCTACACCGGCTCCGCCGCGCAGAAGATCAGCGACACCTACAAGCTGCTGCCCGTCACCAACGGCGGCATCGAGAAGCTGTCGGGCGACGAGAAGCTCAAGCCGTTCCTGGACGCGCTGCCCAACGCCAGCTTCTACCCGTTCCAGGACCCGAAGTGGGCCGAGCTGAACCCGGCGATCAAGCAGACCATCGGCGGCGCCGTAAAGGACGACCCCGCCGCGGTCCTCGGCGAACTGCAGAAGACCGCAGAGGCCGGCTGAGCGACGGGGGCCCGTACGGCCGGCGCCTCGACCCGGGGCGCCGGCCGTACCTCCACGGAGGAGCTTTATGAGAAGGTTGCGCGCCCTGGAGCCGCTGGCCTGGATCGGCCCCGCGGTGGTGCTGATCGTGGTCGTGGTGCTCTGGCCGGTCGTCGAGATGATCCGGTCCTCGTTCCTGAAGATCAGCCGGGTGGGCGTGGTCCGCGGCTGGAACGGCTTCGACAACTACGAGAAGCTGTTCGCCGAGAAGGACTTCGCCGACATCATGGTCCGCAGCGTGATCTGGGTGGTGGCCGTCGTCGTCCTCACCGTGGTGATCTCGCTCGCCCTCGCCCAGCTGTTCAACCGGCGCTTCCCCGGCCGCAAGATCGCCCGGTGGGCGCTGATCGCGCCCTGGGCCGCGTCCGTGCTGATGACCGCCATCGTCTTCCGGTGGATGCTCGACCCCGAGGTCGGCGTCATCAACCAGATCAGGTTGAAGCTCGGGCTCATCGACGCGCTCGGCGGCGCCTCCGCCGACCAGCTCGGCGACGCCTCCACCGCCATGCCGTGGCTGGTGTTCGTGGCGGTGTTCGTGTCCATCCCCTTCACCACGTACGCGCTGCTCGCCGGCCTCGCCACCATCCCCGCCGACGTGTACGAGGCGGCCAAGATGGACGGCGCCTCCAAGGCGCGCACCTACTGGTCGATCACGCTGCCGCTGCTGCGGCCCGCGCTGACCGTCGCCGTGCTGATCAACATGATGAACGTCTTCAACAGCTTCCCGATCATCTGGGCGATGACGCACGGCCAGCCTGGCTACTCGACGGCGACCTCGACCATCTTCATGTTCATCCTCAAGAGCTCCGACATCGGCGAGTCCGCCGCCATGTCGGTGGTCAACTTCGGAATGGTGCTCGTGATCACCGCGGTCTTCCTCAAGATCTCGCGCTGGAACAGGGCGGTGGCGTGATGGCAGTGGGAACGGCCCCGAAGGCGCCCGCGCGCCCCTCCCGCGCCCGCCACGCGCCGGTCAGGCACCGCGCGATGCCCAAGCTGAAGACCACGGTGACCGCGGCCGTCGCGTACGTGGTCGCGTTCATCTTCCTGTTCCCGTACCTGGTGATGCTGCTGACCTCGCTGCGTCCCCAGGAGAACCTCCGCGACGCCACCCTCCTGCCCGCCCAGTGGGAGTGGTCCAACCTGGTCAACTTCTGGAGCAGCGGCCTGGCCGGCAACCTCGTCGTCACCCTCCAGGTGGCCGCGGGCTCCACCATCCTGGTGCTGCTGGTGGCCCTGCCGGCCGCCTACTACTCCGCCCGCCACGACTTCCGGGGCCGGACGTTCTTCCTGATCCTGGTGCTGATCACCCAGATGTTCCAGCCGACGTCGATGCTGGTGGGCATCTACCGGGAGTTCTCCCAGTTCGGGCTGGTGGACTCGATCTGGTCGCTGATCCTGGTCAACGGCGGCTTCAACCTGGCGTTCGCGGTGTGGATCCTCAACGCGTACTTCTCCTCGATCCCGCGCGAGCTGGAGGAGGCCGCGTTCATCGACGGCAACGGCCGCTTCGGCGCGCTGTTCCGCATCACGCTCCCGCTGGCCATGCCGGGGGTGATCACCGCGCTCATCTTCACGTTCATCGCGGCCTGGAACGAGTTCGTCGTCGCCCTGACGTTGACCACCACCCCGGAGAACCAGCCGCTGACCGTGGCGCTCAACTCCTTCATCGGCCAGTATCAGGTCGACTGGCAGAACCTGTTCGCCGGCTCGGTGATCGCCACCATCCCGGTGATCATCCTGTTCGCCCTGATCGAACGGAAGGTCGTCGGCGGCCTCACGGCCGGCTCCATCAAGTGACGGCGCGCTCCCCGGTCGCCGCCCTCGCGTGAACGGGACAGGTGGTGGCGATTCCATGAGGAACCTGGATAATCGCCTGTCGTGATGGGGATCTCCGGCTTCCAACCGGCCTTTGTCGCCGGACTCGAAGCCGTCCGCGAGGAACACGGGCCGGGTCTGGCCGCGCTCGGCGGCCGGCGTCTGACCAGGTTCGCGCTCGTACGTTTCGTCGAGGACGGGGACTGGTACGCCGAGTGCCCCGTGGTCCTGGACTTCGACGGTGTCCAGGTCGAGATCTGCCATACGAAGTTCGACGAGCTGTCGATCGGCTGGAACTCCATCGACACGACGACAGCCATCCGCGGCTGGGAGTACGACGAGTTCACCCCGGCGTGGTCGGGCGCCGACGAGCGGCTGGAGCCGTTCGTCGGCCTGGAACTGCGCGAAGTCGCCCTGCTCGAGTGGCGGCCATCCTCACGTCATGACATGGCGGAGGGCTCCATCGCGGTGGAGTTCGTCTTCGAGGCCGGTCGTTTCCACATCGCCAACGCTCTTGACGAGAACAGCATCGATGTCGGCGACGCCGGCCCGGAATTCGTGCGGCACCGGTTGGGCGGCGGCGCAACCTGACGAGGCCGGCCTCCGGTCTCCCCGGTGGCATGCGGGTCGGCCGGATCCACGGAACCGGCCGAGCGTCATTGAGAGCCGCGGGTCTCAGCCGGGGACGCGGGCGACGCAGAAGACCGTCTGGCCGAACGGCGGCCGGACGAAGCGCTCGATGAGCCGGGTCATCGGCACCACCGTGCGGTCGTAGATCTTGACCAGGCGCGGGTCCGGATAGCCCACGCCGCCCCGGCGCACCGCCGCCCACCAGGCGATGCCGCCCAGGAAGTTGATCGGCTTGAGCACCTCGACGTCCAGCCCGGCCCGGCCCACGGTCGCGGCCAGGGTCTTGGGCGTGTAGCGCCGCACGTGGCCGACCTTGCGGTCGAAGTCGCCGTACAGCTGCATGTAGCCCGGCACCCAGATGACGATCCGCCCGCCCGGCAGGGTGACGCGCGCCAGCGAGCGGAGCGCCTCGGCGTCGTCCTCGATGTGCTCCAGGACGTTCATCATCACGACGGTGTCGACCTTGTCCTCGAGCGGGATCTCGGTCGGCAGGCCGAACTGCAGCACGTCGATGTCGTCGCGGCCGGCGAAGCGCTTCTTGAGCTGCTCGACGCAGTAGGGGTCGAAGTCGCTGACCACGAGCCGGTCGAGCCGCGGCAGGAACTGCTCGGCGAAATGGCCCAGCCCGGAGCCGATCTCCAGCAGGGAGCGGCCGACGTGCGGGGCGACCATGTCGAACTCGTACTTCCGGTAGTTCTTCGCCTCGTCGCCGCCGAGGTGGTTCTCCAGAGCCTCGTCACCGGCCGCCGGCTGCACCACGCGGTCATAACCAGAAGACATAGTCGTCGATCCTTACGGGGTCGCGGGAATGGCCAGAGTCTAGTGCCCGCCCGGCGGCCGAGGTCACCCGAACGCTCTTCCGCCCCGGCCGCTCATGCGATGGAATCGGTCACGCCCATGGACGACGCCGAGGCCATCGCCCGCTCGCTGGAGGGCGACCTGAGCGCCTACGAGGTGCTGGTCGCCCGCTACAGCGCGCTCGCGCACCGCACCGCGGTCCTGTTCGGCGCGCGCGACGAGGCCGAGGACGTGGTGCAGGAGGCGTTCGTCAAGGCGTTCCGGCATCTGGCGTCGTTCCGCCGCGAGTCGGAGTTCCGCCCGTGGCTGCTGCGCATCGTGGCCAACGAGACGCACAACCTGACCCGGGCGCGCGGCCGCAGGGCGGAGCTCACGGTACGGCTGAGCGCCACGGCCGAGGTGAAGGCCCCCGACGACCCGGAGGGCGCGGCCGTGGCCACCGACCGGCGGGCGCGGCTGCTGGAGGCGGTCCGCGCGCTGCCGGAGCGGGAACGTCGGGCCGTGCTCTGCCGGTACTTCTTACAGCTGTCGGAGGCCGAGACCGCCCAGGTGCTCGGCTGGCCGGTGGGCACCGTCAAGTCCAGGACGTACCGCGGCCTGGCCAGGCTGAGGGAGGAGGCGGGGCATGAGCTCGGATGAGCGTTTCGACGACCTGGAGGCCGAACTGCGCGCCCTGGCCGGCTCCCTCGACGTGCCGGCTCCGCCGCCCGAGCGGGTGGCGGCGGCCGTACGGGCCAGGCTGGCGGAGCCTCGGCCCGCCAGAAGGCGGCGCGAGCGGTGGCGGGTGGCTCGGTGGCAGGTGGCTCGGTGGCAGGTGGTCGCGGCGGTGCTGGTGGCGCTGGTCGCGGTCACGGCGGCGACCCCGCAGGGCAGGCAGGCGGTGACGGCGATCCTCCGGTACGCCGGGATCGAGCTGCGCCTGGGCGGCGAGACGCCGGCCCCGGTGCCCGCGCCGGCCCCGCTGCCGGGGGAGCGGGAGGTCCCGGCGGGAGAGGTCGCCGGGCAGGTCGCGTTCCCGGTCAGGACGCTGACCGCGCTGGGCGAGCCCGAGCGCGTCACCGTCAGCGACGGCGGCCGGGTGGTGTCGATGTTCTGGCCGGACGGCATCCGGCTGGACCAGTTCGACGGCCGGATGGAGCCGTTCTTCTTCAAGCGGCTCGGCGCGCCGTTCCCGGAGGAGACCGAGGTCGACGGCGTCGGCGGCTTCTGGCTGCGGGGCTCGCACCCGCTCGGCCACATCACCCGCGAGAACGGCGAGGCGGTGCCGCTGCGCCAGGCCGGACCCACGCTCATCTGGCAGTCGGGCGAGGTCGGCCACCGCCTGGAGGGGGCCCCGTCGATGGCGCGGGCGGTCGAGCTGGCCGGCTCACTCCGGTGAGGCCAGCCAGTCGTCGACGCCCTTCAGCAGCTCCTTGCGAACCGACTCCGGCGCGGCCGACGCCCTGATCGACTGGCGCGCCAGCTCGGCGACCTGCGCGTCGCCGAACCCGTACACCTCCCGGGCCAGCTCGTACTGGCGCAGCAGCCGCGCCCCGAACAGCAGCGGGTCGTCGGAGCCGAGCGCGATCGGCACCCCCGCCTCGAACAGCCGGCGCAGCGGCACGTCCGCCGCGCTCTCGGCCACCCCCAGGCCGACGTTGGAGGTGGGGCACACCTCGCAGCAGATCTCCCGCTCGGCCAGCCGTTCCATCAGCCGGCGGTCCTCGGCCGCGCGGACCCCGTGGCCGACCCGGTCGGCGCCGAGGTCGTCCACGCACTGCGCCACGCTCCGCGGCCCCAGCAGCTCCCCGCCGTGCGGCACCGCCAGCAGCCCGGCCCGCTTGGCGATGCGGAACGCGCGGTCGAAGTCGCGGGCCTGCCCGCGCCGCTCGTCGTTGGACAGCCCGAACCCGACCACCCCCTTGCCGGCGTACTGGGCGGCCAGCCGGGCCAGGGTGTTGGCGTCGAGCGGGTGGCGCGTCCGGTTGGCCGCCACCACCACCGCGATCCCGGCGCCCGTCTCCCGCGACGCCTGCTCGGCCGCGTCCAGCACCAGCTCCAGCGTGGCCGTCAGCCCTCCGAACAACTGCTGGTAGCCCGACGGGTCCACCTGGATCTCCAGCCACCGCGACCCGGCCGCCATCTCGTCCTCGGCGGTCTCGCGCAGCAGCCGGTAGACGTGCTCCGGCCGGCGCAGCACCGATCTGGCGATGTCGTACAGCCGCTGGAACCGGAACCAGCCGCGCTCGTCGGTCGCCCGCAGTCTCGGCGGCCAGTCCTCCTCCAGCGCGTCGGGCAGGTGGAGGCCCTGCTCCCTGGCCAGCTCGATCAGCGTCGAGTGGCGCATGGAGCCGGTGAAGTGAAGATGCAGGTGGGCCTTGGGAAGTGTGAGCAGGGACCTTGCCATCGCCACATTTTGCCACTGGACCGGGCTGCGACTTGCCGCGACGGCGCCGCTCCTGTAGGAGACTAGGGACCTTTCCCGCCTTCCGGTCATGGAGTGGTGATGCGGCGCCTGGCTTCGGTGTTCCTGACACTGAGCCTTGCCGCGTGCGGTCCGTCCGCCCCCGCGCCGCAGATCGCCAGGCCCAGCCCGGTCGCCGCCGTGGCGGGGCCTGTGCTGTCGTGCGGCGCCGCCTTCGTGGAGATCGCCGCCATGCCCCCCGGCACGACCAGGTCCGGTACGTTCCGGCAGGTCAAGTCCCTCACCCGGAAGCTCAAGGTCAGGGGCGAGATCTGGAGCCGCGGCGCCGAGCGGCTGCACGTCGGCGTCGTCTGCGGGGTCAGGACCGCCGAGGAGTTCGCCACCCTCGTACCGCGGGCCACGCTCGGGATGCACCACGGCAAGCCCGCGCTCAGCTGGGATACCGGCGGCGGGGTGCACCACTTCATGTGGCTGGAGCGCCCCGGCATCGCCGTCTGCATCGCCGCCACCCCCGGCCTGTCGACCGAGATCGACCGCATCGCCGACGCTGTCACCGGGTAGTCACCAGATGACGCTGCGTGTGCACATCGGGGGAGAGTCATGGGCCGCGACGAGGACTACGCTGCGGGCGCGCCGGCCCTTGAGGTGCTGGACCCCGCGCCGGTTGGCGTCGCCGTCACGCTCGGCCCCGACCACCGGCTGATCTATGCGAACCGCGCGTACCGATCACTGTTCGGCGACGTGCCGCTCGGCGTCCCCATCAGAGAGGCGTTCGGCGACGCCGTCAACCGCGAGAGCTTCCACCTGTTCGACCAGGTGCGGGAGACCGGTGAGCCGGTCGTCGTGGTCGAGTCGCCGGCCGGGCCGCTGACGACGCCGGACGGGCAGCAGCGGTTCTTCACCTTCAGCCTGTCGCGGGCCACCTTTCCCCACGTCGAGCACGGCGTGGTGGTGATATGCCTGGACGTCACCGAGGAGGTCACCACGGCACGGCGGATCCAGGCCCTGGCCGGGGACCGCAGCCGCGCCCTGCGCCGCTACGCGAGCCTGGTCCGGGTGAGCGGGCAGCTGATCTGGGTCAACTCCGTCGACGGCGACCTCGTCGAGCCCATCCCCGAATGGGAGGGACTGACCGGCCAGACCTGGGAGGAGTCCCGCGGCGACGGGTGGCTGGCGCCCATCCACCCGGACGACCGCCAGGAGCTCGAGGAGTCGTGGGCGCGCGCCCGCCGGGAGGTTCCCGCCGTGTGGGAGCACGTCTACCGCCTGCGCACGGTCGACGACGGCTACCGCCACTTCGTGTCCAGGGGCGTGCCCGTCATGGAGGACGCCCGGGTCGTGGAGTGGGTGGGCACCTGCACCGACATCGAGGACTGGTGGCAGCGCCAGCGCCGCCGGGAGCTGCTCACCCGCGCCGCCCAGGCCATGGGCAGCCGGGAAAGCCTCGAAGAGACGATGACCGCGCTGGCCGAGCTGATCGTGCCCGACCTGGCCGACGGATGCGGCGTCCATCTGGTCAGCGATCTCGTCCAAGGGCCGGTCGGCGAGCCGTCGCTGGTCATCCAGCGCGTCGCCTCGGCAACCGGCCCCGCCCTGCCGTGCATGCCGCCGATCGACGCCGAACGCCTGCCGTCACAGGGCGCCTTCGTCGAGGCCATCAGGCGCGCCCAGCCCGTGCTGCGGACGTTCCCGCAGGGCTCGCCGCCGGAGGACATCGGCCCTCCCGGCACCCTGGCCTGGCTGCGGACCTGCGACGCCAACGGCCTGGCGATCCTGCCGGTGACGATCGACGGCACGGTCACCGCCGTGGTCACCGCCGCCACCTGCGGCGAACGCCCGCCCATCGGGCGAAGCGACGTCGACCTGCTGCTGGAGACCTTCGAACAGGCCCAGGACGTGCTGCGCAACGTGATGGTCCTGCAACGGGCCCGCCGGTTCGCCGTCGCCGTCCAGCACAGCCTGCTCGCCGAGCCGCCGCACGTCCCCGGCCTGGAGCTCGCGGTCCGCTACCGGCCCAGCCCATCGGCGGACGAGGTGGGCGGCGACTGGTACGACGCCTTCGTGCTCCCCGACGGCGCCGTCGTGCTGGTCATCGGCGACGTGGCCGGTCACGACCTGCGCGCGGCCGTCGCGATGGGCCGGCTGCGCAACATGCTCCGCGGCCTGGCCGTCGACCGGCGGGAGCCGCCTGGGGAGATCCTGGACCGGCTCAACAAGGCGACCAGGACGCTCTACGGCGACGACACCGCCACGTGCGTCCTGGCCAGGGTCGAGCGCCACGGCGACGGTCACGAGCTCCACTACGCGGTGGCGGGCCATCCGCCGCCGCTGCTGGTCACCAAGGACGCCCGCTGCCGGTTCCTCGACTCGGCCGCCAGCCCGCTGCTGGGCCTGCCGTATCCGGGCCCGTACGTCTCCGCGCGCGAACCGCTGCCCCCGCGCAGCACCCTGCTGCTCTACACCGACGGCCTGGTCGAGCGGCGGGGCGAGGACTTCGGCGACGGCCAGGCCCGCCTGTGCGGCAACGCCGCCGCACAGGCCCGCGTGTCCCTGGACGAGTTCTGCGACCACCTGCTGGGCGGCATGCCGCTGTCCGAGGCCGACGACGTCGCCCTGATCGCCCTGCGCCTCCCCGGCGGCTGACCGGTCAGCGGGCCTCGGCCAGCAGCTTGCCGAGGCGGCTGACGCCCTCCACCAGGTCGTCGTCGCCCAGGGCGTACGAAAGCCGGAAGTAACCCGGGGTGCCGAACGCCTCGCCCGGGACCACGGCCACCTCCGCCTCCTCCAGGATCAGCTCGGCCAGCTCCGCCGACGACCCGGGACGGCGGCCGCGCAGCTCCTTGCCGATGAGGTCCTTGACCGACGGGTAGGCGTAGAAGGCGCCCTTGGGCTCGGGGCACAGCACGCCCGGGATGTCGTTGAGCATCCGCACCATCGTCTGCCGCCGCCGGTCGAACGCCTCGCGCATCCGCGCCACCGCCGACAGGTCGCCGGAGACCGCCGCCAGCGCGGCCATCTGGGAGACGTTGGCGACGTTGGACGTGGCGTGCGACTGCAGGTTGGCCGCCGCCTTGACCACGTCGGACGGGCCGATCAGCCAGCCGACCCGCCAGCCCGTCATCGCGTACGTCTTGGCCACGCCGTTGAGGATCACGACCCGGTCGCCCAGCTCGGGGACGGCCGTGGCGATGCTGGTGAACTCGGCCCCGCCGTACGTCAGGTGCTCGTAGATCTCGTCGGTGATCACCCACAGGCCGTGCCCGGCCGCCCAGCGGCCGATCTCGGCCGTCTGCTCGGGCGAGTGGACGGCGCCCGTCGGGTTGGACGGCGAGACGAACAGCAGCGCCTTCGTGCGGTCGGTGCGGGCCGCCTCCAGCTGCTCGACGCCCGCCAGATAGCCCGTGGTCTCGTCGGTGACGACGTCGACCTGCACGCCACCGGCCAGCTTGACCGCCTCGGGGTAGGTCGTCCAGTAGGGGGCCACGACCAGGACCTCGTCACCCGGGTCGAGCAGCGTGGCGAACGCCTCGTAGACGGCCTGCTTGCCGCCGTTGGTCACCAGCACCCGCGAGGCGTCGACCTCGTAGCCGGAGTCGCGCCGCGTCTTGTCGGCGATCGCCTGCCTCAGCTCGGGCAGGCCGGCGGCCGGGGTGTACTTGTGGAAGCGGGGCTCGCGCGCCGCCGCCACGGCGGCCTCGACGATGTAGTCGGGCGTCGGGAAGTCGGGCTCGCCCGCGCCGAAGCCGATGACCGGACGGCCGGCCGCCTTCATCGCCTTGGCCTTGGCGTCCACGGCGAGGGTCGCGGACTCGGAAATCGCGGAAACACGTGTGGAGACACGGCGTCGGGTGGACATGCTTCCATCGTCCCACGTGCGTGTGACCTGGGCGATCAGGTTCGGGTTCGACGTGGCGGGCAATCTTCCGTACACTTTCGCCAGGTCCTGAGCCGCATGTCGACGCGGCGTTCGGTCCAGGCAGTGAGTCGATCAGGGTAATGTGGTTGACGACATAGGGCACTGGCGCAATTGGTAGCGCACCGGTCTCCAAAACCGGCGGTTGGGGGTTCGAGTCCCTCGTGCCCTGCGAGTGCGGTCCGCGCAATAATGGCGTGTAGGCGCCGCAAAGCTGCGTTGGATACGACGGATTCAGGTGAGGACTGTGGCGATCGACACGCGCGGCGAGACCGCAGGCAAGCCCAGTGGTGAAAAGAAGAAGCGGACTTCTCCGGCCCTCTTCTACCGTCAGGTCGTCGGTGAGCTCCGTAAGGTCATCTGGCCGACCCGCAAGGATCTGGTCACCTACACCACGGTGGTCATGGTGTTCGTGGTGATCATGGTCGGCATCATCTACGGCCTCGACGCCGCGTTCGGCTGGGCCGTCCTGCAGATCTTCGGCGGCTGATCCTGATCGCATACGGCGCCCGCCCGGCGGAGTCGCCGTTCGATACGACGAAAGAGGAAGAGTCACCGTGTCCGAGTCTTCAGTGCCGGCCGGCGAGCCCCGCGAGGAGCGGGACGCCGAGCTGGAAGAGGCCTTCTCCGAGGCCGCTGAGGAGACCGTCGAGGACGTCGCCGGCGGCGACGAGGGCGACGAGACCGCAGAGGCGGCCGTGGCCGAGGACGACGGTGACGTCGAGCCCGACGTCGACCCGGTCGAGGAGTTCAAGCGCTCGCTGCGCGGCCTTCCCGGCGAGTGGTACGTGATTCACTCCTACGCCGGTTACGAGAACCGCGTGAAGTCCAACATCGAGAGCCGCAACGTGTCGCTCAACATGGAGGATTACATCTACCAGGTCGAGGTGCCGACGCACACCGTCCAGGAGTTCAAGAGCGGCAAGAAGGTGCCGGTCAAGGAGCGCGTGCTGCCCGGCTACGTCCTGGTGCGCATGGAGCTGACCGACGAGTCCTGGGCCGCGGTGCGCAACACCCCCGGCGTGACCGGCTTCGTCGGCCTGTCCAACAAGCCCAGCCCGCTCAGCCTCGACGAGGTCGCCAAGCTGCTCGCCCCGGAGCCGACCGAGGAGAGCAAGAAGGCCGCCGCCAAGACGCCCTCCGGCCCGGCCGTCGAGTTCGAGATCGGCGAGTCGGTCACCGTCATGGACGGCCCGTTCGCCACTCTGCCCGCCTCGGTCAGCGAGATCAGCCCCGAGTCGCAGAAGCTCAAGGTGCTGGTCTCGATCTTCGGTCGTGAGACCCCGGTCGAGCTGTCGTTCAACCAGGTCTCGAAGATCTGAGGCGATCGCCTACAATAAAACGTTCGGCCGGCCGCCTGTCGCGAAGGGCGGCCTTCCGACATGTCCGGGCGCACCCGCGTTCCGGAACGCATCACCCCATCAGGACCCGGAGAAGGACACATGCCTCCGAAGAAGAAGATCGCGGCTCTGGTCAAGGTCCAGCTTCCCGCTGGCCAGGCCACGCCCGCCCCGCCGGTCGGTACCGCCCTCGGTCCCCACGGCGTCAACATCATGGACTTCGTCAAGCAGTACAACGCCGCGACGGAGGCCCAGCGGGGCAACATCATCCCCGTTGAGATCACCATTTTCGAGGACCGCAGCTTCACCTTCGTCACGAAGACGCCCCCGGCGCCTGAGCTGATCAAGAAGGCGCTCGGCCTCGACAAGGGCAGCGCGACCCCGCACAAGGACAAGGTGGGCAAGCTCAGCCGCGAGCAGCTGCGCAGCATCGCCGAGACGAAGATGCCCGACCTCAACGCCAACAGCATCGAGCAGGCCGAGAAGATCATCGCCGGCACCGCCCGGTCGATGGGCATCACCGTCGCCGACTGACCCCTTTCCCACCCGTGGGAGGGCCGCCCGCCGGCCCGCACACCACTAGGAGACAGACATGCAGCGCAGCAAGGCGCACAAGGACGCGGCCGCCAAGGTCGACCGCGACAAGCTTTACAGCCCGGCCGACGCGGCCAGGCTCGCCAAGGAGACGTCCACCACCAAGTTCGACGCCACCGTGGAGGTGGCGCTGCGGCTGGGCGTCGACCCTCGCAAGGCCGACCAGATCGTGCGCGGCACGGTCAACCTCCCGCACGGCACCGGTAAGACCGCCCGGGTCCTGGTCTTCGCGACCGGTGACCGTGCCGAGGCGGCCCGCGAGGCGGGCGCCGACATCGTCGGCGCCGACGAGCTGATCGACGAGATCTCCAAGGGCAACCGGCTCAACGAGTTCGACGCCGTGGTGGCCACGCCCGACCTGATGGGCAAGGTCGGCCGCCTGGGCCGGGTCCTCGGCCCGCGCGGTCTCATGCCCAACCCGAAGACCGGCACCGTGACGCCCGACGTCGCCAAGGCCGTGACGGAGATCAAGGGCGGCAAGATCGAGTTCCGCACCGACCGGCAGGCCAACCTGCACTTCATCATCGGCAAGACGTCGTTCGCCGAGCGCCAGCTCCTGGAGAACTACGCGGCCGCGCTGGAGGAGGTGCTGCGGCTCAAGCCGTCGGCGGCCAAGGGCCGTTACGTCAAGAAGGTGACGTTCTCCACGACCATGGGCCCCGGCGTCCCGGTCGACCCCAACGTCACCCGGGGCATCGTCGCCGAGCTCGACACGGCCTGACGCGTCCTCACGGAACAGCCCCGGCGCACACCGCGCCGGGGCTGTTCCCTGTCCGGAGCCGCCCGGTCCGTTCCGTCTGCTGCGCGTTGAGCCGTCTCAGGGACATCCCTGGGTTTTCCATGAGAACGTCGGGGAAAGCGCTACGACGAGTTCCCCGACACGTAGGGTCCGAATATGCTCAAGCGCAGGTTTTCTCTCGCCATCGCCGCGACCGCGGCCGCCCTGGCCGCCACCGCGGTCGCCGGCTGTGGAACGAACGCGCAGCCCATCGACGTGAAGAACGTGGCCGCCTCCGAGGTTCTGGCCCAGACGGCGCAGAAGACGACCGAGGTCAGCTCCTACACGGTCGACGCCGTCGTGGACGTCTCGCACCCGCAGGACGGCAGCGGCAAGGTCCAGGGCCGCATGCTCTACCAGAGCCGGCCCCAGCTCGCCCTCGACCTCACGGTCGACGCGGCCGACGTGGGCGAGCGCGAGCTGCCCGGCGGCGCGCGGGTGGTCCTCCACGGCGACTCGGTGTACGTCAAGGTGGAGGCGCTCAACAAGATGCTCGGCGCCACCAAGCCGTGGATCAAGGTGCCGCTGACCGAGGCGGGTGACCGTGACCAGGTCAACCAGGTGCTCGCCCAGGCGCAGCAGTTCGACCTGGCCAGTGTGACGACCATGATCACGGCGTCTCAGGACGTCCGCTCGGTCGGCAACGAGAGCGTGGGCGGCACGGACACCACCCACTACAGCGGCACCTTCCCCGTCGAGGCGGCCGTGCGGCAGCTCCCGGCCGACAAGCAGGAGCACGCGCGGCAGAACCTCGCCGAACTGAAGGACATCACGTTCGACATCTGGGTCGCCGCCGACGGTCTGCCCCGCAAGCTCTCCATGAGCGGCGCCCAGGAGGGCGGCAAGCTCGACGCCACGCTGATGTTCAAGGGCTACAACGAGCCTGTCAACATCAAGGCACCGGCCGCCGACCAGGTGGGCGAGCTGCCGGAGGGCACCGTCAACTGAGAACGATTTGGAAACTCGGCGGCCAGCGCGTAGTCTGGTCGTTGCCGAAGACCGCCGGTCGTCGCCAGGTGCCTCAAAGCCTGGCGACCGAAGGCTCCACGTCAGGTGGACGACCCGCGCAGGTGTGATGCGAGTTTCCCATATGGTCACCTTCCATATGTGCGAGCCCCGTGTGCGCCCTGCGCCCGGGGCTGTTCTCATGTCTGGGCCTTCACCGGTGGCACCACTGGAAGGAGGCCCATGGCGAGGGCGGATAAGGCGACAGCGGTTGCCGAGCTCAAGAGCGAGTTCGAAGGCAGCGCCGCCGCCGTTCTGACCGAGTACCGCGGTCTCACCGTCGCCCAGCTCAAGGAGCTGCGCACCTCTCTCGGTGAGAATGCGAAGTTCGCCGTGGCGAAGAACACCCTGACCAAGATCGCGGCCAACGAGGCCGGTTTCGCGGGTCTCGACGACCTGCTCACCGGGCCGACCGCGATCGCCTTCGTCAACGGCGACGTTGTCGAGGCGGCCAAGGGTCTGCGTGACTTCGCCAAGGCCAATCCCCTTCTGGTGATCAAGGGCGGCGTCCTCGACGGCAAGACGCTGGACGCCACCGAGATCACCAAGCTCGCCGACCTCGAGTCCCGCGAGGTCCTCCTCGCGAAGCTTGCTGGCGCGATGAAGGCGAAGCAGAGCGCCGCTGCCGCGATGCTCGCCGCGCTGCCCACCAACATGGCTCAGCTGGCCGACGCCCTTCGCGCCAAGCGCGAAGAGGCGGGCGAGTAGCTCGGGGATTGCCGCAACACCCGCGGTCCCGTTCCTAAATTTCGCAAGTTCCATACGGAGGAAACATCATGGCGAAGCTCAGCACCGACGAGCTGCTCGACGCGTTCAAGGAGATGACCCTCCTCGAGCTTTCCGAGTTCGTGAAGCAGTTCGAGGAGACCTTCGACGTCAAGGCCGCCGCTCCGGTCGCGGTCGCCGCCGCGGCTCCGGCCGCCGGTGGTGGCGAGGCCGCCGCTGTTGAGGAGCAGGACGAGTTCGACGTCATCCTCGAGGCCGCCGGCGACAAGAAGATCCAGGTCATCAAGGAGATCCGCGCCCTCACGTCCCTCGGCCTGAAGGAGGCCAAGGACCTGGTGGACGGCGCTCCGAAGCCGGTCTTCGACGGCAAGGTCAACAAGGAGCAGGCGGAGAAGGCCAAGGCCGCCCTGGAGGGCGCCGGCGCCACCGTCACGGTCAAGTAAGACCGACGCGCTTTCCGAAAGGGGCGGACACACCCTGGTGCCGGGTGTGCCGCCCCTTTCGCATGCCCGGACGTATCCGGCGCCACCGGGCTGGTGCGACGGCCGCCCATACCTTTTGGGTCCGGTTCGTACGGTGTGGGGGCGAATGGCGGGTCCAGCGGAGAAGCCTCGGGTTATGATCCGGCGACCGGTCGGGAGGGGTGAGGGGATGGCGCGGGTGTGGCGCGTGACGGTCCCCGTGCTCGCCGTCCTGGCGGCGCTGCTCGCGGGGGCGGCGGTCTGGCTCGGCGCCCAGGGGCGTGAGGCGCAGGCCCGGGCCGACGACCGGCAGGACGCTCTGCGCGCCGCGAGCACGCACGCGATGAACCTGCTCTCGCTCCACTACGAGACCGTCGACGCCGACGTCCACCGCATCCTGACCAGCTCCACCGGCGCCGCGAGGACCGCGTACGAGGCCGCGGCCGGCGAGCTGGTGCGGACCACGCGCAAGAACAAGGTCATCCAGGAGGGCGTGGTGCGGGCCGCGGGGCTGGAGTCGATCTCCGGGAACACGGCCAGGGCGCTCGTGGTGGCGGACGTGGTGATCCGCTGGGACGGCTCCGACGACGCCCCCCAGGAGCGCTTCTACCGGTGGCGGATGGACCTGGCCAAGACCGGGGGCGTCTGGCTGGTGGCGAAGGCGGAGCAGGTCACGTGAGGGCCGTGCGGGTGGTGCTCGGCGTCCTGGTGCTCGCCCTGGGCGTCGCCGCGGGCGTGCTCTGGCTGGACTGGCGGGCGCTGCGCGGCGGCGAGGCGGCGGGGATCGAGGCCCTGGCGGCCGCCAAGGCGGTCGCGCCGGAGTTGCTCTCCTACGACTACCGCACGGTCGAGCGGGACCTGGCGCGCGCGGGGCAGCACACCACGGGCGCGCTTACCCGCGAGTACGCGGAGCTGTCGGGCTCGCTGTCGGCCCGGGCCAAGGAGCGCAAGATGGTGCAGACGGCCACCGTGGTGGCCGCGGCGGTGGAGCGGGCCGAGCCCGGGAGAGTGGAGGTTCTGCTGTTCGTGAACACGGGTACGATCACGGAGGCCGAGGGCGGCGCCGGGCCGCGTCAGCAGGTGAGCCGGACCCGGGCCAGGTTCGTCATGATCGAGAAGGGCGGCAGGTGGCTCGTCTCGGACCTGTCGACCCTGATCGGGACCGCGTGAGCCGCTCGGGCGCGTTGCGTCCTTCAATTGTTACCAAAAATCGGGTTTAGCGAGTCCTTTGTCACGGGTACTTCCGTCACAGCTACACCGGTTGTCGGCCTGAGTTCGACCCCCGGTGTGACGGAGCGTTAACCGCCCTCGTTCGCGGGTATCGTCTTGGGCCTGGCGGTAGGCGATCAGTCACACAGGGGAGAAAACCCAGCGTCTGAGCCCCTAGACGGCTAAAAGTCGGGCTTGCGGGCTTGACGTATCCGTTCGAACGAGCGATGCTGCGACCAACGTGAAGCATGCAGCGAGAGCGAAGTGGACAGGCGTGTGCCGTTCGGCTACACTGCCCCTTTGCGCTGCCCTTTGACGACCCGCTCCGCTTGCTCACGTTGCGAGGTTGTCTGGCGTGCGTGTAGTCAGTCCGCCGCGAGCCC
>NZ_JAPNNL010000056.1 GCF_027620315.1 Nonomuraea corallina | reverse complement strand
ATCGGCGCCGGCGCCGGCGCCATGCTCACCCTGCACACCGAGGCGGGGCTCGACCCGATGCACACCGTCATCAGCGAGTACGCCTTCCAGGCGGCCGGCTGGTTACTCCCGCTGTCGCTGACGTCGTTCGCCGCCGGCGCGGCCCTGATCGCCGAGGCGCTGCGCCGGTCCGGCGCGGACCGGTGGGTCGTGGCGCTGCTGGCCGTGTGGGGGGTGAGCATGTTCCTGGTCGGCGCCTTCCCGACCGATGCGCCCGGCCTGCCGCTGTCGATGTCGGGGGCCATCCACAGGTACGCCGCATTCGTCGCGTTCCTCGTGATGCCGCTGGCGGGGCTGTTGCTGGCCAGGGCGCGGATCCGGTACGCCGGCTGGGTGCGGACGCTCAGCGTCGTCGCCCTGACCGCGCTGGTGATGGTCGTGATCCCGTACGCGGTGCGGATGTTCGGCGTCCCGCTGACCAACGAGGAGTTCCCCGCCGGGCTGATCCAGCGCACGGTGGTGGTCACCGAACTGGGCGTGCTCGCGCTGGCCGGGCTGTCGATGCTGCGCCCGCCCGTCCGCCGCGCCGGTGCGCCCGTCCTGGCATGACCACCCCGGTTCCCGGTAGAGGTCGAGTATGACGATTCTCCTCGCGTACGACGGATCCGACGACGCCAAGGCGGCCATCGCCTTCGCCGGGCGCATGTTCCCCGGGCGGGACACGGTCGTGCTGACCGTGTGGGAGCGGCTGGCGATGACCACCGCGCGAGCCTCGGCCGGGCTCATGATGACGATCGACACCTCGCCCGTGGAGGAAGAGGCGATCGACCAGGCCATGAACGCGCTGGCCGCGCAGGGGGTCGAGCAGGCCCGCGCGGCGGGGCTGGAGGCCCGGCCGCGCTGCGTGCCGGACGCGACCGCCGTGTGGGCGACGATCGTGGACGTGGCCGACGAACTCGACGCCGAGCTGATCGTGACCGGCACCCGCGGACTCGGCGGCGTGAAGTCGCTGCTGCTCGGCAGCACCTCCGACCGGGTGCTGCACCACGCGCGCCGGCCGGTCCTGGTCGTGCCCGGCCCGGGAACCGACGGGTAGCGCGCCACCGTCCGTTCGGCCCGCGTTCCCCTGCCGTAGGTTGATCGGCGCCGTCCGGTGCGGCAGAGTGCTCCGGACAGCGAGGAGGGGGCGCGTGGCCGACGAACTGGCCCGGCGGCTGGAGACCAGGGACGCCGTCGTCGTGGGGCTGAGCGCCATGATCGGGGCCGGGGTCTTCGCCGTGTTCGCCCCGGCCGCCGCGGCGGCCGGATCGTGGCTGCTCGCCGCGCTCGGGCTGGCCGCCGTCGTGGCCTACTGCAACGCCACCTCCTCCGCCCGCCTGGCCGCCCGCCACCCGGAGTCGGGCGGGACCTACGTGTACGGACGACGCCGGCTGGGCCCCTTCTGGGGCTACCTCGCCGGGTGGGGCTTCACCGTCGGCAAGACCGCCTCCTGCGCGGCCATGGCGCTGACCTTCGGCGCGTACGCGGCCCCCGGCCTCGCCAGGCCGCCGGCCGTGGCGGCGGTGGTCGTGCTGACGGTGCTCAACCTGTCCGGGGTGCGGCGGTCGGCGCGGGCGGCGCGGCTCATGGTGGGGTTCGTGCTGCTGGTGCTGGCCGCCGTCGTGGCGGCGGCGTTCCTGCCGGACACCGGTGTCATGACCGGCGTCCCCGGCGGCGACCATGCACCGAACGCGAAGGTCGTCGACAAGGAGCAGGTGATCGAGGTCGGCTCCCTGGACGACCTGCCTCCCGGGCTCCACCTGATCCTCGATCCCGAGGTGACCGGGTGGGGCGTGCTCCAGGCGGCCGGGCTGCTCTTCTTCGCCTTCGCCGGCTACGCCCGCGTCGCCACCCTGGGCGAGGAGGTCCGCGACCCCGGCCGGACCATCCCGCGCGCCATCGGGATCGCGCTCGGCCTCACCCTGGTGGTGTACACGCTGGTCGCCGCCGCCGCACTGCACACCCTCGGGCCAGGGCTGCTCGCCGCCTCGCCCGAGCCGCTGGTCGAGGTCGTCAAGGTGGGCGGCGAGAGATGGCTGGAGCCGGTGGTGCGGGCCGGGGCGGCGATGGCCTCGCTCGGCGCCCTCCTCGCGCTGATGATGGGCGTCTCCCGCACGGTGCTCGCCATGGCCCGCGAGCGCGACCTGCCCGGCGCGCTCGCCGCCGTGGCCCCCCGCCCCCCCGCGCCCCCCCCGGCCGCGCGGGGGGGGGGGGGGGCGGGGGGGGTCGCCGGCGAAGAAGTAGACCTTCCCCGCCGAGGAGCGCATCGCCACCGCCTCGCCGTTGACCGTGTAGTAGCGGGTGCCCGACACGGTCTGGGCGGCCAGGTCGAGCCGGAGCTCCATGTCGTCGACGTACAGGGTGGCGTCCGTCGCGGTGCGGCGGATCAGCCGGTCGCCGTCGGCGTCGTAGACGAACGAGGTGGTTCTGCCCGCCTCGGTGACCGATTCGAGGTTGCCCTCCGCGTCCCAGGTCAGCTGCTGCTCGGAGCCGCCGGTCCGGCGCACGATGGTGTTGCCGGCGGCGTCGTACTGGTAGGAGGAGGGCTGCTCGGTGGCCGGCCCGGTGGGCGTGACCGAGGTGAGCGCGTGCGGCCGGGGCTGCCCGGCGGCGGGGTAGGCGTAGTCGCGGACGACCTGCTGCCGGCCGCCGAACGCGTGGTGGGTCTCCTTGGTCCGGTTGCCGGTGGAGTCGTAGGCGTAGCTGGTGGCGTACGGGGCGATGCCGCCGATCAGCGTGGAGCGCGGCTCGCCGGAGGCGCAGGCGTCGGTGGCCGTCCACGCGGCGGTGAGCCGGCGCAGGTGGTCGTAGGTGAAGCACTGGGTGTCGGCGGACGCCCGGTCGGCGATCCTGGTGATGTTGCCGCTGGCGTCGTAGGTGTAGTTCAGGTCCAGGTCGGAGGCGGTGCCGGTGTCCCGGTCGAGCTGGGACCTGATGAGCCTGCGGGTGCCCTCCTCGTAGGCGTGGGTCAGCCAGGTCTTGCGCGTGCCCGTGCTGAGCTCGTACTGGAGCGTCTCGCCGAGCTTGCCGTAGCGGGCGTCGGTGACGTACGTGGACAGGCCCTCGACCTTCGTGGGCTGGCGCAGCGCGTCGTACCCGTAGGTGACGGTCTCGGCGGGCAGCCCGCCGGCGTCCGGGAACGTGATGGACTGCACCTGGTCGTCGGCGGTGTAGCGGGTGTTGAAGACGTACGTGCCGGCGAGCTTTCCTTCCCTGGCCGGGATGGTCACGCTCTGGCGGAGCGTGCGGTACTCCCGGTCGATGGCCTCGATCTTGGCGGTGTAGGCCTCCTTCCCCGCCCACCGGACGGTCTCGGCCAGGTGGCCCTTGGCCAGCGTGTCGTAGCGCCACTCGGCCAGCAGCGGCCCGGTGGCCGTACCCTCCCTGGTCGAGGTCCGGCGGCCGAGCGCGTCATAGGTGTGCACGAGGGTGCGTCCGCGGGCGTCGGTGCTGGAGATCTCCTCGTCCAGGTCGTTGAACACCCGGGTGGTGACGCCCTTGTCCGGGTCCTCGGTCTTGATCTCGCGGTCACGCAGGTCGTAGTGGTGCCGCCAGACGTTGCCCGCCGGGTCGGTCACGGTGGTGAGCCGGCCCGACCTGTCGTAGGCGTACTTGGTGGCCTCGTAGTCGCCGGTCGGGGTCGCGCCCTTGTACTGGCGCAGCTCCACGCCCCTGCCCTCGGCGTCGGCGATGAGGGTGGCGGCGCTCTCGCCGGGCGGCGGGGTCACATGCGCCCGGTCGGCGAAGCGCCTGACGGTGGACTTCCACTTCTCCTGGCCCTTGACGCGGAAGCTCTGCGAGGCCAGTTCGCCGGACCCGTCGAAGGTGGCGACGACCTGGCCGGCGACGTCGTCGTCCGACACCTGGAACACGTTCGTCTCCGGGTCGCCGGTGGCGTAGTAGCCGTCGTTGGTCTTGGCCACCTCGCCGATCGAGTTGTGGAAGACGTCGGTGACGACCCGGCCGCCGCCGGGCGCGGGCTCCTGGGTCTGGCGCGGGCGCAGCAGCCCGTCGTAGAGCTCGTGGCTGGTGATGTAGGTGCCGTCGGTGGCGAGCGTCCTGGTGGTGACGACGTTCGGGCCGTCGGTGCGGATCAGGTAGGAGTACTCGGTGTTGGGCGACTGGCCCGCCGCCTTGTCCCTGTCGTGCTGCCACACCTTGACCAGGCGACCGAGCGGGTCGTGCTGCAGGTCGGTGCGGCGGCCGTTCTCGTCCACCTCCGCGACCGGCTCGCCCCACGCGGGCTCGACATAGGTGACGTCGGCGTGGCCGAGCGGGTTGACGGAGCGCACCTCGGTCGCCGGCCCGCCGGACGCCGGCACGTACGAGGTCGTCGTGGAGCCGCCGGCGGCGTCGGTCTCCGCCGTCACGCGGCCGTAGGCGTCGTACGCGCGGGCCACGTCCAGCACGTACCGGGGCGTGCCCCCGTCGTAGGAGGCCAGCTCCTCCTCCCTGGTCACGTCGCCGCGCAACGGGGCCTGCCCGAACGCCCGGCCGTCGAAGTGGAACCGTTCGTCCGACAGCACGTCGGCGGGCCGCTGCGGCTGGACCGAGCACGGCTTGCCGACGGTCTCGACCCGGCTGGTGAAGTCGAGCATCCAGGCGGCGGTGTCGCGGGCGTAGGTGTAGCGGGTGCAGACGTCGTCAGCCGGGTCGGCGACGTCGCCGAGGTCGGCCACCTGGGTGACGAGGCCGTGCTCGTCGTACGTGCGCTCCTCGGCGGTGCGCAGCCAGGTGCCGTCCTCCTTGAGGTCGCGGGTGGTCATCTTCGCGGACTGCACGACGTGCGCGGTCTTGGTCACGCCCTCGAACGTGAACTCGGCGGTCCTGCGCCACCAGGGCTCCTCGGCGGTGGCGGACAGGATTTTCCCGCCGTGGCCGTCGTGCACGATCGTCTCCAGGTCCGTCCCGGAGAGCTGGTCGTGGTCCTGGCGCGCCTTCCCCTCGCTGTCGGTGACCTTGACGTCCTTGCGGCCGCCGTCGGCCAGCCGGTCGCCGTCCATGCCGCGGTAGTAGCGGTGCTCGGTCATCGTGCGCGGCCCGTCCTGGCCGTCGCCCTGCCGGACCCGTACGCGGGCGAAGCCGCGCCAGTCCGACCAGGTCCGCTCCTTGGGCTTGACCAGGATGTGCTCGGCGTAGCGCCAGGCCGCCCCGTCGAGATACTCGTAGTCGGTGACCAGCCACGGGGAGCGCGCGGTGCGGTCGACCTCCACGGTCTGCGCGACCACGTGCTTGTGGAACCAGTCCAGCACCTCCGTCTCGTCCTGCGGCGCCCACCGCTGCGGGAAGCAGCGCTTGGTGTTGCGGTCGGCCGCGGGCAGGTTCGCCGGCGTGCACTCCTCGGGCGCGTAGGTCACCCGGGTCTCCGCGCCGGCCTCGCTGTTGATCGACTGGATGCGCCACCGGTACAGCGGGGCGCGGCCCTCGTCGGCGTCCACCCGGTTCTTCAGCTGCACCCCGGCGAAGGTCACCTCGGGCAGCGTGACGGTGCCGCCGACGTGGCCGGCGTGCCGGATCGAGGCCAGCCAGAGCGCCGGGCTCAGCCCGTCGCCGGTGGCGGGGAAGGAGTGGGTGAGCGTCCAGGAGTCCACGTCCCGGTACTCGGTGCCGGAGCGGACCTGCGTCGTCACCTTCGCCAGCCGCTTGCGGGTCCAGAACGTCGGCGACAGCCGGTCCTTGCACGCCTCGCCCGCCTCGCAGTTGCGGTCGAACGGCACGTCCGGCCAGTGGCGGGCGGTGTCCTTGGTGAGCTGGGCCGGCTCGCAGGTGATCGAGCCGCTCGGCACGCACCGCTCGGCCACGGCGAACACCGCCCGCGCCGCCGGCGCGACGGTGAACAGCTCGGCCGAACGGTAGCCGTAGTCGACGCGGGTCAGGTAGCCGCCGCGCACGTACGGGGTGCCCAGGTCGGGCTTCTCGTTGCGGCCGTAGTGGTTGCGCTCCGTCTCGTACCAGTACGTGAGCGCGTTGCCGTGCCGGTCGACCGAGTAGTCCAGGTTCCACCGCCAGGCCTGCTGGCACCAGGCGTTGGCGGGGGTGGCGTTGTGGCACGGCTCGCCGGACTCGTTGCCGAACACCGGCACCGTCCAGGCCGACTTCGTCTCGGGCTTGCCCGAGGTCCAGCCGGGCAGCCGGTTCAGGCCGAAGTGGTACTGGGTGCCGTCGGTGGTGGTGAGCCGCCAGTGCTCGCCGTCGTTGTCGCCGTTGGCGGCGCCGGTGAGCAACTCGATCCGGGTGCCGTCGTCGCGCTTGGGACGCCACTGCTTGGTGGTGGCGTCCTTGACCAGCTCCACGGCGGAGCCGTTGAGCATCAGCGTGGCGTTGTCGTGGTCCCAGCACAGGTCGCCGGTCTTGCGCCCGTCGGCCATGCAGGACTTGTAGCGGCGCTCGACGTAGCCGCCGGGGGTCAGGTCGAAGCCCTCGCCCGCCCAGGACACCTGGTTGTTGGTGGCGGAGGTGTGCCCGTCCACGCTCTGCGAGGAGTACGCGAGGTTGATCACGGGCTCGTCACCGCCGATGGACGGCGGCACCCGCATCGGGTGGCTCCAGGTGAAGTCGCCCGACTGGGGGCCGACGCTCCACTTCGCCGACGGCGCCAGCGACGTGGCGGAGTAGTCGCCGGAGGAGCCGGAGGCGGCGGCGGTGAGCGCGTACAACTGGGCGCCGGAGGCGGCGACGTCCACCTCGGCCCGGACCACGCCGGCCTTGACGTCGTTCTCGGCGGGCACCGGCTCCGGCGCGGGGCAGCCGGTCGCCGCGTCCGTCAGTGCGCAATCCTGGAGCTTGACCAGCCGCAGCCGGTCGGCGTAGTCGCCGCCGAAGGCGTGCCGGAAGCCGGAGTAGTCCAGCTCGACGCGGGCCGGGCCGCCCCGGGTCGCGCCCTGCCCACGGGACAGGCGCAGCGCCACGCCGGGGACGCCGGGGGCCTTGGCCCGGTCGAGCACCTCGACCTTGACCCGTTCCGGCGGCGCCTGGGCCCGCCCCACCGACTGCTGGGCGGCGGTGACCTTCACCGGCAGCGTGCCGGCGACCGTCCTGGCCTTGTCACCCGGCGCCGGCTCGGCTGTGCCGGCCTTCGGCCAGGCCGCGTCCGGCGCCTTGTCGATCGCCCGCTCGGCTGTGGCGTCGCGGGTCTTGGGGAGCACGGCGACCGGACGTCCCGGCACCGGCTCCTCCTTCTGCACCTGCGGCCGCTCCCGGCGCTCGGCCTCGGCCGGCATGGCGTACACCAGCGGGACGATCACGATGATCGCCATGGCGGCGCAGGACCGGACGAACCAGCGGAGCTTGCGCGGGAACCAGTCGAAGATCAGAAAGGTCGAACGCTCGTTCTCGGAGATCTCCTCGAAGTCGTACATCCTCACCGTCCAGAGCTCAGGCAGGGCGTGCGGCGGAGGGGGGTCATTCGGCGGCGAGCCGGGCGATGTCCGTGTCGCCCAGTGCGCCCTGGTAGGTCCGGACGTCGTCGACGATCCCGGGCCAGTGCCCGGTGAACGCGCCGTCCTGCAGCGCCCGGCCCAGCTGGAGCGGCCCGGTGGCGTTCCAGGTGCTCGTGTGGCCGGTCTCGGTGGTGGCGACGAGCCGCCCGCCGACGTAGACGCGCAGCTTCTTGGCGAGCGCGTCGTACACGCCCGCCACGTGGGTCCATTCCATGGCGTACGGGACGGCGTCCGAGCGGGTGCGGGTCACCGGCGCGCCGTCAGCGTCGGCGCCGGCCATGCCGAAGGACCAGCGCGGGCCCTGCGCGGCGTAGCCGAGCGTGAAGCCGCTGGCCCGGGTCCCGCTCTGGGCCACCACGGCGGCGTCGGCCGCCGGCAGCGCGTCGAGCTGGACCCACGCCGTGACGGTGAAGCTGTCATCGGTGCGCACGGCCGCCCGCGAGGCCCGCGCGTGGCCGCCGGCCCCGTCGAGCGCGAGCGCCCCGTCGAGCCAGCCGCCGGTCCAGGTCGCCCCGGAGCCGAGGGCGAGCGGGCCGGTCACGCCCGCCGTGTCCGGCGCGGCCGTGCCGGTCTCCTCGTCCAGCTTCCAGTGGCCGGTGAGGGTCGCGGCGTGGCTCACCAGCTTCACCACCTCGGCGGGGGCCAGGGCCCGGTCGTGCACCCGGACCTCGTCCACCTCGCCGGGCCAGGAGTCGGTCTGCCTGCCCTGGTAGAGGGCCTGCCCGAACTGCACCGCCGTCGCCGGTCCGGTCCCGCCGTGGTACGCCACGGGCCCGGCGGCGAGCGCGCCGTTCACGTACAGGAACAGCGACCGCGAGGCGGAGTCGTAGACGCCGGCCAGGTGGGTCCACTGGGCCGCGACCGGGACGATCGCCGGGTTGCGCGCCCAGACGGACTGCGCCGTGCCGCCCGGGTTGTTCATCATGAACCCCCACGACCTGGTGCCGCCGCTGTAGCCGAGCCAGACGCCGGCGTTGTCCTGACCGCTCTGGCTGACGGCGGCCACGTTGCCCGCGGGCAGCGACGACAGCCGCACCCACGCCGAGACCGCGAGGTTCCGGTCGGTCGGCGCCACGCCGCGGGACGTGGTGGCGTACTGGCCGGAGCCGGCGAAGCGGAGCGCCTTGCCGGCCCGGCCGTCGGCCCACGCGGCGCCGCTGACCGTCACCGGGTGCGTGCCCGCCTCGTCCCCGGCGGTCGCGCCGGAGCCCTCGTCGAGCCGCCAGGAGCCCGCCGGGCCCGTGCCGGGCCGCACGTTGAACACGTAGCTGCGGATCGGCCCCTGCTTGCCGGCGCCGTCCTTGCTGCGCACCGACAGCACGTTCGGGCCCTCCTCCAGCGGGGTGAGCCGGATCGTCGCCGAACCGCCTGCCGAGGTCGCGCTCACCTCGGTGACCGGGCTGGTGTTGAGTCCGTACAGGAACGAGGTCACGTCGCTCACGCCGTTCGCGCCGAAGGTGAACTCCCCGGCGCGGCCGAGCCCGTCACCCCAGGCGTTCTCCGGGTACTGCGCGGAGCCGACCGTCGGCTCCCGGCCCGGCGCCGCGGTGTCCACCCCGATCTCGCAGAACGGGCTCCACGCGCTGGTGGCCCGCCCGTCCTCGCCGCGCGCCCGCCACCGGATCACCGAGCCGTCCCCGTACGCCCCGGCGGGGACGGTCGCGGAGAAGGCGTTGCCGGAGGCGGCGGCCGGGGTGAGGTACTCGCCCAGCTTCGTCCCTGCCGCGTCGTACCACTCGAAGCGGCCCTGGACCGAGTTGTCGCCGTCGCGCAGCTTGGCCCAGAGCTTCGGCGTCGCCGTGCCGATCTTCGGCCTGGCGTCGCCCGTGACGCACGCGCCGCCCGGGTCGGACCAGACGTCGGCCGCGACGGGGGCGGTCGGGATGGTGTTGTACTCGACGACGAGCGTGGGGTTGTTGCGGAACTTCTTCCAGGCGTACGTGTCGGTCTCGCTGGTGGCGCGCAGGCCGAGCGTGATGTTCGACCAGTTGGAGGCCGCCGCCTTCACCGCCGCGGCCGTGGCGTCGAACTCCACCCCGCCCGCCGGGCAGGAGGTGCTCCAGCCCTTGGCCACGGTCTGCGTGTTGAGCTTCTGCGACCACGACGGCTGGTTGTTCCAGGTGGTGGACTTGCTGATGCCGCCGGTCAGCCAGAGCTCGACGGCTCTCTTGGTGCACGACCACGACCACGTCTCGTACGTGCGGAAGGTCGCCTTGATGATCTGCTTGCCGTGGATGGCGGTGCCGGTGTTCATCTGGAAGAACGAGCGGTTCGTCTGGCCGGTCTCGTTCTCGTGCCCGACCCGGGCCACGTCGCTGGAGTTGAGGTAGTTGGTGGTCGGATACTTCTTCCACACCGAGGTCCAGGCGCCGCGCGGCGCCGACACCGACGGGTCCAGATAGACGGGGTAGCGGGTGCCCGGGTCGGCCAGCATGGCCTGGTCCGGGGTGAGCGTCAGGCCGCCGCCGTCGATCCGCAGGCCCATCGCCTCGTGCCGGGACCCGGGGGACGGCCCTTCGCCCGGCCGGTTCGCCAGGGTCATCCGCTTGCCGTCGGGGTCGGCGGGCGAGTCCCACATCAGCGGGGTCGGCGCGGCGAACACCTCCGTTCCGGCGCGGTCCACGGCCTCCATCCCGCCGCCCTGGCCGGACCGCACGGTGAGGCCCTGCGTCCTGAGCGCGAAGCCGATCCGGTCGAGCCGGCCGCTCAGCGCGGCCTGCCTGGTCTTGACGACGAGGACGTGCGAGAACCCGTCCACGTCGGCCGTCACCTGGAGGTCGACGCCGGGGAGCACCTCGGCGTAGGTGGCGGTGGCGCCGTCGAGCGCGGGTTCGGGCAGCTTGCCCGGCCAGGTCAGCGCGAGGGACCTGCCGCCCCTGGCGACCTCGGCCATCGGGGTGTCGCCGCCGCCGGAGAACCGCAGCTCCACCGCCGTCGCGCCGGGGGCCACGGACCCGTCGGGCAGGCGGCGCAGGGTGGTGTCGACCGGGGTCCACCGGCCGTCCTTGCGCACCCGGACGGGGCGGGCGTGCTGTTCCAGGACCAGGACGCCGTCCGGGGTGGCGTGGACGGTCCGGGTCTCGGTGCGCAGGGAGCCGACCTCGACCCGCTCGCCCCGCTGGCGGGCCGCGTCGAGCGCGCCCTGCTCGGTGGCGGTGTCGGGCGGAGACTGCTGGTGGGCGGCGGCCGTACCGGCGCGCGCCGGGAGCGGCGCGGCCAGGCCGGACAACAGAAAAGCAGCCGCCGCGGCGACTGCTGTGATGGACCTGGAGCCGAGGGATAAGCCGATTGAACGGTGGCCTGGCGACGTCGCCACGCTCCTGACCCGAGCCATCATGCCTCCGACACGTCCTGGTGAAGCCGGGGATTCGACGCAAGTGTGAACGCGGGGAATTCGGTGATCAAGTGCTTGATCATGTTCTGTAAAGGTTTTCCCTGAGCGCCGGACTTTTTGACAACTTTCGCCAACGGCCGCTGACAGGAGGCCACGAGACCGCCACTCAGCGGCGCTTCGCTGGAAAGCTTCACGTTTCTGGGCATTGATGAAGAGAACTTTCGGGGCTATCTTCCGAGCAAGTGGCGCCACAGCGAACCCCTCATCACCCCCCCTCGAAGAGGTGACGCATGCCCGCAACCGGCAAGTCGTCCCGGCCGACGATCACCGCACTTCTCGTCGCCCTCGCCGCCGTCCTGTTCCCCCAGACCGCCTCGGCGGCGGAAACCACCGCCCTGGCGGCCCACAAGAGCCCCTTCAACTGCGGGAAGACCTTCTACGCCAACAACTGGAGCCCCGGGCACAACCCGTCGGGCTCCATCGACTGGCAGAGCTACGGCGGCGACGCCATCAACGGCGAAACCGTCCGCGCCACCGCCGGCGGCACCGCCTCCTTCCACAACGCCGGCAGCACCAGCTACGGCCTGTGGGTGGAGATCCGGCACGGTGACGGAACGCGGACCCGCTACGCCCACCTCGCCAGCATGGTGCGGGCGGCCGGCGGCTCGATGAGCGTCAGCCAGGGCACCGTGATCGGCACCGTCGGCTCCACCGGCGGCAGCAACGCCCCGCACCTGCACTACGAGCAGCGCACCACCACCGGCGCCATGGACACCAGCCCCACCGTCGACGGCGTCACCGTGTCCCTCGGCCAGAAGAAGGCCGTCACGAGCAGCAACTCCTGCGGCGGCGGCAACCCCTACACCCCCGCGGAGGTCTGCGGCGGCGGGTACGCCGTCATCGACTCCGCCGCCCTCACCGGCGGCCGCGTCTACCTGCTCTACAACTCCGGCAACGGCAACAACTGCGTCGTCACGCTGAAGACGACGAACGTCGGCACGGCGTCGGCGATGTCGGCCTTCCTCGAACCGCAAGGGGAGGCCAGGGCGACCGACTCCGGCAGCTACGGCTACTACGCCGGTCCGGTCCGGCGCTCGGCCCCCGGCCAGTGCGTCAAGTGGGGCGGCTCCGTCGGCGGCAGCACCTACACCAGCCCCTTCGAACACTGCGGCTGACCGCGCCAGGACGCCCGCCCGCGGGCGGGCGTCCTCCGCGCACCCGCCGGGTCCCGTACGTTCGGCGGCATGAACACCCAAGATCGGACCACCCTGTCGTGGACGCGCGAGCGAGTCCTGGCGGCCGTCGCCGTGCTGGTGGCCGTGCTCATGGCGTTCCCCGGGGTGCTGCCCAACGCCGTGGGCCGGCTCGGCAGCCTGCTGGAGACCTTCCGGCCCTGGGCCGGCCTGGCCGTGCCGGTGCTGCTCGTGCCGGCGCTGCTGCGCCGCTCGGCCCTCGCGCTGGTGTCGGTGATGCTCCCGTCGGCGGTGTGGGCCGGCCTCTTCGGCGCCCGGCTGTTACCCGCCGGCCAGGAGGCCGCGCACGACCTGACCGTGCTCCAGCACAACGTGAACGACGAGAACCCCGACCCGCGGGGCACCGCCCGCGCCCTCGCCGCGGCCGGGGCCGACCTGATCGCCCTGGAGGAGCTGACGCCCGCGACCCGGCCCGTGTACGAGGCCGTCCTCGCCCCCGGTCACCCGTACCACGCGGTCGTCGGCAGCGTCGGGCTCTGGTCCCGCCATCCCCTCACCGACTCCCGGCCGGTGGACATCAGGCCGGCGGAGGTGGGGGGAGACTGGAACCGGGGGCTGCGCGCGACCGTCCGGACCCCGCACGGCGACCTGGCCGCGTACGTCGCCCACCTGCCGTCGATCCGCATCGGGCCGTCCGGCTTCGGCTCGGCCTGGCGTGACGAGAGCGCCGTCAAGCTGGGCGCCGCCCTCGCGGCGGAGCCGCTGGACCGGATCGTCCTGATGGGCGACCTCAACAGCACCCTCGACGACCGCGGCCTGGCCCCGGTCACCTCACTCCTGACCCCGGCGGACGAGGGGTTCGGCTTCACCTGGCCCGCGGCCTTCCCGCTCGCCAGGATCGACCACGTCATGACCAGGGCGGCGACTCCCGTCGCCACCTGGACGCTGCCCGCCACCGCCAGCGACCATCTGCCGGTCGCGGCCCGCGTCAAGCTCTGATCAGTCGAGGACGCGCTCGCGCAGCGCGCGTGCACCGCGTTGGTGCGGTCCCGCGCCCCGGCCTCAGCGTGACCACGGTGCTCGGCACCGTGATCGCGGCCGTGTTCTTCCGCTGGGACTAGCCGAAGCACCCCTGCCTCGGGGGCACGACATCATCATGACGCCATATCTGCCCCCAAAGGCATTGCTAATGGCGTCATGATGATGTCATAGTGGCGTCATGGACCTTGGACCCTATGTCGACAGCCTCCGGCGCGAGCTCGTCATCGCCGCCGCGGCGGGCGGCGAGGAGGCCCGCGCACTGGGTGAGCGGCTGGCCGCCACGCTGGAGTCGGCCACCCGGCTCGCGCTGCTGGAGGCGCTGTCCGCGGCCGCCGACGAGATCACCGGCGAGCTCGCGCCCGGCTCTGTCGAGGTGCGCCTGCGCGGCCGGGACCCCGGCTTCGTCGTGACGCCCCCGGGCGGCGGGCCGTTCCCCGACGGGGGCGAGCGGCCCGCCGCGACGCCATCTGTGCCACCTCTGCCCGCCGCTCCTCCATCCGCCCTTCCTCCATCCGCCACTCCTCCGCCCGCCACTCCTCCGCCCGACACCGACGAGGGCGGCACGTCCCGGATCTCCCTGCGCGTCCCCGAGCCGCTCAAGCCGCGCATCGAGGAGGCCGCCGCCCGTGACGGGCTGTCGGTCAACGCCTGGCTGGTCCGCGCCGTCTCGGCCGCGCTCGCCTCCGGCGACGAGGGCCGCAGACCCCAGCGCAGCGGCAACCGCTACAGCGGCTGGGTGCGCTGATGACCAGGGCCAACAGCGAGGACGGGACCATGCACGTTTTCGACACGCCCGAGCCCGTCCTCGTCGTCGTCGAGCTGCCGACCGCCACCGTCCGGATCAACGCCGGCGACCGCGGCGACACGGCGGTCGAGGTGCGCCCCAGCGACGAGTCCGACGAGACCGACGTGGCCGCCGCCCGCCGCACCGAGGTCGAGTACGCCGACGGCCGGCTGCTCGTGCGCGGCGACCAGGAGACGTCCGGCAGCCTGTCGATCGACACGCTCATGCGCTCGCCCGTGGCCTGGGCGCGCACGCTGCTGCACGGCCAGGGCGGCTCCGTCGAGGTGACCGTCAGCCTGCCCGCGGGCTCCCGGCTCGACATCAGGTCGGCGGCGTCCCTGCGCTGCCGGGGGCCGCTCGGCGAGGTGGAGTTCGCCACCTCCTACGGCGACATCCAGGTGGAACAGGCCGGCCGGCTGCGGCTGAAGAGCACGTACGGCGACATCTCCGTCCACCGCGCGTCCGGGCACGCCGAGATCACCTCGACCCACGGCGACATCCGCGTCGGCGAGATCGACGGCACCGCGCTGATCAGGAACTCGCACGGCGAGATCCGCCTCCGCGAGATCACCGGCGACCTCCGGCTCACCTCGGCCCACAGCGACGCCACCGTGGACCGCGCCCTGGCCGGAGTCACCGCCAAGACGGCGTACGGCAGCCTGCGCGTCGGCGAGATGATCTCCGGCTCGATCGTCCTGGAGACCACCGGCGGCGGGCTGGAGCTGGGCATCCGCGAGGGCAGCTCCGCCTGGCTCGACGTGAGCTCCCGGTACGGCACCGTCGACGTCGCCCTCGACCCGAGCGACGGCCCCGCCGCGTCCGACCGCGTCGTCGAGGTACGGGCGCACACCGCCTACGGCGACATCACCGTCCACCGTTCCTGACCACAGTAAGGAGATCATCATGGCTGACGCGATCGTGGCCGAAGGCCTCGTCAAGAGGTACGGCGACGTGGCCGCGCTCGACGGGGTGGACCTGACCGTTCCTGAGGGAACGGTGCTGGGGTTACTCGGCCCCAACGGCGCAGGCAAGACCACCGCCGTGCGGATCCTGACCACGCTGCTGCGACCGGACGCCGGCCGCGCCACGGTGGCCGGGTTCGACGTGGTGCGCGACGCGCGCCGGCTGAGGGCCGTCATCGGCGCCTCCGGCCAGTACGCCGCCGTCGACGACCACCTCACCGGCGCCGAGAACCTGGAGATGGTCGGCCGCCTCTACCACCTGGGCGTCAAGCGCAGCCGGGAGCGCGCCCGCGAACTGCTGGAGCGCTTCGACCTGACGGACGCCGCCGACCGCCCGGTGCAGGGCTACTCGGGCGGCATGCGGCGCCGCCTCGACCTGGCCGGCGCGCTGGTCGCCGACCCCCCGGTGCTGTTCCTCGACGAGCCCACCACCGGCCTGGACCCGCGGGCCAGGACGAGCCTGTGGGACGTGATCGCCGAGCTCGTCGGGGCGGGCACGACCGTGATGCTCACCACCCAGTACCTGGAGGAGGCCGACCGGCTCGCCGACCGCATCGCGGTCATCGACCGCGGCCGCGTGATCGCGCTCGGCACCGCCGACGAGCTCAAGAGCCAGGTCGGCGGCGACCGGATCGAGCTGTCGGTGACGAGCGCCGCGGACCTGGCCGCCGCCACGCGCACGCTGGCGCCCCTGGCCGCCGACGACCTCCAGGGTGACGCCGCCGCGCTGCGGCTGACGATCCCGGCCACCGCCGGCACGGCCACCCTCTCCGACGCGCTCGGCCGCCTGGCCGCCGAGCGGATCACCGTACGCGACGCCGGGCTGCGCCGGCCGACCCTCGACGACGTGTTCCTGAGCCTCACGGGGCAGCAGGCCGACGCCAAGACCGCCGACGCGAAGACCAAGGAGACCGTCCGATGAACACCCTCCACCTGGCCGTCGCCGACGGCGTGACGATCGCCAAGCGCAACGCCCTGAAGATCCGGCGCGCCCCCGACCTGCTGGGCGGCGTGGTCATGATGCCGATCGTGTTCGTGCTGCTGTTCACCTACGTCTTCGGCAGCATGATCAACCTGCCGGGCATCTCGTACGGCGACTACATGCTCCCCGGGATCTTCGTCATGACGATCGTCACCAGCGCGCAGATCACCGGCTACACGCTCACGCTGGACCTGCAGAAGGGCATCTTCGACCGGTTCCGCACGCTGCCGATGTCCCCGTCGGCGGTGCTGACCGGCCAGACCGTCAGCGACCTCATCATGAACGTCACCAGCATCGTCACGATGGTGCTCGTCGGGCTGCTCGTCGGGTGGCGCGTCCACAGCTCGCCCGGTGAGGCCGCGCTCGGGTTCCTGATGCTGCTGCTGTTCGCGTACGCCTTCTCCTGGGTGACGGCGACGGTCGCGCTGGCGCTGCGCACGCCCGAGGTCTTCAACAACGTGGCCACGCTCGTGTCGTTGCCGCTGGTGTTCCTGTCGAACGCCTTCGTCGACAGCACCCTCCTGCCCGGCCCGCTGCGGCTGGTCGCCGAGTGGAACCCGGTCTCCACGCTGATCCAGGCCGCCCGCGAGCTGTTCGGCAACACCAGCGCCGCCATGCCGGCCCCCACCGCCTGGCCGCTGCGGCACGCGGTGCCGGTGTCGCTGCTGTGGTCGGTCGTGCTCCTGGTGGTGTTCGTGCCGCTGGCCATGCGGCTGTACAAGCGGGCCGTCAGCCGATGACCCCCGCAGAGCGCGAGACGGCGGTGGAGCTGGTCCAGCAGGCGTACGCGGACGGCCGGCTCCAGCCCGCCGAGCTGGAACAGCGCCTCGAACTCGCCCTGACCGCCACCTCCTGGGAGGACCTGGGGCCGATTCTCGCCGACCTGTCGGACGACGCGGTCCTGCTCGAAACCACCGGCGGGAACATCAGGCGAGCGGGCGACTGGCAGGTCCCGCGCCGCCTGCGCGTCAGCTCCGAGTACGGCAGGGTACGGCTTGATCTGTCCCGGGCGGTCATCCGGCATCCGCACATCGAGATCGACCTCCGGCTCCCGTTCGGCAGCGCCACGATCATCCTGCCCGCCGGGGCGAGCGCGAACGTCGACGGGGTGCGCACCGAGTGGGGCTCCGTGGTGTGCAAGGTCCCCGGCTCCCGGTTCGCCGGCGGGCCGCACGTCCGGGTCACCGGCGAGCTGACCTACGGCCGCCTCACCATCCGCACCGCCCACTCCGGCTCCTTCGTCAGGAGACGGGCGTGACCGCTTGGGCCCCCGTCGACTCCGGCCGAGGCCGACTCCATCAGCCTTGACTTATATAAGTGCCGGATGAGACCGTGACCCCTCGTACGCTATCGGACAGGAGAGCGAGATGACCCCGGCCGAGGTGATGGCCGAACTGGCGGCGCTGGAGGATCCGAAGACACGCGCGGTCAACGAGAAGCACGGTGACGATCACGGGGTGAACCTCGGCAAGCTGCGCGCGCTCGCCAAGCGGCTGAAGACGCAGCAGGAGCTCGCGGTCCGGCTCTGGGAGACGGGTGACACCGCCGCGAGGCTGCTGGCGATCCTGATCTGCCGCCCGAAGGCGTTCGCGCGTGACGAGCTGGACGCCATGCTGCGCGAGGCGCGCACGCCCAAGGTCCACGACTGGCTCGTGAACTACGTGGTCAAGAAGAACCCGCACGCCGAGGAGCTGCGCCTGGCCTGGTTCGCCGACCCGGACCCCGTGGTCGCGAGCGCCGGCTGGGCGCTGACCACCGAACGGGTGACGAAGAGGCCCGAGATCCTCGACCTCGCGGGGCTGCTCGACGTCATCGAGACGGAGATGAGGGACGCCCCGGATCGCCTGCAGTGGGCGATGAACCACTGCCTGGCCCAGATCGGCATCGATCACGCCGAGCACCGCGCCCGCGCCATCGACATCGGTGAGCGGCTGCAGGTGCTCAAGGACTACCCGACTCCCCCGGGCTGCACGTCCCCCTTCGCGCCCGTCTGGATCAACGAGATCGTGCGCCGGCAGGGGCGCGTGGTCAGCGGGGCGTGAGGGTCAGGGTCAGGGCGCCGGGGACGGCGGCGAAGGTGTCGCGCATGCGGGCCGTCAGGGAGGCGCGGGTGGGCTCGGCCGGGTCGGCGGCCCACCCTTCCAGGGCGTGGTGAAAGGCCGCGACCGCCATGTCCAGGGCTAGGCGGAGGCGGGGATCGTCACCGGGCGGCACGTCGAAGCGGCGGGTCAGGATGTCGAGGGCGGTGCGGGTGATGAGGTCGCACAGGTGACGACAGTGCGCGTCCAGCGACGGGGTCTTCTCGGCCAGCTGAAGGTTGAGCAGGACACGGCGGGTCCATCCCTCGGCGGGCATCCGGTCGATGACGGCCAGCAGCGCGTCGCACAGGAACGTCAGGACCGTGGCGCCCGCCGGATCACGGGACTCGATGTCGTCGAGGAACGCGATCCACAGGTCCTGCGTGGGCGCGCCGGCCACGTCCTCCTTGCTGGTGAAGGTACGGAAGAACGTGCGCTTGGAGATCTCCACCGCGTCACACAGCTCGTCGAGGGTCACGCCGTCGAAGCCGCGCTCGGTGAACAGCTCCAGCGCCGTGTCGATCAGGGCCTGCCGGGTCCGCGCCTTCTTGCGCTCGCGCAGCGGCAGGTCACGCAGCTCGTCCTCGGTCATCACCCGGCGGGCGAGCACGGCCGGGCGGCTCGGTGCTGTGCTGTCCACCAGTCAAGTGTAACCGATGCGCCAACGCCTCCAGGAGGTTTATGCCACTCGGTGGCGTTATAGTGTCCGTCATCGGCCATGAGAGGCTCTGACGAAAGGCACACCATGCGCGCATTGATCACCGACCCCGCGGCCCCCGGCGGCCTCCGCCTGGGCGAGACGCCCGACCCCGTCCCCGCGCCGGACGAGGCTCTCGTACGCGTGACCGCCACGTCCCTCAACCACGGCGAAGCGTCCCTGGCCCGGCAGGGTGCGCCGGCGGGCGCAGTCCTGGGCTGGGACGCCGCCGGAGTGGTGGTCCGACCCGCCGACGACGGATCGAGCCCGCCCGCCGGCACCCCGGTCATCACCCTTGGCATGGCCGGCGCCTGGGCCGAACAGCGCGCGGTGAACACCGGCATGATGGGCACCGTGGCGGAAGGCGCAGACCCCGGCGCGATCAGCACGATCCCCGTCGCCGGACTCTCGGCCCTGCGAGCCCTGCGCCGCCTCGGCCCGGTCCTCGGCAGGCGGGTGCTGATCACCGGCGCGACAGGAGGCGTCGGCAGGTACGCCGTCCAGCTCGCCCGGCTCGCCGGCGCCCACGTCGTCGCCTCCACCGGCGACCCCGCCGCACACGGCGACGCCCTGCGATCCCTCGGCGCCGACGAGGTGGTGGCAGGCCCGGACGACGTGGACGAACCGGTGTGCGGCGTCCTCGACCTGGTGGGCGGTCACCACCTCGTCGCGGCCTACGACCGCCTCGCCCCCGGCGGCACCCTCGTCGCCGTGGGCCGGGTGACCGGCGAGGGGGAGACCTTCCCGTACGCGATGCTGTCCGGCGACCGCGGCCACGACCGTTCGATCGTCTCCTTCTACCTGCCCGGCGAGTCCGGCCTCGGCCCCGACCTCACCTGGCTCGCCGCCAAGGTCGCCTCGGGCGTGCTCACCCCGCAGATCTCCTGGCGCGGCCCCTGGGCCAAGGCCGCCGAGGCGATGGAGGCCCTCCTTGAGCGCCGCCTGCACGGCAAGGCCGTACTCGACATCACCTGATCCCGGCCGCCGTACCACTCCGCGGTCTTGAGGACACCGGCCGCTGTCCACCTGAATCGAGATCATCGCGTGCGCGTCGTGAGACGGTCAGGTCACATGCTTACGGCGTGGATACGTACGACGCCGGAGTCTCGCCCACTCACGAGGGCAGGCTCGCCGAGCGGGTGGTCGCCGCGGCCCTCGCCGGCGTCATCCTGCCCTTCGTCCAGTTCGGCTGGCTGCTGCTCGCGGCCGCCCTGTCCGACGACTCGCACTGCGGTCACTTCGGCTGCATCGGCCTGCTGGCCGACGCCTGGGCGGTGAGCAACTGGGTGGCGGCCCTGGTCGCCTGGCCGCTGCTGCACCTCCTCCGGGTGCGCCCGGCATGGTTCCCAGCCATGCTGGCGCCCTTCTTCCTGGTGCCGATCTGGGAACTCGCCGGCTTCCCGGTCAACGTGGTCGCCGGATTGTTCGCCTACCCGCTGGCCGTCCTGGTCAGCGCGCCACACCTGTCGTGGCGGCAGCGCGGTCTCGTTCTGGCCCTCTTCCTGCTGGCCTGCGCCTTCCTCGCGCTTTCTTCCGGATAGCCGCATCACCAGCTTTACTCCGAAAACACGGGGATTTGCGTGGGCTTGTAAAGATCCGGCGGTCACGTCAGAATCAGTTCACACTTCAACTACTTGGTTGGAGAGCCACTGAACGGAAGAGGAGAGCCATGAAGCGCACCATCTCCGTTTTCGTCGCCGGCGTCCTCGGCGCCGCACTCACCGGCATCAGTCCCGCATCCGCCGCCGCCTCCGCGATCGACTGCTCCGCAGGCGGGTACACCCGGACCGTGGAGAGCTACGCCATCACCAACGCCGAGAGGCCCGCGGTGGACGGTTTCGCCTACCGTTACGGCAACCCGTCACAGACCACGTACGAGGTCTGCCTCGACATCCCGGACACCTCCACCTTCACGATCGAAGTGCGGAGCTGGGCCAACCAGACACAGACAGTGTTCGTGGACGACCGGCCCGGAGACAAGGTCTTCCGCTTCACGCTCGTCCCCAACAGCTTCTGGCAGGTCTACGGCGTATTGACCGGGCCCGACAGCGTCTACCTCTACTACACCTGGCACGAGAAGCAGATCCCGGCCTGACGAAACGCGGCGACATCCTCGCCCAGCCACGCGAAAAACTCCACCCCTAGGTACAAGACCAACCAAGGGGTGGAGCCTCCATGATCGATACACTGATCCGCATGGGCGACGGTGACGCACCTCTGCGTGGACTTCGACATCGCGCCTGCCCTGGCTCCCTTCGGAATCACCCTGGACGTCCTCGCAGTGGTAGGGCGCTGCTCGGCAAGCGGGATTGCCTGCCTGTACCAGGCGTTCCACGTTCCTGGCCGGACGGACGCTACTTCTCGTAGTGATAGCGACAGGCGGCAATCATGATGCTGTCGTCATTGACGCGATAGACGAGCCGATGTTCTGAGGTGATGCGCCGGGACCAGTAGCCGGACCATTCGTACTTCAGCGGTTCTGGCTTGCCGATGCCTTCGTTCTCGTTTCGGGCTATGTCAGCGATCAGCTGGTTGATCCTTTTGAGAATGCGTCGATCTTCTCGCTGCCAATAGCAGTAGTCTTCCCAGGCGAGTTCGTCGAAGACGATCTTCACGGGATGGGGTCCTCATCCGCCAGTTCGCGGACAGTGCCCCCACCGGACTCCAGGCGGGAGACCGCTTCCGACAGCCGTCTGCGGTTGACAGGAGAGGCCATCAGGTAGAGCGTCTCGCGCATCGATTCGTACTCGCGCTGAGACACCATGACAACGCCTTCCCCACCGGGGCGGGTAATGAGGACTTCTTCCTGGTCGTCGATGACGGCGTCGAGAGTGGCAGCATAGTTGGCCCGCGATTCGGACATGGTCATCACCTTCATGCCACCAGTGTACATGATTATGTACATGACCTGCCGAGTCAGCTCGCGACTATGCCGGATAGCAGCGCCAGCCGGTGTCCTTGCACCTCGGCGAACAGTCCCCTGCGTGCCCGCCTCAATACATCATCACCATTGGGGCGCCGAACTCCGGCGCGTCCGGCCGGCCAGCGGGAACGTTCCTGGCGGGCAGCGGCCGAACGCGACCGCGGGGAGTCGTCGTGGTGTGGTTCAGTTCATTGCCCGGGCTCGTTCGAGTTTGGGGCTGTCGGCGAGTTTGAGCCAGACCACCCCGGCGACGATCACGGCCAGCCAGAATCCCTTGACGGGGGTGAGGGTTTCGTCGAAGAAGACCGGCCCGAGGAGCGCTGCTCCGATGGCACCGATGCCGGCCCAGACGGCGTAGCCGATGCCGACGTCGATCCTCTTCAGGGCGACGCTGAGGAAGAACAGCGTGAACAGGAAGAAGACGATCGCGACGATCGACCAGGCCGGGTTGGTGAAGCCTTGGCTGCCGTTGACGCTGAGGGCGTAGCCGACCTCGAAGGCTCCGGCCAGGAGCAGTGCCGCCCAGGGGCCGGCCTTCTTTTCCTTGCCGGGCGAGGTGAAGGTCTGTGATGTGGTGGCCATGGGGATTCGTGTCCTTTCGCGGTGATCGGATGAGCAGGAACTAGACGGTTCCGGCGAGGTTGAGGCCGACGACTCCGACGATCACGACGGCAATGCCGAGGAGCTTCTGCCAGGTCAGGCGCTGGGAGAGGAAGAGGGCGCCGATGACGGCTATCCCGACGCCTGCCAGGGAGGTCCACAGGGCGTAGCCGACACCGACGTCGAAGGTCAGCAGGGCGAGACTGAGGAAGAAGGTGGCGATCGCGCCGCTGGCCAGGGTGCCGATGGTCCACCACAGTCTCGTGAAGCCTTGCGCCTTGCCCGCCGCGATGCCGACGGCGATCTCGAAGATGACGGCGATGGCCAGGTAGAGCCAGCTCATGATGGTGTTCCTCTCGATTCGGTGTCCGGACGCGCGAGCGCGTCCCCGGCGGTGATGGCGGTGTGCAGGAAGCGGGTGAACGGCTCGTCGCCGCGTGCGACGGGCAAGGGGCGCAGCAGTTCGGCCCGGTGTTCATCGGTGATGCCGAACGCTGGATAGCCGGCTCTCCGCCCGTGGAGCGCGGTGTCCCGCCTCCTGCGCGGTGAGCTGGTCGACGACCTTCTTCAACCGGGTCGCCGACGGAACCCCACGCAGGAGGTGCCCCCCGATGACGATGCCGGGCACCGCGTCGATCCCGACGACGTTCACGGCGTAGTCCTGGTCTCTACGCTGTCGAACCCGGCGCTCCTCGCTGTGGAGTGCCTGTTCCGCCTCGGCGCGGTCGAGGCCGACCGAGGTGGCGACGTCGATGATCACTTCGTCTTCACCGATGTTCCGGTCCTGCTGGAAGAAGGCCTTGAACATCGCCTCGGTGTAGGCCTCGGCCTTGCCCCGTTCCTGGGCGAGCTGCAGCACCATGAACGCCTTCTCGGTACGGGGCTGCGGCGAGACCGAGGGCAGCGTCATCGGCAGGCCGACACGCTCTGCCATCGGGTACACCGCGTCCTTCCATACCCGCGGCAAGTACTCGTCTTCCGGTCGCAAGGTGGGCACTGAGTCAGGACGCAGCTCGAACGGGCGAATCGTCACCCTCACATCGCGCTCACGCCTGAGCTCTTCGATCGCTGGTTCGACCAGGAAACAGAAGGGGCAGACGTAGTCAATGAACACATCGGCCTGCGTGGCCATGGCACGATCCTTCAAGTCAACTGTCTGTACATGCAAATATTTAGAAACGCCATAGTGCCGCTCCGCGGCGTCAGGGTCCGGCGATAAGGCCGGCGTCCAGATGGGAAGTGGATGCCGGACTTGCTCAGCAGCTCTTGGACGCGGCCCTCATGGGGCGGAGGCGAACTCCGCCACTCGCGGCCAGACGACACTCACACTCCCTCGTGAACTATCAGATAGCTGTATGTGCATGCAATTAAACTACCACGGGTTCATCGCAAGTCAAGAGTCGGCGGGCTGCCGCGGCGCTACAACCACCGATGGCAGCACGCCGCCCGGGACCCCGATCAGAGGATCGCCGACGCCTTGGACGCACGGGTCCACAGGGAGCGCGAGCAAGGCGAAGGCTAATGCCAGGTAGATGGGGGCCGCTGGCCCGCTCCCCCGTGACTCCCCGTCATTCCGCCTTGATCATGACCGATCGGGCATGCGACGGGCACACCCCTTTACGCCTGTTCCGGCGCACCCTACGTGAGGTGGTCCGACGCGCCGAAGCCACCTGCGGCTTCCCACCCGACCAGCGAATCAGGGCGATGGAGACGCCGAGGAGGACCGTGAACCCACCCGCGAGAACGTTCAGCGCCCCAAGGCCGACCTCTCCATCTGGGTCGCCGATCCCGGAAGGCCGGCCTTCGGCCCAGCTCGTCATGGCCCACGCCTGCGTCGCCACCACCACCCCGAACACGATCGTGACCGCAGCCAGGACGTACCCGGGAGGCCGCGTCCACGACCGCCTGGCGACAAGCACCATGCCGATCAGCAACCCGAGCGGCACGGTCACGAGCTGACCCAGGTTCAGGCCCATCAGGACCGCGAGACGGACGTGCTCGAAGTCGCTGCCACGCTGAGCCCATAGGAACGGGATCGTCATGACACCGCCGCCGATGAGGCCAACTGCCAATAACCGGAGTACCGCCACGAGCACCATGATTGTGGACGTGCTCGCCCCTGCGCGACCTCGCCGAGCGTTTAGCTGTACGAGAGCGAAAAGGCCACTTCCCGATCACGGGACGTGGCCTTCGACGTGCGGTGGAGCCTAGGAGATTCGAACTCCTGACTTCCTGCTTGCAAAGCAGGCGCTCTGCCAGCTGAGCTAAGGCCCCTTTGAAGGATGAAGATAGCTTACCGGGCCGACGCGGGTGTCCGCGCGCTCCCCAGGTCGTCGCTGAGGATGAGCTCGGGCAGGTCGTCGAGGGATCGCAGGATGTGGGTGGCTCCGCCTTGGAGGAGGCGTTCGCGGCTGTGGCCGCTGGTGGTGAGGATGCCGGTGACGAGGGCGGCGCCGGCTCGGCGGCCGGCCAGCATGTGGCTCTCGGAGTCGCCGGCGACCGCTACCTGGCGGACGTCGGGGATGCCGAGGCGGAGGACGGCGTGCAGGACCATGTCGGGCCAGGGGCGGCCGCGGCCGCCCGCGTCCTCGGGGCTGATGGCGAGGTCGATCTTGTCGTGCCAGCCGAGGATGCCGAGCACGCGGCCGAGCGTGGTGCGGCTGAAGCCGGTGAGCAGGGCGAGCCTGATGTCGGAGCCGCGGAGCTTGTCGAGGACCTCGAGGACGCCGGGGGCGGGGGTGAGGCCGGACCGTTCGAGGGCGCCTTCGTAGGCACGCTCGAAGGTCAGGTTGGCGGCCTGCGCCCGGGCCTCGTTGTCGGGGAAGAGGCCGCGGAAAATGTCGATCTCGGGTTGTCCCCGGGACCGGTGCACGTGCACCATGGCACGTGCGTACGCTCCGGTCCCGGGGACTATGCCCTGGGTGGCGATCGCCTCGGCGACCGCGCGTTCCACCGTGGCGATGTCGCCGACCGTGGTGCCTGCCAGGTCCAGGCACACCAGCTTGATGGGGACGATGTCACTCATCGCCTCGCCGGTCGGTTAGTTCTCGCCGCCGGTCGCCTCGGTCCAGAGATCGAGCTCCGCGCGGTCGGCCTGCACCTTGCGCCAGATCAGCAGCCCCCCAAGGGCGACCAGCGCCAGAACAAGCAGCTTCTTCACTGTGTGACCCCACTTCTTCGACGGTCTCACCCGCGGGGGCGAGACCCAACGGAATGCTTTGCAGCCTAGCAAGGGATGGCTGCGGTCCCTGTGTTTGCACGGGCCAGATGTACGGATTGTTCAAGGAACACGCCGGTCCGACTGTTGACATACCCCCTAGTGGTACATATGGTCCTCGACATACCCCCCAAGGGTATGAGGCTCGGAGACCGGGAATACCCTAGGGGGGTACGGTGTTAGAGTTGATAGCGAGCACTCTGTACGAGCATATGAAGGAGCAGCGATGACCACCTCCACCTACACCGTCAAGGGCATGACCTGCGGCCACTGCGTGAGCTCCGTCAAGGAGGAGGTCGGCGAGGTGGCCGGGGTGACGTCGGTCGAGGTCGAGCTCAAGAGCGGCCGGTTGACCGTGGTCAGTGACGGCCCTGTCGACCAGGAGAAGATCAGCGGCGCGGTCGAGGAGGCCGGTTACGAACTGGTCGGCTCGTCATGAACACGGCAGGCCGGTTGGGTCTCTACGGCGTGGCGCTCGCGGTCGTCTTCGCCGCCGCGCTGGGCGCCGGCAGCGCGGTGGGCCAGGTCGGGCCTGCCCCGGGCCCGACCGGCCACGCCACCGCCCGCGGCGAGACCGGCCCGGCCCACACCACGGACTCGCCGCAGGCCGACACTCACGCGACAGCCGAAGCGGAAGCCGACGGGCACGCGGGCGAGGCGAAGACCGACGATCACACCGACGACCAGGACGGTCACGGCGACGGCGCACACTCAGGCGCCACGGATACCCCCGGGGGGCTTCAAGTGTCCCAGAGCGGCTACACCTTCACCCGGGTCGCCACCGACGACCCCGGCGACTTCCGTTTCACCATCGAGGGCCCCGACGGCAAGCCGGTGACCGCCTACGACGTGGAGCACGACAAGAAGCTCCACCTCATCATCGCCTCCCGCGACCTCACCCGTTTCCAGCACCTCCACCCGGAGATGGCCGACGACGGGACCTGGCGCGCCGAGCCGGAGTTCGCCGAGCCCGGCCCGTACCGCGCCTTCGCCGACTTCAAGCCCACCGGCGGCGGCAAGCTGACGCTCGGTCTCGACCTGGAGGCGCCCGGCGACTACCGGCCGAAGGCGCTTCCGCACGCGGATGACGAGGCTCGGGTGGGCGACTACACGGTGCGTCTCGCGGGCAAGCTGGAGCCGGGCAGGTCGAGCAGGCTGACGCTCAGGGTGAGCAAGGACGGCGAGCCGGTGACGGATCTGCAGCCCTACCTCGGCGCCTACGGGCACCTGGTGGCGTTGCGGGCCGGCGATCTCGCCTACCTGCACGTCCATCCCGACGACACCGGGAAGGCCGGCCCGGAGATCACGTTCTTCGCCGAGGTGCCGAGCACCGGCGCCTACCGCCTGTTCCTGGACTTCAAGCACGACGGCAAGGTCCGCACCGCGGCCTTCACCGCCGAGACCGATCCGCACGGCCACTGACGCCAGAGAGGAGAAAGGTGATGTCATCACTCACCGAGGACCGCGGCACCGCGGTCGAGCTCTCGATCGGCGGCATGACCTGCGCCTCCTGCGCGAACCGGATCGAGCGCAAGCTCAACAAGCTCGACGGCGTCACGGCGACCGTCAACTACGCGACCGAGAAGGCCAAGGTCAGCTTCCCTGCCGACCTGGACCCGCTGCTGCTGGTCCAGGAGGTGGAGAAGGCCGGCTACACGGCCGAGCTGCCCCGTACGCGGCCCGAGCCCGATGAGGAGCGGGAGAAGCCGGACAACAGCCTGCGCGACCGGCTGATCGTCGCGGTGGTGCTGAGCGTCCCGGTGGTGGCCATGGCCATGATCCCGGCACTGCAGTTCCGCTACTGGCAGTGGCTGTCGCTGGCGCTGGCGGGGCCGGTCGTGCTGTACGCGGGCTGGCCGTTCCACAAGGCGGCCTGGGCCAACCTGCGTCACGGCACCGCCACCATGGACACGCTGATCTCTATGGGCACGCTCGCGGCGTTCGGCTGGTCGCTGTGGGCGCTGTTCTTCGGCACGGCCGGGATGCCCGGCATGACGCACCCGTTCGAGCTGACGATCCAGCGCAGCGACGGCGCCGGCAACATCTATCTGGAGGCGGCGGCGGGGGTGACGGCGTTCATCCTGGCGGGGCGCTACTTCGAGACGCGGTCCAAGCGGCGGGCCGGGGCCGCGCTGCGCGCGCTGATGGAGCTGGGCGCCAAGGATGTGGAGCTGGCCGACGGCCGCCGGGTGCCGACCGGCCGGTTGCAGGCCGGCGACCGGTTCGTGGTGCGTCCGGGCGAGAAGATCGCCACCGACGGGGTGGTCGAGGAGGGCGCGTCCGCCGTGGACGCCTCGATGCTGACCGGAGAGTCCGTGCCGGTCGAGGTGGGGCCGGGCGACGCGGTGACGGGCGCGACGGTGAACGCGAGCGGCCGGCTGGTCGTCCGCGCCACCCGGGTCGGCGCCGACACCCAGCTCGCGCAGATGGCGAAGCTGGTGGAGGAGGCCCAGACGGGCAAGGCCCAGGTGCAGCGGCTCGCCGACCGCATCTCGGGCGTGTTCGTGCCGATCGTGATCGCGCTGGCCGTGGGCACGCTCGGGTTCTGGCTCGGTACGGGCAACGGCGCCGGAGCGGCGTTCACCGCGGCGGTGGCGGTGCTGATCATCGCCTGCCCGTGCGCGCTGGGCCTGGCGACGCCGACGGCGCTGCTGGTCGGCACCGGCAGGGGCGCCCAGCTCGGCATCCTGATCAAGGGTCCCGAGGTGCTGGAGTCCACCCGCGAGGTCGACACGATCGTGCTGGACAAGACCGGCACGGTCACCGAGGGCAAGATGAGCCTGGTCGGGATTCACCTGGCCGAGGGGGAGAGCCGTGAGGAGGTGCTCCGGCTCGCCGGCGCGCTGGAGCACGCCTCCGAGCACCCGATCGCCCAGGCGATCGCCCGGGAGGCGCGGTCGGACGCCACGGTGGAGGACTTCGCCAACGTCGAAGGGCTCGGCGTGCAGGGCGTCGTGGACGGGCACGCGGTGCTGGTCGGCCGGCCCCGGCTGCTGGAGGAGTGGTCCCAGCGCCTGCCCGCCGGCCTGGCGCGCGCGCTGGCCGACGAGCAGGCCAAGGGGCACACCGCGGTCGCGGTCGGCTGGGACGGCGAGGCGCGCGCCGTGCTGGTGGTGGCCGACGTGGTCAAGCCCACCAGCAAGGAGGCCATCGAGCGGCTGCGTGCGCTCGGGCTCACGCCGGTGCTGCTGACCGGCGACAACGAGGCGGTCGCCAGGACCGTCGCGGCCAAGGTCGGCATCGACGAGGTGATCGCCGAGGTGCTGCCCGCCGACAAGGTGGCCGTGGTCAAGCGGCTGCAGGGCCAGGGCAAGGTCGTGGCGATGGTGGGCGACGGGGTCAACGACGCGGCCGCGCTCGCGCAGGCCGACCTGGGGCTGGCCATGGGCACCGGCACCGACGCGGCCATCCAGGCGTCCGACCTGACGCTGGTCCGCGGCGACCTGCGGGTGGCGGCCGACGCCCTGCGCCTGTCGCGCAGGACGCTCGCCACCATCAAGGGCAACCTGTTCTGGGCGTTCGCCTACAACGTGGCCGCGCTGCCGCTGGCCGCGATGGGGCTGCTCAACCCGATGATCGCGGGGGCCGCGATGGCGTTCTCCAGCGTGTTCGTGGTGAGCAACAGCCTGCGGCTGCGCGCGTTCAAGTAGCCCGTTCAAGCAGCCCGTTCAAGCAGCCCGTTCATGCAGCCCGTTCATGCAGCCCGTGCAGGCGGCCCGTTCAGGTGGTCGGCTTGAACGACTCGGGCGTCATCCGGGTGGCGACGCCCATCCGGTTCCAGGCGTTGATGGTGGCCACGGCCACGATCAACGCCGCCAGCTCCGGCTCGGTGAAGCAGTCCGCGGCCCGGCGCCACACCTCGTCGGTCACGTCGTGGGTGGACAGCCGGGTGGCGGCCTCGGTGAAGGCCAGGGCGGCACGCTCCTGCTCGGTGAAGAACGGCGCCTCACGCCAGACGGCCACCGCGTGCAGGCGGGCGTCGCTCTCCCCTGCCGCCTTGGCGTCGGCGCTGTGCGTGTCCACGCAGTAGACACAGCCGTTGATCTGGCTGGCCCGCAGCCGGACCAGTTCCAGCAGCGGCTCGGGCAGGGTGCTGGCGCGCACGAACCGGTCGAGTCCCGCCATGGCCTTGTACGCGTCACCGGCGAGGGCGCCGAGATTCATTCGTTCCGTCATGCCGCCACGCTAGATCCAGACTTGTCCCAAGATAAGCTCCAATTCTTTGCGAGGTGATTGGGCCAAGATGGACGTGCACGTCTCCCTGACCGGGCGCGGTGACCTGGCCGCGCAGATCTACCGCCAGCTCCTCGACGCCATCCTGGACGGACGGCTCCGCTCCGGCGAGCGGCTGCCGCCGACCAGGGAGCTGGCCCACCGCCTGCGGGTCTCCAGGAACACGGTCGCCGTCGCCTACGACCGCCTGGTCGCCGACGGGTTCCTGATCGGGCGCGCGGGCGCGGGCACCTTCGTCTCCGGTGAGCCGGTGCGCGGCCGGGCCGCGCCGAAGGGCGTGGTCCGCCCCCGGCCCGTGTGGTCCACGATCCCCGAGCCCGCGCCCCGGCCGGGCCCGGTCCCGTACGACTTCCGCGCGGGCGTCCCCGACCGCCGGCTGTTCCCGATCGCCACCTGGCGCAGGCTGGTGGCCGGTGAGCTGCGGCGCGCCCCCGCGGGGTACGGCGACCCGTCCGGGCACGAGGGCCTGCGGGAGGCGATCGCCCGGCACCTCGGCGTCAGCCGTTCCGTACGGGCGAGCGCCGCGGACGTGCTGATCACCAGCGGCGCGCAGCAGGCGCTCGACCTGGTGGGCCGGGTGCTGATCGAGCCGGGCGCCTGCGTGGCCGTCGAGGAGCCGGGTTACCCGCCGGCGAGGGAGCTGTTCCGTTCGCTCGGCGCACGGGTGATCGGCGTGCCCGTGGACGGGGAGGGCCTCGACGTGACGGCCATCCCGGACGCGGCCCGGCTGGTCTACGTGACGCCGTCGCACCAGTTCCCGCTGGGCACGCCCATGTCCCTGGCGCGCAGGGCCACGCTGCTGGCCTGGGCGGAGCGGCGGCAGGCGGTGGTGATCGAGGACGACTACGACAGCGAGTTCCGCTTCGGCGACCGCCCGCTGGAGCCGCTGCAGAGCCTGGATCGGGCCGGTCGGGTCGTCTACGTCGGCTCGTTCTCCAAGACGCTGCTGCCGATGCTCCGGCTCGGGTTCCTCATCGCGCCGGCCTCGCTGGGCCCCGCGCTGCGCGCCGCCAAGCGGCTGGCGGACTGGCACGGCGAACTGCCGACGCAGGCGGCGCTGGCCCGCTTCATCGACGAGGGCCTGCTCGCCCGGCACATCAGGAAGGCCACCCGGGTCTACGCGGCGCGGCACGCGATGATCGCCGACGCCCTGGCGCGGGACGACCGGCTGCGCCCCGTCCCGTCCGCCGCGGGCCTGCACCTGTGCGCGCGGCTCGCGCCTGGGCTGTCGGTACGGGAGCGCGACGGGCTGCGCGTCGAGCGGCTGGAGGCGTACTGCGGGGAGACCCCGGCGCAGTTGGGGCTGGTGATCGGCTACGGCGCGATCCACGAGGAGGCCGTGCCCGCCGGTCTGCGCCTGCTGCGCGCGTCAGTCGTGCCCGCGGCTCCGGAACCGGCGCGTACGATCCTCCTCTGACAGCTCCGGGGCGTCCGGCGGCGTGGGCTGCTGCACGATCACCACCGTCGTCTTGGCGTGACGCGCGCAGTACATGCTGGTCGAGGGCAGGAAGATGCGGCTGAACAGGCCGCGCCGGCTGCGGCCGAGCACCAGCAGGTCGCCCTCGCGGGCCAGGTCGACGAGGTGGTAACCGGGATCGCCGACCCTGGACACCATGACCGTGCACAGGTCCTCGGGGAGCCCGCCGGCCACGTCGTCGAACACGCCGGCGATCAGCTCGTTGCAGCGGGCCTCCTCACCCGAGCGGATGGCGTGCTGCACGGGCAGCGCCTCGGGGAACGGGTGCACCGGCGCCCTGCTGACGTGAACCGCGACGAGGGCCATGCGCCGCAGCCTGGCCGTGCCGATGGCCCAGGCCAGCGCCCAGCGCGCTGCCGGGGTCTCGTCCACTCCCACGATGAGCCGCGCGCCGCCGGGCAGGTCCTGATCCACCACGCGCCTCCCTTACCGAGGTACGTACCATAGTGCGCCTTTCGGCTAGTAACCGGGAGGTATGAGTTTCGGACCAGGGCACCTCGACCGGCAACCCCTGCGGCCGATTCGGGGCTCCGACTCCGCGGAGAGGGCGAGGGGGTCGTGTGCGATTATGGCCGCATCGTGCCGTCCAGTTTGTCCTTCCGCCTCCTCCGCACCGCGGCCTTCGCCGTGGTGTGCCTGGGTCTGGGCATGGTGGCTCACGTCTTCGCGGGCGGGAGTGTGCGGGGGCCCGCCATGGTGGCCGGGTTCTTCGTGGCCGCCGGTGGCGCGTACCTGTCCGCTGGGCGGGAGCGGGGCCCGCGGGCGATCCTGACGCTGCTGGGCGGGCTGCAGCTCGTCCTCCACCTGCTGTTCTCGCTCTCCCACGCCGGCTCCCCCGCCGAGTCGGTCGCGCACGCGGCGCACCCGTCGTCCGGGCTGGTGCCGGAGCTGGGGATGCTCGTCGCCCACGGCTGGGCGGTCGCGCTGACCGCGCTCTGGCTGGCCCGTGGGGAGGCCGCGCTCTGGGGGCTGCTGCGCCGCCTGGCCGCGCGGCTCGTCGCCGTGCTGCTGCCGGTCCCGGCGACGCCGTTCCTGTCGCTGCCCTACGCCGAGCCGCCGGTGCTGCGCTCGGCGATCCTCCGGCACGCCGTCACCGGTCGCGGGCCGCCCGCGGTCATCGGAAACCGCTGATCCTTTTCCGATGACCGACGCCCCCGGCAGCCGCCGCGGGCGCAGGAAGGCATGCCATGAAGATCCGTACCACCCTGTTCGCCGCCGCCGCGGTGCTCCTCGCCGGCTGCGGCGCCACCACGCCCGCCACCACGCCCGCCACCACGCCCGCCGCCGACCCCGCCCCGGGCGCGAGCGCCCAGGCCGCCGTCCCCGCCCGGGCGCTGACCATCACCGACCCCTGGGTGAAGGCGGTGGAGAAGGGGATGACCGCCGCGTTCGGCACCCTCGTCAACCACACCGACAGCCCGATCACCGTCACCGGTGCCGCCTCGCCGCTGTCGCCGAGGATCGAGCTGCACGAGGTGGTCGAGTCCGACAACAAGATGATCATGCAGCCGAAGGACGGCGGGTTCGTCGTCCCGGCGCGCGGCAGCCACGAGCTCAAGCCCGGCGGCGACCACATCATGCTGATGGGCGTCGAGGAAGAGGTGCGGCCCGGCGCGGAGATCCCGTTCACGCTCACGGTCGAGGGCGGGGCCACGCTGGAGTTCACCGCCGTCGGCAAGGACTTCGCCGGGGCGAAGGAGGACTACCAGCCCGGCATGGACCACTGATGGGCGCGTCCGGGATCTCGCGCCGGGGATTGTTCATGGCCGGCGCCGTCACAGCGGCGGGCACGGTGGCCGGCACAGTGGCGGGTGCGGTGGAGACCGCCGGCGCCTCCGCCCCTCCGGACCCGTCCGGCGCCGCCGTCGAGCCGTTCCACGGCGTCCACCAGGCCGGGGTCGCCACCACCCCGCAGGCGTACGCCGTGTTCGTCGCGTTCGACCTCAAGCCGGGCACCGGCCTGGAGCCGATCAGCCGGCTCATGCGGCTGCTGACCGACGACGCGCGCCGGCTCGCCCAGGGCCGGGGCGCGCTCGCCGACACCGAGCCGGAACTGGCCGTCTCCCCCGCCAGGCTGACGGTCACGTTCGGGTTCGGTCCCGGCCTGTTCGAGGCGGCCGGGGTGGAGTCGCCGGTCCGGCAGTTGCCCGCGTTCGAGACCGACAAACTGCAGGACCGCTGGTCCGGCGGCGACCTGCTGGCGCAGATCTGCGCCGACGATCCGCTGACCGTCGCGCACGCGCTGCGGATGCTGGTCAAGGACGCGCGCGCGTTCGCCCGGGTGCGCTGGACGCAGCGCGGGTTCCGCCGCGCCGCGCACGTCCAGCCCGACGGCTCCACCCAGCGCAACCTGATGGGCCAGCTCGACGGCACGGTCAACCCCACCGACCTGGACCGCGCGGTCTGGCTCGGCCAGGGCCCGCTGCGCGGCGGCACCACGCTGGTGCTGCGCCGGATCCGCATGGACCTGGAGTCATGGGACGAGCTGGACAGGACCGGCAGGGAGTTCACCATCGGCCGCAGGCTGAGCGACGGCGCGCCGCTCACCGGGACGGCCGAGCACGACGAGCCCGACTTCGGCCGGCTCAACCGGCTCGGCTTCCCCGTCATCTCCGAGTACGCGCACATCAGACGGGCCCGGGTGGACGATCCCGGCGCCCGCATCCTGCGCCGCCCGTACAACTACGACGACGGCCTGGCCCGGGACGGCACTCCCGACTCGGGGCTGCTGTTCGCCTCCTACCAGGCGGACGTGGACCAGCAGTTCGTCCCGGTGCAGCGGCGGCTGGACCAGGGCGACCTGCTCAACGCGTGGGTCACCGCGATCGGCTCGGCGGTGTTCGCCATCCCGCCGGGGTGCGGCCCCGGCGGCTGGATCGGGGAGACACTGCTCGTGGACGGGACGGGCGAGGCCGATCAGAATCGAGGTCATGGCTGACAGCGGGTACGTAGGATCTCGGACTCCCCGGGTCGAGGACGCCCGGCTGCTGGCGGGCCGCGGCCGGTACGTCGGCGCGACCAGGCTGCCCGGCACGGCGTACGCGGCCGTGATGCGCAGCCCGGTCGCGCACGGGCGGCTGACCAGGTGCGACGCCGGGGCGGCGCGCGCCTCGGCCGGGGTGCTCGACGTCATCACCCCGGCGGACGCGGCCGGGCTCCGGCTCCCCTGCGCGGGGCTGGCGCCCGGCCAGCTGGTCGACTCCTACCCCGTGCTGGACGAGACGGTCCGCTACGCGGGGCAGCCGGTCGCGCTCGTCGTGGCCGCCACCCCCGAGGCCGCCGAGGACGCGGCCGGCCTGGTGGACCTGGACTTCACCGCACTGCCCGCCGTGGTCGGGGTGGAGCGGGCGCTGGCCGCCGGCGCGCCGCTCCTCTACCCGGAGTGGGGCGCCAACGTCGCCGCCGACTTCGCGCTGGGCGACGACTGCGAGGCCGCCATCGCGGGCGCCGACCTGGTGGTCGACCTGACGTTCACGTTCGGCAGGGTCTCCCCGTACCCGATGGAGACGCGCGGCGTGGTGGCCGCCTACGACGGCGCGGAGCTGACGATCCGGCTGTCCACGCAGGCCGCCCACCAGGCGCGCGAGCACGCGGCGGACGCGCTCGGGCTGTCGCACGACCGGGTACGGGTGATCGGCGCGGACGTCGGCGGCGGGTTCGGCGGCAAGGAGCACGTCTACCCGGACGAGCTGCTGGTGTGCCTGGCCGCGATGCGCCTGGGCCGTCCGGTGAGCTGGGCCGAGTCGCCCGGCGACCGGCTGGTGGCCACGCTGCCGTCGCGGGCCGCGGTGCACCGGGGGCGGCTGGCGCTGGACTCCGGCGGGCGGTTCGTGGCGCTGCACGCCGACATCGCCGGCGACCTGGGCGCGCACCCGTCGAACGTGGGCCCGGGGCCGTTCGCGGTGACGGCGATGATGCTGCCGGGGCCGTACCGGTTCGACCAGGCGGGGGCGCGGGTGCGCGGCGTGGTGACCACGACCACGCCGACCGGCTCGTACCGCGGCTACGGCCAGCCGGAGGCGGCCTGGACGCGGGAGCGGCTGGTGGACGAGGCGGCCCGCAGGCTCGGCGCCGACCCGGTGGAGCTGCGGCTGCGCAACCTGCTCACGCCGGAGGACCTGCCGTGCGGGAACCGGGTCTGGCAGACGTACGACTCGGGCGACTACCCTCGCGCGCTGCGCACGCTGCGGGACCTGGTGTCGCCGCCGGTGCGCGACGACGGCCGCCGCCGCGGCGTCGGCTACTCCTGCCATGTGGAGATCACCGGCCTGGGCGCGTCGGCGGCGATGAAGGCGGCCGGCATCATGAGCGGCGGGTTCGAGTCGGCGCGGCTGCGGATGGAGCCGGACGGGTCGGTGGTGGTCGCCTCCGGGCTCGCCGGGATCGGCCAGGGCATCGAGACGGTGTTCGCGCAGATCGCCGCCGACCGGCTCGGGGTGCCGATCGACCGGGTACGGGTGACGCTGGGCGACACCGCGTCCACCCCGTACTCGCCGATCGGGTCCATCGCCAGCCGGGCGGCGGCGGTCGGCGGGGCGGCGCTGACGCGGGCCGCCGACCAGCTGCGCGCCAAGCTGCTGACGCTGGCCGCGCACCGGCTGGAGGCCTCCCCCGGCGACCTGGAACTGGTCGGCGGCGACGTGCGGGTGAAGGGCGACCCGCGGGCGTCGCTGCCGCTGCGTGAGCTGGCCACGTCGGCGTGGCGGGGCTGGGACCTGCCCGAGGGGGAGACGCCGGGACTGGAGGAGCGGGCCGTGTACGACCCGTCGGACTACACCTACGCCTACGGCGCGCAGGCGGCGGCGGTCGCCGTGGATGTGGACACGGGGGCGGTCGAGGTGGAGGGCTACTGGGTGGTCAACGACGCCGGGGTGCTGCTGAACCCGGAGATCGTCGAAGGTCAGATCAGGGGTGGGGTGGCGCAGGGCATCGGCATGGCGCTGACCGAGGAGGTCGTCTACTCCGAGGACGGGCAGCCGGTCGCCGACTACCTCCCGCCGACCGCGCGGGAGGTGCCGGACATCGTGGTCGCGTCGCTGGTGACGCCCTCGGCGGTGACGCCGGGCGGGATGAAGGGCGCGGGCGAGGCGGGCACGATCGGCCCGCCCGCCGCCATCGGGAACGCGGTGGCCGCCGCCCTGCCGGAGATCGCCGGCCGGGTCACCGACACGCCGCTGACGCCGGAGCGGGTCTGGACGCTGCTGCGGTGAAACCACCGGCGTGCCGTCAGTGTGCCGCCAGGGCCTCGGTCGGGGAGAGGCGGGCGGCGCGGACCGCCGGGTAGAGGCCGGCCACCGCGCCGATGACCAGCGTCGCGGCCAGGCCGCCCGCCGTGGCCTCGGCGGGGATCACGGACGGCCACTCCTCGTACGCGGCGTAGCCGACCGTGACGGCCGTTCCCGCGCACACGCCGCCCACCCCGCCGATCGCCGACAGCAGCAGCGACTCGGCGAGGAACTGGACGCGGATCTGCCCCCGGGTGGCGCCCAGCGAGCGGCGCAGCCCGATCTCGGCCCGCCGCTCCAGCACCGAGATGACCATGGTGTTGGCCACCCCGACCCCGCCGACGATCAGCGCCACCGCGCCGACGCCCAGCAGCAGGCCGGTGAACGCCTGGTCGGTGGCCTGCTTGGCGGCCAGCGCGTCCGACGGGCGGGAGACGTCGACCTCGTTGGGCGCCTCCGGGTTGCCGGTGGCGGCCAGCACGTCCCGTACCGCCTCCAGGTGCCGTTCGTCCGCCCGGGTGTAGAGGACGGTGGGGTGGCCGTCGAAGCCCAGTCGTTCCTCCGCGACGGGCCAGCCGACCAGGGCGGCGGTGTCCAGCTCCGCGGCGAGCGCGACCGGCTCCAGGACGCCGGTGACGGTGAACCGCTCCCCGCCGATCAGCACCTGCGTGCCGGGTCCGGCCGCGCCGACGCCGAGCCGTTCCGCCGCCGTCGAGCCGAGCACCACGGCCGGGTAGACCTGCGTGGCCGCGTTGAGCCAGGCGCCGTCGCGTAGCGTCGCCCCCACCGCGTCGAGCAGGTCGAGCCGGGCGGCGTAGGCGGTGATGCCGCCGGTCTGCGCCTCCGGGACCGCCTCGCTCCGGTACACCTTGGCGTCGGAGGCCGCCCCGATCGACGACACCGACAGCACCGGGCCGATGCGTTCGATCATCGCCTCGGCCTCCAGCGGCATCGTGGCCGTCTCGCCGGTGAGGGTCTGCCCGTTCGAGACGGTCAGCAGGTTGGTGCCCAGCGCGGACAGCTGCCGGTCCAGCTCGGCGCCGGACGAGGAGGAGATGCCGACCACGCCGACCATCGCCGCGATGCCGATGGCGATGCCGAGCGCCGACAGGAACGCCCGCGCCGGGCGGGTGCGCAGCCCCACCGCGCCGACCCTGAGGACGTCGGCCGGGCGCAGCCGGGGCGGGGCGAGATCCTGGCGGGCCATCACGCCGCCCCGACGAGGTCGGCGACGATCCGGCCGTCCCGCATCCGCACCTGGCGGGGCAGCGTCGCGGCGATCTCCCGGTCGTGCGTGATGATCAGTACGGTCGTGCCGGAGGCGTGCAGCCCGCGCAGGAGGTCCATCACCCCGGCGCCGGACACCGAGTCGAGCGCGCCGGTCGGCTCGTCGGCCAGGAGCAGCGGCGGGTCGCCCGCCACGGCCCTGGCGATGGCCACCCGCTGCCGCTCCCCGCCGGACAGCTCGTGCGGCTCGTGGTCCAGGCGGTGGCCGAGCCCCACCCGCTCCAGCGCGGCCCGCGCCAGGCGGCGCCGCCCGGCGGGCGGCAGGCCGCTGTAGAGCAGGCCGTCGGCCACGTTGTCGAGCGCGGGGACGTTCGCGGCCAGGTGGAACTGCTGGAACACGAACCCGATCCTGGTCCCCCGCAGCGCCGACAGCCGGTTGTCCGGCAGTGTCGCGACGTCGTACCCGTCGATCTCGACCGTCCCCGACGTGGGCCGGTCGAGCGTGCCGATGATGTTGAGCATGGTCGACTTGCCGGACCCGGACGGGCCGGCGATGGCCACCATCTCGCCGCGGCCGATCGCCAGCGACACGTCCGACAGCGCGGCGACGCCGCCCGGGTGGACCTTGCTCACGTGCGACAGTTCGATCATTTCGCCGTCCCCACCGTCATGCCCTCGGCCAGGCCCGCGCCGGTGATCTCCACCCGGCCGCCGGAGAACAGCCCGGTCTCGACCGGGACGTACCGGGTGGCGTCGCCCTCGACGACCTCCACGCCGAACCCGCCCTCGCCCAGCGCCACCAGGGCGGTGACCGGGACGGTGAGCACGTTCTCGCGTTCGTCGGCGGTGAACGCCACGTCCACCGCCGCCTGGTCGAGGCCCGCCGCCTTCTTGCCGGTGAGCGAGACGAGCGCCTCGACCTTGGTCTCGGGCTCCTGACCGCCCTCGCCGGGAACGATCACGGTGGCGACCTCGGTGACGCGGCCCGTGACCGCCGCGCCGCCGGGCAGCGTGACCGTCACCTCGGCGCCCTCCTTCGCCAGCCGCTGGTCCTCGGCGTCCAGCCGGACGGTGACGACCTTGGCGGTGCCGGTGTGGCCGAGCACCTTCTGGCCGGGCGCGGCGGGCCCGCCGAGCTCGGCGGTCAGCGTGTCCACCCGCACCCTGCCGTCGACGAACACCACCCGGCCCAGCTCGACCACCCCGGTCTCCGGCAGGCCGAGGTCGTCCTGCCACGCCATGACGGCCCGCGCCGTGGCCCAGGTGTAGGCGTCGTCGGCGGTGAACCCGTCGTAGCCGAGCTCGGCCAGGTTGCGTTCCAGGTTCTTCACGTCGCGGCCCGTCACGCCGGGCCGAAGGTCCCGGTACGCGGGCGCGCCCCCGTACAGGAGCACCACCGGATCGTCGTCGACCTTGTAGAGCGGCTCGCCACGGGTGATCACGTCCCCGCTGGCGGGCAGCCAGGTGACGGTGCCGCGCAGGCGGTTGACGGCCGAGGTGGCCGGGCCGTAGGCCAGCTCGCCGTCGGCCTCCAGCGTGTCCAGCAGGGTCTCCTCGGTGATCGTCGTGGTCGCCGGGGGCAGCGCGGCGGCGGGCCGCCCGGCCGGGGTCCTGTCGAGCAGGCCGAGACCGGCGGCGGCCACCGCGCCGGCCGTCACGGTGGCCAGCACGGTCGCCAGCACGGTGGCGCCCGCCGGCCAGACCCGCCGGCGGCGTCGCGGCCCGGGCGAGGCCGTCCCCGGCGCCTCCCCGTCGAGCATGGCCGCGTCCATCACTTGCTTCCCGGACCCGGCTTGTCCTTCTGGCACGTCCGCTGCGCGGCTTCGAAGTCGGGGTCGTCGCCGACGTCCTTGGTGATGTGGACCCTGCCTCCCTCGGGGTCGGGGAAGTCCTCCACGCCGTTTCGCCGCATGCAGGCGGCGATCTCGCGCAGCTCGCCGTCGCTCTCGGCGCGCGGGCGCCCGCCGGCGGGCGGCTGCCACTGCTCGCACGCCTTCTGGGCCTGCTCCAGCTTCTTCTCGGTGCCGGGGCCCAGCGTCATCCGTATGCCCTCGCCCGGCTTGGGGTCGGGCACGTCGACGCCGTTCTCGCGCATGCACTGCGCCCACTTCAGGCCG
>NZ_JAPNNL010000055.1 GCF_027620315.1 Nonomuraea corallina | reverse complement strand
GAGAGCCGGTAGCCGGCCGGCTCGGCGACGACGAGCCGGCTCGCGGAGTTTTTTCCGAGCGCCGCCCGCAGCCGGGAAACGAGCGCCTGCAACGCGTTGCCCACCCCGGACGGCACCCGGTCGTCCCAAATCCCGGAGATCAGCCGGTCCACCGGCACGGTGCGGCCGGCGTCGAGAACCAGCAGGCCGAGCAGGGTGCGGAGGCGTTGTCCCGCGATCTCCACGGGCTCGCCGTCTCGCCGCGCCTCCAGCGGACCGAGGATGGCGAAACTCACGTCCGTGTCCGCCCGCACCCGGTCCATGGCTCCGATTCTGGCGGATGTCCCGGGCTTTACCGTCGACCGACCCTCTCGAAACGGTCGGCCCATGGCCGCAACGCGCGTAGCATCGTTCGACGTGGGGCTGTGTAACGGAACGAGACGCGTGCGACGTGCGGCCGTCCTTGTGACGGCGGTGGCGTCCGCGCTCGTCGTGTCCGGATGCGGCGCCATCATCGGCACGTCGGAGGCGGAGGAGATCGCCCGGATCAACGTCTCCAGCCCGGATCTGCGCGAGGGCAGGCCGCTGCCGCGGCAGTTCTCGTGCAAGGGCGACCAGGGCAGTCCGCCGCTGCGCTGGTCGAGCCGGCCTCTGGAGGAGGCGGAGACGGTCGCGATCGTCGCCGACTCCAACTCCGCCGAGTCGTCCGGCGTCTACTGGGTGCTCTACAACATCCCCGCCTCCATGACCGAGCTGGGCCCCAACGCCTCCGAGAGCCCTCCCGAGGGTTCCGGGCAGGCCAAGGTGACCAGCGGCAAGGCGGGCTACGACCCTCCCTGCGCGCCCGAGGGCGCCTACCGCTTCAGCGTCTACACGCTGAAGGGGGAGGTCGAGGCGCAGGAGGACGCCGCTCTCTCCGAGGTCCTGAGAAGGATCGCGGATCTCACCATCGCCCGCGGCCGGCTGACGGCGGTGAACATCGAGTGAGCGGGACGGCACGGAACGTAGTTCTGGTTACCAATTCTTCACTTAGGGTGTGACAACGCTCGTCGTGGTCCGACAGAATCAGATCCAATTGTTAGGTGCTGGTGATCAAAGGGGGCAGGTCGCGTCGATGGCCGCGCGATCTCACCGGTGCCGAAGGCAGGCCATGGCTTTGAGGGTGGTGCAATGACTGCGGTCGTAGTGAGCTTGGTCGCTGTTGTGCTCCTCGTGCTTGGCGTCGTGGCACTGGGCATGCGTTCGATGAACCGCCGGGAGAGCTCGCTTCCTCCCGAACGGCTGAAGGAGATGGCCGAGAAGGAGGAGCGGACGAAGACCCGCTCGACGGACGAGTTCGCCGCCCACGAGCCGAAGATGACCAAGTTCAGCCCTGACTTCAGCCCGATCGACGAGCCGAAGCCCAGGCCGGTCCGCACCGGCCAGCGCGGCAAACGGGGCGTCGACGAGTGGGGCAACCCGCGCTCCGACGAGGACGACGAGGAGTTCTGGGCCAGCATCCGCAGCGACGCGGAGGAGGGCGGCTTCGGCGCCGGAGGCACGGTCGCGGCCCGCAAGGCGGCGTCCCGGCCGGCCGGACGCGAACCGGCCGCCGCGGATCGTCCCTCCGACGCCGGGCGCTCCGCCCAGCGCCCCGCCCCGCGCCGTCCCCGGCCCGCCCCCGTCGACCCCGACGCGACCACCGTGCAGGGCCCGCTGCCCCAGCGGCCGGCGAAGGCGCCGAGCCCCGCTCCCGCGGCCGCCTCCAGCGGCCTGGCCGACCTGGTCGAGCCGGTGCGGCAGCGTCCCGCCCCGTCCGCCTCCGACCTGGCCGACCAGCGCACGGTCACGTTCGCCGCGCCGACGTCCGACGTGATGAGCATCCTCGGCGCGGGCGCCCAGCCGGTGCCCTCCTCGCGCCCCGACCCGCTGCGGACCACCGGTTCCTTCCCCGCCCAGGGCTCGTCCCAGCAGCCCTCCGGCGGCTCCTACCCGGTGACGCCCGCCGCGGTCGACCCCGCCTCCAGCGGCTCCTTCCCCGCCGTGCCCGCCGCCCCGATCAGCGGCGCGCCGACGAGCGACCCGTTCCCCGCCTACAACGGGGGGGCCGCCGCCTCCACCGGCCGCCAGAGCGGCTCCTGGCCCGCCCAGCCCGCCGCGACCGCGTCCGGGGGCTGGCCCACCGCCTCCCCCGACATCCTCGACGATCCGGCGCCCGCCTCCCAGAGCGGCTCGTGGCCGGGCTTCCAGGAGCAGCAGCCGTACCGTTCCTCCTACGAGGTGCGCGCGGGCTGGGCTGTGGCCGACGACTCCGACCCGCTGAGTGGCCCCTCCCCCGCGAGCGCCCCGGCCGCGTCCGCCAGGCCCGTCCCGGCGTACGACGACGTGCTGTCCGCGCCCCTGACCGCTCCAGCGCCGCAGACGATGGCGTACGAGACCGGCGACTTCACCAGCCCGGCCGTCTCCCAGCCGGCCTGGCCGGCGCCCCCGGCCGGCACCGGGTACGGCGCGGACGCGTACGGCGTGGCCGACGCCCGCAACGGCAACCGGCGCACCACTCCCGAGCAGGAGTTCCCCGACTACTACCGCTGACCGCCGGCGTTCGCCGGGGCAGGAATCCGTAAAGCCGCACGCGGGAGCCTCCGCAGGAGGCTCCTCCCGCTAGGGTTCTGCGCATGGCCCGCCTCACGAAGAGTAGTTTTTCGACCACGCTCCGTCATGACGTGCCCGCCTCGATCGTGGTGTTCCTCGTCGCGGTCCCCCTCTCTCTGGGCATCGCGATGGCGTCGGGCGCCCCGCTGGCCGCGGGACTGATAGCGGCCGTGGTGGGCGGCGTGGTCGTGGGGGCGCTGGGCGGCTCCGCCGTCCAGGTGAGCGGCCCGGCGGCCGGCCTGTCGCTGGTGGTGGCCGATCTGGTGCAGACCTACGGCTGGCGGGCCACCTGCATGATCACCTTGCTGGCGGGGGCGGTGCAGCTCGTGCTCGGGGTGTTCCGGGCGGCCAGGGCGGCGCTGGCGGTCTCCCCCGCGGTGATCCACGGCATGCTGGCCGGGGTGGGCGTGGTGATCGCGCTGTCGCAGCTGCACGTGGTGCTCGGCGGCAGCCCGCAGCGTTCGGCGCTGGCCAACCTGATCGAGCTGCCCGGCCAGCTCGCGGAGCTGCACGGCCACAAGATCGCGGTGGGGCTGCTGACGATCGCGGTGCTCGCGGTCTGGGTGCGGCTGCCCCAGCGGGTCAGGACGGTGCCGGCGCCGCTGGCCGCGCTGATGGCCGCCGCGCTCACCGCGTGGATCTTCGGGTGGGACGTCACCCGCGTCGACCTGTCCGGCGCGTTCACCGCGTGGACGTTCCCGGTGCTGCCGCAGGGCGACGGGCATCTGATCATGGCGGCGGTGCTGCTGGTGGCGCTGCTGGCCGGGGTGGAGTCGCTGCTGTGCTCGGTGGCGGTCGACGGCATGCACACCGGGCCGCGCGCCGACCTGGACCGGGAGCTCACCGGGCAGGGCGTGGCCAACATGGTGACGGGGGCGCTGGGCGGCCTGCCGGTGGCGGGCGTGATCGTACGCAGCACCGCCAACGCGCGGGCGGGCGCCCGCAGCCGGGCCTCGACGATCCTGCACGGGGTGTGGGTGCTGGTGTTCGCGATCGGGTTCGGGTGGACGATCCAGCTGATCCCGATGGAGGCGCTGGCGGCGCTGCTGGTGTTCATCGGCGTGCAGATGGTGAACCTGGGCCACATCCGCAAGGTGCACGGCCACGGCGAGGTGCCGGTCTACGTCGTGACGATGGCCACGGTGATCCTGCTGGGGCTGGCCGAGGGGGTGCTGGCCGGGCTGGCGCTGGCGGCGCTGATGGCGCTGCGCCGCCTGACGTGGGTGACGGTGCGGACGCGGCGCCGGCCCGACGGGCGTTACCACGCGACGATCTCCGGCTCGCTCACGTTCCTCGGGGTGCCCCGGCTGACGCAGGAACTGCGCGCCATCCCCGACAGGGCGGCCGTGGACCTGGAGCTGAACATCGACTTCATGGACAACGCCGCCTTCGAGGCCATCCACGCCTGGCGGCTGGACCACGAGCGGCTCGGCGGCACGGTCGACATCGACGAGCTCCACGACGAGTGGTACGCGATGGCGGCCAGCGGGGTGCGCGTATACCCGGCCAAGACCCCGTCGCACGGGCCCGACCGGTCGTGGCTGCCGTGGGCGTACCGCCGCCGCCGCGCCGCGCGCCGGCCGGCGTCTCACGGTCCGGCCGCCCAGGACGACTGCCTGCTCACCGAGGGCGCGCGGGAGTTCCACCGGCGTACGGCGCCGCTGGTGCGGCCCATCTTCACCGAGCTGGCGCGCGGGCAGCAGCCCACGCACCTGTTCATCACCTGCGCGGACTCGCGGATCGTGCCGAGCCTGATCACCGCGAGCGGCCCGGGTGACCTGTTCACCGTGCGCAACATCGGCAACCTGGTGCCGCGCCGCGACTGCGAGCCGCACGACGACTCGATGGGGGCCGCGATCGAGTACGCGACACAGGTGCTGGGCGTGCACACGATCACGGTGTGCGGCCACTCCGGCTGCGGCGCGATGGCGGGGCTGCTGAGCGGCGGGGTGATGGCGGGCGGCCTGCCGGCGATGCGGCGCTGGCTGCGCCACGGCAACCACAGCCTGGCCAGGTTCATCGAGACCGCGGGCGACCGGCTCGGCGACGACGCGCTCGACCTGCTGTGCCGGGTGAACGTGCAGCAGCAACTGGACAACCTGCGCACCTACCGGAAGGTCGACGACCAGGTCCGCGCGGGCCGGCTGAAGCTGGTGGGACTCTACTTCGACATCGGCGAGGCGAGGGTCCACGTGCTGCCGCCGGTGCCGTCTCAGCTCTCCGTGCATGCCTGAGCCGATCCGGGGGGCGGCACGGTGATCCGCCACAGCCTCGGCCCTGACAAGGAGGCGGCCATCCTGGCCGCCTGGGACGCCCGTAACCGGTGACCCTCACCGGAGGTTCTGCGGCTGCCGCTCGCCGGGTTCGGCGACGCCGGCGCGGCGGCGCACGAGATAGCCGAAGACCAGCGTGGTGCCGAACATCAGCACCCCGTAGACGGCGGGCGGCACCGCCATCGTCGAGTTGCCCAGCAGTGAGGGGCTCAGCGCGATCGTGATGGCGAGGGTGCTGTTGTGGATGCCGATCTCCATGCCGGACGCGATCGCCTGCCGCCGCTCCACCTTGAACAGCCGCGGCAGCCAGTAGCCCACGGCCAGGCTGATCGCGCTGAACAGCAACGCCACCAGCCCGACGGCGGCGATGTAGCCGCCGAGCCGCTCCCGCTCCTGGATGATCGCCCCGATGATCACCGCGGCGAGCACGACCGCCGACAGGATCCTGACCGGCTTGTCCATCCGGTCGGCGAACCGCACGCTGAGCCGCCGTACGAGCATGCCGATCGCGACCGGCACCAGGACGATGGCGAAGACCTGCACCACCTTGTCCGCCTGCAGGCCGATGTCCTGCCCGTCGCCGAGGAAGTGGTTCAGCGACAGGTTGACCACCACGGGCAGCGTGAAGGCGGCCAGCACCGAGTTGACGGCCGTGAGACTGATGTTCAGCGCCACGTCACCGCCGAACAGGTGGCTGTAGAGGTTGGCCGTCGTCCCGCCGGGCGAGGCGGCGAGCAGCATCATCCCGACGGCCAGCAGCGGCTCCAGCCCGAACAGCACCACCAGCCCGAAACAGACCGCCGGCAGGACCAGCACCTGCGCGACCAGGGCCACGATCACGGCCTTGGGCCGGGTCGCCACCCGCGCGAAGTCGCCGAGGGTGAGGGACAGGCCCAGCCCGAACATGATCAGGGCGAGCGCGGCGGGGAGCATGACTGTCGTGAGAACGGACTGCTGCATGGGGGGACCACCGTTTCTCGGGCCTGAGCAACCGCTGCCCCTGTCTAACAGCCCCCGTCCTACTGGATCAATACACCGATCCCATTCATGACCTTCCTCCGGGCGTGCCTGATGTCCGGAATCGGTCAGTAGCGGCGTTACGGCGGGAGCACCCGCCGGGCTGAGCCAGCTTCCCGCGAGTGTCCCCCGATGTGCCCTCCGAGGGCTTCGACGCTGTCGCCTGAGGGCTCTTCCGCAGGTCAGAGGAAGGTCTGTGGGACGAGCCGGCCTGTAGGCCGGGTTCTGTCCTTCGCCGGGGCGAAGGGGCGACCATCCATCTAGGGCCGTCGTTGCCGGCGGCCTCGAGCGGTCTACCCGTGCGCCTCGGGCGGGCAGCCCTCAAACGGCGCACGCGGGACGGTCCCGGGGGAACGTCCCTTCTTGACCTTGCTCCGGGTGGGGTTTACCGAGCCGCCCACGTCACCGTGGGCGCTGGTGGTCTCTTACACCACCCTTTCACCCTTACCTTCCGGGTCTGGAAGGCGGTTTGCTTTCTGTGGCACTTTCCCGCGGGTCACCCCGGGTCGGCGTTACCGACCACCCTGCCCTGTGGAGCCCGGACCTTCCTCGGCGGGCCTCGTGAGGAGGCCCGACGCGGTCGCCCGGCCGGCTCGTCCGGTCACGAGGTTAGCGCATGCAAGCGGCCCGCAAGCAAATGACAAGATCCGCGCGATGGGATACGGGGGTGTCATCGCCTGAGGGGGGTGGTGGCGCCAGGGGTCGTGCCGGGTGTTCTGGCGGCGCCCGGCACGACCGGCTCCTGGCTCGTACGAACCACTCTTGCGAATGCCTCGTACGCACCACGCCTACGAGGTACGAGTGGCTCGTAGGGGTCCGCGACCTGGGCGTCAGCGGAGGTGGGCGGTGTCGTTGAAGGACTTCACCACCGTGTTGCCGTCGGCGTAGTGCTCGATGAGCGACAGGCAGGCCAGGTCCAGGTGCATCCGGTACAGGGCCGTCGGCGGGGCGTCCAGGGCCAGGCGCAGCAGGGTCTTGATGGGCGTCACGTGGGAGACCAGCAGGACGGTGCGGCCCTCGTACCTGTCGAGGAGGCGGCCCCGGGCGCGGGTGACGCGGTCGGCGACGGCGGTGAAGCTCTCGCCTCCCGGCGGGGCGACGTCCGGGTCGGCGAGCCAGGCGGCCAGTTCGGCGGGCCACCTGCGCTGGATCTCGGTGAACGTGTGGCCTTCCCAGGCGCCGAAGTCGGTCTCCCTGAGGTCCTCGTCGGTCTCCACGGGCAGGCCGGCGCGCTGGGCGACCGCTTCCGCCGTCTGCCGGGCCCGCGTGAGCGGGGAGGTGACGACGGCGTCGAGCCGGTACGGGTCGCGTGAGAGCCGGGTGGCGGCCGCGGCGGCCTGGGCGAGGCCGTCGGCGGTGAGCTCGGGGTCGCCGAGGCCGGAGAAGCGGCGTTCGGCGGAGAGCGGGGTCTCGCCGTGGCGCAGGAGGACGAGCGAGGTGGCGACCCGGGTGGGGGGTGCCCAGCCGGTGCCTTTCGCGGTGCGCGCCTGGGCGGTGGCGACGGAGGCGGCGGGGGCGGAGAGTTCGGTGATGTCGCCCCGGTCGAGGAGGTCGGTCTGCTCCGCGAGGCGGGCGCCTCCGGCGGGGCTCCCGGACGCGGTCGGCGCGCCTGGCCCGCGCGGGTCCGCCTCCCTGCCCTGGGTGCCGGCCGGCCGGGTGTCGGCGACGGAGCCGCCCGCCTTCCAGGGCAGGCCCTGGGCCGCGGCGTCCATGGCCTCGTTGGCGAGGCGGTCGGCGTGCGCGTTGCGGGCGCGCGGGATCCAGGTCCACTCCGTCACCCGCAGCCGCCTGGCGAGCTTGCCCGCTTCCAGGGCGAGCGGGCGCAGGCCCTCGTGCTTGATCTTCCAGCGGCCCGCCATCTGCTCGATGACCAGCTTGGAGTCCATCCGCACGGCCACCCGCGCGCCTTCGCCGCCCACGTCGAGCGCGGCGCGCAGGCCGGCGATCAGGCCGCGGTACTCGGCGACGTTGTTGGTGGCCGTGCCGATGGCCTCGGCGGCCTCGGCGAGGACCTGGCCGTCGGCGGCGTCGCGGACCACGGCGCCGTAGCCCGCCGGGCCGGGGTTGCCGCGGGAGCCGCCGTCGGCCTCGACGATGTAGGAGGTCACAGGCCGGAAGCGTCCGTGCGGACGAGGATGCGGCGGCACTCCTCGCAGCGCAGCACCTCGTCGGCGGCGGCGGCCTTGATGTGGTTCATCTCGGCGATGGACAGCGCCACCTTGCAGCCCTGGCAGCGGCCCGCCTGCAGCATGGCGGCTCCGACCCCGTACTGCTCGCGCAGCTTCTCGTACAGCTTGAGCAGGTCGGCGGGGATCTCCCCGGCGACGGCGGCGCGGTGGGAGCGGACCTCGCCCGTCTCCTTGTCGATGTCGGCGAGCGCGGTGTCGCGGCGGGCCTCGGCGGCGGACAGCGTGGTCCTGACCTCGTCGCGGCGGGCGAGCAGGCCGGTGACGCGGGCGTCGGCGGCCTCGCGGCGTTCCATGATCTCCAGCACCACCTCTTCGAGGTCGCCCTGCCGCCTGTGGAGTGAGGTGATCTCGGACTGGAGGCCGGACAGGTCGCGGGCGGAGGAGACGGCGCCGGAGTCGAGGCGCTTCTGGTCGCGCTCGATGCGGGTGCGGACGGTGTCGACGTCGGCCTCGGCCTTGGTCTGCTCGCGGGCCAGGTCACCGGCTTCGGTCTCGGCCTCGATGACCTCGGTGGCGAGCTTGGCGTAGCGCCGGGACTGGTCGTCGATCTCCGCCAGCTCGGGCAGGGTGCGGCGGCGGTGGGCCAGCCTGTCGAGCGCGGAGTCGAGCTCGGCGAGGTCGAGGACCCTCTTCTGGACCTCGGGGGCTGCTTTCATGATCAATATCCTCTTGTCCAAGCATCGGTGACCGTGGCGGAGACACGTGTCTCAACGGTAACGCCCCTGGCGGTCAGGATGGACGCGGCGCTGTCGAGCCAGGGGTGTTCGGTGGCCCAGTGGGCGGCGTCGATCAGCGCGGGCCCGCCCGCCTCCATGAACTCGCTGGCCGGGTGGTGGCGAAGGTCGGCGGTGAGGAACACGTCGACGCCGGCGGCGCGCGCGGCGGCCAGGAGCGAGTCGCCGGCTCCGCCGCTGACCGCCACCCGCGACACGCGCCGGGACGGGTCGCCGGCGACGCGGATGCCCCAGGAGGTGGCGGGCAGCCCGGCGGCGGCCTGGGCGGCGAACGCGTCGAGCGTGGTCTCCTCCGGCAGGTCGCCGACGCGCCCGAGGCCGCGCCACGGGTCGTCGGGGAACGGCTGGAGCGGAACCAGGTCGCCGGTCAGCCCGACGGCGCGGGCCAGGGCGTCGGACACGCCGGGGTTGGCCACGTCGGCGTTGGTGTGGGCGGTGAAGAGGGCGATGTCGTTCTTGATGAGCCGGTGGACGAGCCGCCCCTTGGGGGTGGTGGCGGCGACGGTGGTCGTGCCGCGCAGGTAGAGCGGGTGGTGGGTGACGATCAGGTCGGCGCCCCACTCCACGGCCTCGTCGGCGACGGCGGCGACCGGGTCGACCGCGAACAGCACCTTCTCCACCGGCTGGGCGGGGTCTCCGCACACCAGCCCGACGGCGTCCCAGGACTCGGCCCGGGCGGGCGGGTAAGCCGCCTCCAGCACGTCGATCACGTCGGTCAGTATCCATGCAGCCACCAGGGCAGACTATCGGCCGGCGCGATCTCCGGCGGTCATGACGGCTGGGGGGTGGGCACCGGTCACCGTCCGGCGTAATGTAAGTGAATCCTGACTCGGGCGGAGGGCGGCATGACACCTAGGGTCGCGATCATCGGCGCGGGGTTCGGCGGGTTGTGCATGGCGATCCGGCTGGAACAAGCCGGGATCCGCTCGTACACGATCTTCGAGAAGGCGGGCTCGCCGGGCGGCACCTGGCGGGACAACACTTATCCCGGCGCGGGCTGCGACATCCCCTCACATCTTTACTCGTACTCGTTCGAGAAGTACGGGAGCTGGACCCGGAGGTACCCCGGCCAGCGGGAGATCCTCGGCTACCTGGAGCACTGCACCGACAAGTACGGCGTCAGGCCGAAGATCAGGTTCGACACGGAGGTCACCGAGGCCGCCTTCGACGGCTCGCGCTGGCAGGTCACCGCCTCCGGCGTCACCGAGGCGTTCGACGTCCTGGTCGTGGCGGTCGGCCAGCTCAACCGCCCCCGCCTGCCCGACATCCCCGGCATGGACGACTTCGCCGGCGCCTCGTTCCACTCCGCCCGCTGGGACCACTCCCACGATCTCACCGGCCGCAGGGTCGCGGTGATCGGCAGCGGCTCGTCGGCGGCCCAGCTCATCCCGCCGGTGGCGCGGCAGGCGGACCGGCTGGAGGTGTTCCAGCGCACCCCGAACTGGGTGATCCCCAAGCCCGACGCCGTGTTCGGCCTCCCCGCCAGGCTGGCGTTCCGGTTCGTGCCGGGGCTGCAGCGCGCCTACCGCGAGTACATCTACCGGTACGCCGAGGCCACGCTCTACCCGGCGCTGGCCCGCGGCTGGAGTGAGGGCCTGCTGCGCCGGCGCGCCCTGCGTCACCTGCGCAAACAGGTGGAGGACCCGGAGCTGCGAGCCCGGCTCACCCCCGACTACCCGCCCGGCTGCAAGCGGGTGATCATCGACAGCCGCTTCTACCCGGCGCTGAACAGGCCCAACGTCGACGTGGTGACCGACAAGATCGTACGCATCACGGAGAAGGGCGTGCAGACGACCGAGGCGGTGCACGAGGTCGACACGATCGTGTACGCGACTGGCTTCCGGACCACCGAGTTCCTCACGCCGATGCGGGTGACGGGCCGCGGCGGCGTGGACCTCGCCGAGCGGTGGGCAGGCGGCGCGGAGGCCTACCTGGGCATCGCGACGCCGGGCTTCCCGAACATGTTCCTGCTGTACGGTCCCAACACCAACCTCGGCCACAACTCGATCATCTTCATGCTCGAATGCCAGGTGAACCATGTGATGAACTGCCTGCCGCACCTGTCGGGCGGCCGGCGGCTGGAGGTGCGGCAGGAGGTCATGGACGCCTGGCGGCGGCGGCTGGACGAGGCGCTGGAGCACATGGTGTGGGGGGACGGCTGCCGGAGCTGGTACAAGACGGCCGAGGGCCGGGTCACCAACAACTGGCCGGGCTCCACGATGCTCTACCGCAGGCTGACCTCGATGCCGCCGCGCGCGGCTTACCGGGAGGTGTGAGGAGCGGTAGCCTCCGCTCCATGACGTCCTCCCTGCACCGGCGCACCGTCGTCGCCGACACCCACAACGATCTGCTGATGGCGGTCTCGGCCCGGCCGCCCGAGCGGTGGGCCGCGTTCTTCCGCGAGCGCTGGCTGCCCCAGCTGCAGGAGGGCGGGGTGCGGCTGCAGGTGCTCCCGGTCTTCATCGACGACCCGTACCGCCCGGAGGGGGCGCTGCGGCGGACGCTGCGGATGATCGAGTGCGCGCACGTGATCGCCGAGGCGAACGCCGACCGCGTGCGGCTCTGCACCGACGCGGCGGGCATCGACGCGGCGCTGGACGACGGCCTGATCGCCCTGGTGCTGGCCCTGGAGAGCATGCCGGGGCTGGACGCGAGCGTCGAGCTGATCCCCACCATGCACCGGCTGGGCGTGCGGATCGCCTCGATCGCGCACTGGGGCCGCACGCCGCTGGCCGACGGCAGCGGCGAGGACGCCACCGGCAGCGGGCTGACCTCGCACGGCGTGGCCGCGCTGCGCGAGATGGAGCGGCTCGGCATCGTCTTCGACATCTCCCACCTGGGCGCCTCGGGGGTGGCGCACGTGCTGGAGCTGGCCACCCGGCCGGTCATGGCGACCCACTCCTCGGCACGGGCGCTGCTGGACCACCACCGCAACCTGACCGACGACCAGCTGCGCGCGGTGGCCGCCACCGGCGGGGTGGTCTGCGTGAACTTCTTCGCCGGTTTCCTCACCGAGCGCCCGTCCGAGGTGACGCTGGACCATCTGCTCGACCACATCGAGCACCTCGTGGCCGTGGCCGGGATCGACCACGTGGGCCTGGGCCCGGACTTCGTCCGCGAGGTGCTGGCCGACGTGACGCCGCCGTGCGAGGAGACGATCCACGGCTTCGACCCGGGGGCGGCGATCCCGGGGCTGGAGGGCCCGGCGGGGCTGCCCATGGTCACCGAGGGCCTGCTCGGCCGGGGGCTGCCGGAGAAGGACGTGCAGAAGATCATCGGCGCCAACGTGCACCGCTTCCTGACGGACCGGCTCGGATGATGCCTTGAGACCGCCGGCGGGTAGGGCCAGCGGGGTGGAGATACGCGAGCTGCGCCTGCTGGAGGAGTTCCATCAGGCGTACGAGCTCTTCGACGACATCTGGCGCCCGGACCCGCGCAACGTGCCCATGCCGGTCGAGCTGATGATCGCCTTCGCGCACGCCGGCGGCTACGTCGCGGGCGCCTACGAGGGCGAGCGGCTGGTGGGCGCGTCCGTCGGGTTCCTGGCGGCGGACCGGACCCTGCACTCGCACGTGACCGGCGCGGTGGCGGGGCACGGCGCGGGGCACGCGCTCAAGCTGCACCAGCGGGAGTGGTGCCTGCGGCGCGGGCTGGAGCGGATCACCTGGACGTTCGACCCGCTGGTCCGCAGGAACGCCCGGTTCAACCTGGTCAAGCTGGGCGCCAGGCCGGAGGAGTACCTGGAGCGGTTCTACGGCGTGATGGCCGACGCGATCAACGGCAACGACGAGTCGGACCGGCTGCTGGCCGTCTGGCGGCTGGACCGGCCGGCCGGGACGGCGGCGGAGGTCGCGTACCCGAGCGTGCTCGCCGACTCGGGCGGGCGACCGGTGATCAAGCCGGTCGAGGAGCCGGCGGTGCTCGTGGCGACGCCGCCGGACATCGAGGCGATGCGGCGGCACGACCCGCAGACGGCGCGGGAGTGGCGGCTGGCGACGCGCGAGACGCTGGGCGGGCTCATGGCCGCGGGCGCCCGCGTGACCGGGTTCACCGCAGACGGAGAATATGTCGTGGAGAGGGATTAACTGGGTATTCCACCCCCGTTACGGATGCCTGTCATAAGGAGATCCGCATGACGGAGTTCACCCCCACCGTCCCCTCCCGCGTGCTGCCACCCGTCACCGTCCGCGACCTCCCCGAGCCGCCCAGGTCGGCCTGGCCCATCATCGGGCCCGGCCTGGTCGGCGCGGGCGTCGGGCTCGCCTCCGGCGAGTTCATCCTGTGGCCGTACATCGCCTCCCAGGTCGGCCTCATCTTCGTCTGGGGCGCGCTGATCGGCATCATCACGCAGTGGTTCATCAACATGGAGATCGAGCGCTACACGCTGGCCACCGGCGAGACCGCGCTGACCGGGTTCAGCCGCCTGTGGCGGCACTGGGGCCTGGTGTTCGTCCTCATGACGCTCTGCTCGAACCTCTGGCCCGGCTGGGTCACCACCTCGGCGACCATGGTCACCTACCTGACCGGCACCGGCGAGGGCAGCGTCCGCTGGATCGCCATCGGCATGCTCGTCGTCATCGCCTCGGCGCTCACCCTGGCCCCGGTGATCTACACGGCCCTGGAACGGGTGATCTTCGTCAAGATAGCCCTGGTGCTGACGCTGATCGTGGTGGCGGTCCTGTTCGCGATCAACGCCGACGCCTGGACCGGCCTGGCTCGCGGGCTGACGACCGAGGCCCGATTCCCGGTGCCGCCGCTGGAGTTCGCGCTGCTCATGGGCGCCATCGCGTACGCGGGCGCGGGCGGCGGGCAGAACCTGTGCCAGAGCAACTGGATCCGCGACAAGGGCCTCGGCATGGGCCTGTACGTGCCGCGCCTGGTCAGCCCGGTCACCGGACACGAGGAGGCGGCGCCGTCCACCGGCTTCCAGTTCGCGCCCACCAAGGAGAACCTGGCCCGCTGGCGGCAGTGGTGGCGGGTGGCCAACATCGAGCAGGCGTCCACGTTCGCGCTGGTGTCGTTCGTGACGATCGCGCTGATGTCGATGCTGGCGTACTCCACCGTGTTCGGGCGGCCGGGGCTGGAGAACAGCATCGACTTCCTCGGCGTCGAGGGGCAGGTGCTGCAGCAGGTGGTCGGGCCGTGGTTCGGCATCCTGTTCTGGGTGATCGGCGCGCTGGCGCTGTTCGCCTCGGCGATGGGCATCGTGGACTACACCTCGCGGCTGGTCGCCGACACGATCAAGACGGTGTACCTGCGGGACCGGAGCGTCACGGAGAACCGGGTCTACTTCGTCGTGGTGTGGGCGCTGGCGCTGGTCGGCATCATGATCCTGCTGCTGGGCTTCGACCAGCCGCTGGTGCTGCTGGTGCTGTCGGCGAGCTTCGCGGCGGTGATGATGTTCGTGTACTCGATCCTGCTCATCTGGCTCAACCGCAAGGCGCTGCCGGCGCCGATCAGGATCCGCTCGTTCCGGCTGGGGGCGATGGTCTGGGCGATCGCGTTCTTCGGGACGCTGACCGTGCTCACCGTCATCCAGCAGGCACAGCGGATCTTCGGCGGCTGATCGAGGAACGTACTCTTCCGTGTGGAAGGGCAGACTGGCAGACATGCTGGAGACCTCGGCCCGTCTGCTGAAGCTGCTCTCGCTCCTCCAGGCGCACAGGGAGTGGACCGGCCCCGAGCTGTCGCGGCGGCTCGGGGTCACCACCCGGACGATCCGCAACGACGTCGAGCGGCTGCGCAGCCTCGGCTACCCGGTGCACGCCACGCCGGGCGCGGCCGGCGGCTACCGCCTGGGCGCGGGGGCGGCGCTGCCGCCCCTGCTGCTGGACGACGAGGAGGCGGTGGCCGTCGCGGTCGGGCTCGGCCGGGCCGCGGGAGGCGGCGTGCGGGGCATCGAGGAGACGTCGGTGCGCGCGCTGGCCAAGCTGGAGCAGGTGCTGCCGTCCCGGCTGCGGCACCGCGTCGGCGCGCTGAACGCCTACACGGTGCAGATCCCCGGCGAGACGCCGTCGGTGCCGCCCGAGCTGCTGACCACGATCGCCAACGCCGCCCGCGACCGGGAGCGGCTGCGCTTCGACTACACCGGGCACGACGGGGCGGAGTCGGTCCGCGACGTGGAGCCGCACCGGCTGGTGCACCGGCGCGGCCGCTGGTACCTGGTGGGGTTCGACGTGGACCGGCAGGACTGGCGGATGTTCCGGGTGGACCGCATCACGCCGCGCGTCCCGTCCGGCCCCCGGTTCGGGCCGCGCGAGCTGCCGGCCGACGGCGACGTGGCCGCGTACGTGGAGCGCGGCGTGAACACCGCCATGTGGCGCCATCGCGGCACGATCCTGCTGCGCGCCTCCGCCGAGCGGGTACGGGGCCTGCCGCTCGGCGGCAACCTGGAGGTCGAGCCGGCCGGGCCGGACGCCTGCGTGCTCACGCTCGGCGGCGACGACCTCAACGGCATGGCGGCCTGGATCGGCTTCCTGGACCTGGACTTCGAGGTGCTGGACCCGCCCGAGCTGGCCGAGGCGGTGCTGCGGCTGTCGGAACGCTACCGGCGGGCCGTCAGCGACCGGTAAGCGCCCGGTCAGCGACGCCCGGCAGCCTCGTGACATGCACATCACCCAAGTCGCGGGGAGCAGGGATGACTTCCCGATCGTCCGCCACCTGACCGTACGCGGCGGGCACCTGGAGATCGGCCGGCGGCTCACCGAGGAGGCGCTGCGGCTCGGCTGGCGTCCGCAGCCGTGCGACCCGGCCGTGAACCGGGCCAGGCGGAGCTGGTTCGAGCGGCACTGGCCGCAGCACCACGCCCGGCTGGACGGCGCCGCCGAGGCGCTCGGCCTGGACCCGGACCAGGACGAGCTGGCCCTGGACGGGCTCGGCTACGTGCCGGCCGGCTCCGGCTGCTCGGCCCTGTGGGTGCCGCCGTCCGCTTCGGCGGACGGGCACGGCAGGATCGGCCGCAACTACGACTTCTTCACCGTGACCGCGAGCGAGGTCATGGGCGGCGCTCCGGCGCCCGGCGAGCTGCCGATGGCCTCGCGCCCGTACGTGATCACCACGATCCCGGACGACGGCCTGGCCTCCACCGTCGTCACCATGTCCGACCTGGACGGCTGCATGGACGGGATCAACGAGGCGGGGCTGGCCGTGACGCTGCTCCTGGCCGACATCGGCCAGGCCGCCCCGCCGGAGAAGGCCTCCCCGCAGGTCGGCCTGAACAGCGTGCAGCTGCCCCGGTTCCTGGTCGACACCTGCGAGAACGTGGCGCAGGCCAAGCAGGCGCTGCTCGGCGCCAAGCAGTACGACCACGGCCTGCCGCTGCACTACCTGGTCGCCGACGCGCACGGCGAGGCGTTCGTGTGGGAGCGGGGCAGGGACGGCGGCGAGCACGTCGTGGAGTTCGGCGAGGCGCCGCTGTGCGTCACCAACCACCCGCTGCACCGCCATCCGGACCCGATGGCCCTGCCCGCCGACACCGACGACACGTTCGGCACGTACGGGCGGCTGCGCGCGCTGTACGAGCGCAGCAAGGGCGTGACGCTGTCGGGCCGCGACCTGCGCTCCTGCCTGGAGGCGGTGCGGCAGCCCGAGTTCGGGCCGTTCCGCACGCTGTGGAGCACGGTCTTCGACACCGCCAACCGGACCCTGTCCTCCTCCTTCTATCTGGGCGCCGAGCGCTACACCGAGGAGCTGGTGTTCAGCGCGCGTCGAGATACTCCTGCCTGACCTTGGACCGCGACAGCTTTCCCGTGGGGGTGCGGGGCAGCTGCTCCCGGTACTCGATGACCTTCGGATGCTTGAACCTGGCGATGCGCGGGGCGCAGTGGGCGAGCAGCTCCTCGGTCAGCTCGGGGCCCGGCGTGACGCCCTCGGCGGGCTCGACGAGGGCGACCACGTTGTGGCCCCACTCCTCGTCGGGCGCCCCGATCACGGCCACGTCGGCGACCGCCGGGTGCTCCAGCAGCGCGGCCTCGATCTCGGCGGGGTAGATGTTGACCCCGCCGGAGATGATCAGGTCGGTCCGCCGGTCGCACAGGAACAGGAAGCCGTCCTCGTCGAGGTAGCCGATGTCGCCTGGGGCGTACCACTCGCCGCGCATGCTGGCCGCGGTCTTGGCCGGGTCCTTGCGGTACTCGAACTTGCCGAGGCTGGACTTGACGTAGACCAGGCCGGGCTCTCCCGGGGGCAGCTCGGCCCCGTCGTCGTCGAAGATCTTGGCCTCGAAGGTGGGCGCGGGCCGCCCGACGGTGCCGGGCCTGGCCAGCCAGTCGTGCGGCTTGACGGAGAAGGCGATGGTGGACTCGGTGGAGCCGTAGTACTCGTAGAGCACCGGCCCCCACCAGTCCATGATCCCCTGCTTGACCGCGACCGGGCAGGCGGCGGCGGTGTGGATGACCTGCTGGAGGCTCGACAGGTCGTGCCGCTGCCTGACCTCGGCGGGCAGCTGCAGCATCCGGTGGAACATGGTCGGCACCATCATGGCGTTCGTCACCCGGTAGCGCTCGATCAGCTCCAGCACGATCTCCGGCTCGAACCGCGGCGCGATCACCACGGTGTGCCCGAAGTGCAGCGCGAACTGGGTGTGGGCGCACGGCGAGGAGTGGTACATCGGCGAGGTCACCAGGTGGACGCCGTCCCCCGGCTTCAGGTCGACCACCTCGCCCAGGAACCAGGTGTAGAGGGGCACGATCGCCTCCGGCTCGGCGCCGGGCAGCGCGCGCTGCACCCCCTTGGGGCGGCCGGTGGTGCCGGAGGTGTACCACATGACCGCGCCCGCGGTGCGGTCGGCGGGCGCGGTGACGGGCTGCCCTTCCGCGAGCCCGGCGGTGCCGGTCTCGCCGCCGGGCACCGCGTACTCCCGGCTGGTGACCACGAGCCTGGCCTCGGAGTCCTTGACGATGTAGTCGATCTCGGGCGCGGCCAGGTGCCAGTTGATCGGCACGTAGTAGAGGCCGATCTGGCCGGTGGCCATGAGCATGATCACCTGGTCGAGCCCGTTGGGCAGCACGCCGGCCACCACGTCCCCGGTGCCGAGCCCGCGCCCGCGCAGTCCGTGGGACACCTGGTTGACCAGGGCCAGCAGCTCGCCGTAGGTCGTGCGCGAGCCGTCGGTGTCGATGACGGCGACCCGGTCGGGGTCGGCCTGGGCGATGGCGTAGAAGCCGGGCGACTGGCTGATGTCCATCACAGCTCCAGCAGGTCGGCGAGCCTGGCACGGTGGATGCGGGGCGGGCCGAGCAGCACCTCGTCGGTCTTGGCCCGCTTGAAGTACAGATGGGCGTCGTGTTCCCAGGTGTAGCCGATGCCGCCGTACAGCAGCAGGTGGTCGCGGGCCACCTCGAAGCAGGCGCGGCCCACGTACGCCTGGGCCAGCGCGGCGGCGCCGGGCACCTCGTCCGGCGCCTCGTCGGCGGCCCAGGAGGCGTAGCGGACGATCGACTCGGCCTGCTCCAGCTTGCAGTGCATGTCGGCGAGCTTGTGCTTGACCCCCTGGTACGAGCCGATGTAACGGCCGAACGCGACCCGGATCTTGGCGTAGGCGACGATGGCGTCGAGCGCGGCCCGCATGACGCCGAGCTGTTCGGCGGCGAGCGCCACCGCGAGCCGGTCGGCGATGTCCTGGGAGACGCCGGCGGGGACGTCGCCGAGCGTCCGGGCGGGCGCGCCGTCCAGTTCGATCCGGGCCTGGCCGCGGGTGAGGTCGAGCGTGTCGAGCGGGGTCCTGGTGACGCCCTCGCCGGCGAGGTCCACGGCGTGCAGCGCGGAGTCGGCGCTGACCAGCAGCACGTCCGCCTCCATGCCGGACAGCACCCTCGGCAGGGTGCCGCTGACGCGGCCGTCGGCCGCCGTGAGGTCCGCGCCGTCCAGGGCCAGGGTGGCGGCGACGCGGCCGTCGGCGATGCCGGACAGCAGCTCCTTGTCGGGCACCCGGGTCAGCGCGACGGCGGCGAACGCGGTGGCCAGGAAGGGGCCGGGAAGCAGCACCGCCCCGGTCTCCTCCAGCGCGACCGCCAGCTCGGCGAAGCCCGCGCCCGCTCCCCCGTACTCCTCGGGGACGATCAGCCCCGACAGGCCGAGCTCGCCGTTGAGCCGCGCGTACACCTCCGGGTCGTAACCCTGGCGGGCCTTGGCCGTGGGCGAGGCGGCGGCGAGGAAGTCGCGGACGGCGGCGCGCAGCTCGCGCTGCTCCTGGCTGGGTACGAGTTTCACGCCTGCGTCCCCACCTTCAGGTCCTTGAACGGCACGGTCTTGTCCATCCGGGGCTCGGGGGGCAGGTTGAGCACCCGGTCGCCGACGATGTTGCGCATGATCTCGTTGGTGCCGCCGCCGAGCGCCAGCCCCGGCGCGGTGGCGAGCGTCGCGCCCAGGGGGTGGCCGTCGACGACCGACTCGGGGCCGGCCAGCCGGGTGGCCAGGTCGGACTGGAACAGGGTCAGCTCGGCCAGCAGCAGCTTGGCGGCGCTGCCTCGGGCGCCGGGGAACAGGCCCGCCTCGGTCTCCTGGGCCAGCCGCCGGTTGAACAGCGCCAGCGCGCGTGAGCGGATGTGCAGCTCGACCAGCTCGTCGCGGACCAGCGGGTCGCTGGTGTCGACCGTGCGGCGCAGCGCCTCCAGCGAGGCGGGGTTGTCCTTCCCGCCGCCCATGCCGACGCCCGCGGAGATCGACAGCCGCTCGTGCAGCAGCGTGGTGACGGCGACGCTCCAGCCGTCGTCCACCTCGCCGACCCGGTGCTCGTCGGGGATGTGCACGTCGTCGAAGAAGATCTCGTTGAAGTTGGACCGGCCGCTCATGTCCTTCAGCGGCCGGACGGTGACGCCGGGGTGGTGCATGTCCACCACGAACATGGTCAGGCCCTTGTGCTTGGGCACGTCCACGTTCGTGCGGGCGAGCAGCAGGCCCCAGTCGGCGTGCTGGGCGACCGACGTCCACACCTTCTGGCCGTTGACGACCCAGTCGTCGCCGTCGCGTTCGGCCCGGGTCTGCAGGCTGGCCACGTCGCTGCCGGCGCCGGGCTCGGAGAAGAGCTGGCACCAGATCTCCTCGCCGCGCAGCAGCGGCCGGACGAACCGCTCGCGCTGGGCGTCGGTGCCGCGGTCCACCAGCGTGGGGCCGGTCATGCCCAGGCCGATGGAGAACGGGTAGATGGGCAGGGTGAAGTCGCGGGCCGCGGCGGCGAACGCGCGCTCCTCCTGCTGGGTCAGGCCCTGGCCGCCCCACCGCGCCGGCCACGTGATGCCGGAGTATCCGGCGTCGTACAGGCGGGCCATGAAGTCCTTGGCCTGGGCTATCGGGTCACCATCCGCGCGCTCGCCCGCCGGGACGTTGCGTCGCAGCCATTCCTCGGCGGCGCGCTGGTAGTCCGCAAGGTTCACATCGACTCCCTCGCATCAGTGCTCACTTACTCTATCCACGCCTTCGCGGACCGTACAGAGCAATGATCTGGTGGAGATTCGCCCGGATTTGTCACCGAATCTCCGCCAATTGGAAATGAGGTAACTCTATGTGATGACCTGACCGCAGGGGGATAAGGTTGATCACACGGTTCGCGAGGTCGGTGCGGGGACGCCTGACGCTGCTCGCCACCGTCGCCATGGCGGTGCTCTGCGCCGCCGTGAGCTGTTACGTGCTCTACGCCCTCTACCAGTCGGCCGCCGACTACCAGAGCCACGCACTCGAACAGCGGGCCATGCGGGTCGTCCGGCTGGCCCAGACGGACCGGCTCCCTCCGGAGCTCCCCTCCGACCACCTGGTGGACGTCCAGGTGATCGACGCCGCGGGCCGCATCGTCTCCACCACCTCCGACATCGCCGGAGCGCCGCGCCTGAGCATGCTCGCGCCCCGGCCCCCGGCCCTCACCGCCGCCGAGAGGGAGTGCGAGCTGCCCCGCTTCCCCGGCCGGTGCAACCTGATCGTGGTGCTGCGCTTCCGGGGGCCCACGGGCGGCGACTGGCTGGTGTACGCGACCGAACGGGCCGTCCCCTGGTACGTCTCCCCCCGGGTGCCGCTCTACCTGGCGGCGCTCGTCCTCGCGCCGGTGCTGCTGACCGCGTACGGGGCGTGGCGGGTGGTGTCCAAGGCCCTGGAACCGGTGGACCGCATCCGCGCCCGGCTGGCCGAGATCACCGACACCGACGTCGGCATGCGGGTGCCCGTCCCGGAGGCCGACGACGAGATCAGCGCGCTGGCCGTCACCGCCAACCAGACGCTGGAGCGGCTGGAGGCCGCGGTGGAACGGCAGCGCAGGTTCGCCTCCGACGCCTCCCACGACCTGCGCAGCCCCATCACCGCGATGCGCACCCGGGTGGAGGAGGCGCTGCTCTACCCCCAGGAGACCGACTGGCCGGAGACCGGCCGCGCCCTGCTCCTGAGCCTGGACCGGCTGCAGGCCATCGTCACCGACCTGCTCACGCTGGCCAAGCTGGACGCGGGCGCGCCGGGCGCGCGGGAGCCGGTGGACCTGGCGGAGCTGGCCGCCGAGGAGACGGCCGGGCAGCGCGGCAAGCGGGTGGTCACCAGCCTGCAGCCGGGCGTCATGGTGGACGGCGACCGGGTGCGGCTGGGCCGCCTGATCACGAACCTGCTGGACAACGCCGAGCGGCACGCCGACTCCACGATCATCGTCACGGTCAGGAGGGACGGCGCCGCCACGCTGGAGGTGCTCGACGACGGCGCGGGCGTCGCGCCGGAGCACCGCGAGATCGTCTTCCAGCGGTTCACCCGCCTGGACGCCTCCCGCAGCCGCGACGCCGGCGGCACCGGGCTGGGCCTGCCCATCGCCCGCGAGATCGCCCACGCCCACGGCGGCACGCTCACGATCGAAGATTCCGACCATGGTGCCCGCTTTGTCCTACGATTGCCCCTGCGGAGTGATTAAAGTTACGGCCTGTGACTCCAGGTTTTGGCCGGTTACGGCGTGAGGACTTGTTGAAAGCGGCCTGCGAAGTGATCGCCGAGCAGGGGTTCGGGCATACCCGGACCATCGACATCGCCCGGGCCGCGGGCGTCAGCCAGGCGCTGCTCTTCTACCACTTCGAGACCAAGGACCGGCTGTTCGCCGAGGCGTTCGCGTACGCCGCCCGGCGGCACATGGAGTCGCTCGCCGCCGTCGAGCGCTCCCCGAAGCCGCCGCTCGACCGATTGCGCGCGCTGCTCAAGCTCTCCTCGCCCACCGCCTCGCCCGAGGGGTGGCGGCTGTGGATCGACGCCTGGGCGGAGTCGATGCGCAACAAGGACCTGCAGCGCACCTCGCGCCGGCTGGACGTGCAGAGCCGGCAGGTGATGCAGGGCATCATCGAGGCCGGGATCGCCACCGGCGACTTCACCTGCCCCGACCCCGAGGGCGCCACCTGGAGGATCTTCGCCCTCGGCGACGGCCTGGCGATCCAGATGAACGTGCACGGCCGGGTGCTGCCCAGGCGCCGTGTGATCGAACTGGTCAGGACCGCCGCCGCCAGGGAGCTGGGCCTGTCGGCCGACGCGCTGTGACGTTCCCGCCGTACCAGTGAGGTCTCAGAGATTTCTCAGGTCGGGAAAGTAGGCTCCACCGCATGAAACGTACGGCCGCGCTGGTCGCGGTGCTCGCTGTGCTCGGGGTGACGCTGTGGCTGGTGTGGCCGTCCACGCCCGAAGTGCGCGGACAGGCCCAGCGCATCCCCGTCGTCGACGGGCCGGCCGACGACCAGCGGGTCGACCTCGACACGACGTTCTTCCCGCCGCCGGGCGGCGGGAAGGCGCCCGCGGTGCTGCTCGCGCACGGCTTCGGCGGCAGCAAGCGGAGCGTCCGCGCGGAGGCGGAGCACCTGGCCCGCCAGGGGTACGCGGTGCTCACCTGGTCGGCGCGCGGCTTCGGCGGCTCCACCGGCGAGATCGCGCTCAACTCCCCCGACTACGAGGTCAAGGACGTCAAGCAGCTCATCGACTGGCTGGCCGAGCGTCCCGAGGTGCGGCTCGACGCGGCGGGCGACCCGCGCGTGGGCATCGCCGGCGCGTCCTACGGCGGCGCGATCGCGCTGCTGACCGCCGCCCACGACCCCCGGGTCGACGCGATCGTCCCCCAGATCACCTGGTCGGACCTGGCCGACGCGCTCTTCCCCGACGCCACCGGCGGCGGGCCCGCCAACGGGGTGTTCAAGCGCATGTGGGCCGGCATCTTCTTCGGCCAGGGCGGCGCGGTCCAGCCCGGCGGCCAGGGCGGCGGCTCGGACGGCGCGGCGCAGGGCCTGGAGGCGCTCAACCGCCGGCCCGAGCCGATGACCGCCGAGCAGGCGCGGTGCGGCCGGTTCCTGCCGTCGATCTGCGAGATCTACCAGGAGGTCGCCGAGACCGGCAAGGCCACCCCAGAGGCCGTCGAACTGCTCAAGGCCTCCAGCCCCGTGCACGTGGCGAACCGCATCAAGGCGCCGACGCTGCTCATCCAGGGCCAGCGCGACTCGCTGTTCCCGCTCGGCCACGCCGACCAGAACGCCAGGGCCATCGCCGCCACCGGCACCCCCGTCGCCCTGGCCTGGTACGACGGCGGCCACGACGGCGGCAACGGCGAGGCCGACTGGCTGCGGGAACAGACCCTGTCCTGGTTCGGCCGCCACCTCAGGGGCGAGGACACCGCTCCGGTGAGCGCCTTCACCATCACCCGCGACGGCGGCCGCGACCCCGGCACCCGCCAGCGCATCCGCCTCCACCCCGAGGCCGACGCCTACCCCGGGCTCGGCGGCACCGACGTCACCGCGGTCACGCTGGACGGCCCCGAGCAGCACGTCGCCAACCCGCCCGGCGGCTCCCCCGCCGCCATCTCGACCGTGCCCGGCGTGAGCGGCCTGCTGGGCGGGCAGGGCAGCACCGGCGGCGTGTCGATCGACATGCCCGGCCAGAGCGCCGCCTTCGAGTCGGCCCCGCTGACCGCTCCGCTCCAGCTCACCGGCAGCCCCACGGTCAAGGTCCGGGTCCACGGCAGCGGCGAGGTGACGCTGTTCGCCAAGCTCTTCGACGTGTCGGACTCGCTCCAGCCGCCCGCGCTGCCCGCCGGGCTGGTCGCGCCGTTCCGGGTGACGATCCCCGAGGGCGCCGGCAGCGCCGAGGCCACCGTCACCCTGCCCGCCGTCGACCACCGCTTCGACACCGGGCACCGGCTGCGGTTCGTGGTGTCCACCACCGACATGGCGTACGCCACCCCCGCCGCGCCGGCCACCTACCGGATCGGGCTGGCCTCGCCCGCGCTGTCCGTGCCGACCGTGGCCTCCCTGGCCGCCCCGCCGACCGGGGTCGCCTGGTGGGTGTGGGCGATGCCGCTGGCGGCCGTCGTCCTGGCCGCGGTGCTGCTCGCCACCGGCCGTACGGGCTCCCGCCGGGCCACCGGAGCGCCCGAGCGCGCCCCGGCGCCGGACGACGCGCCGCCGCTGGAGATCAACGGGCTCACCAAGGCGTACCGCAACGGCGAGCTCGCGGTCGACGGGCTGTCGTTCCGCGTCGAGCAGGGCCAGGTGCTGGGCCTGCTCGGGCCCAACGGCGCCGGCAAGACCACCACGATGCGCATGATGATGGGCCTCATCCGGCCCGACGGCGGCGAGGTCCGCATCTTCGGCGAGCCCGTCACGCCCGGCGCGCCGGTGCTGTCGCGGCTCGGCTCGTTCGTCGAGGGCCCCGGCTTCCTGCCGCACCTGTCCGGGCGCGACAACCTGGAGCTCTACTGGGCCGCCACCGGCCGCCCGGCCGCCGACGCCCGCTTCGAGGAGGCCCTGGAGATCGCCGGCCTGGGCAAGGCGCTGCAGCGGGCGGTGCGCACGTACTCGCAGGGCATGCGCCAGCGGCTGGCCATCGCCCAGGCCATGCTGGGCCTGCCCGACCTGCTCGTCCTCGACGAGCCCACCAACGGGCTCGACCCGCCCCAGATCAGGGAGATGCGGGAGGTGCTCAAGCGCTACGCGCGCGACGGCCGCACGGTGATCGTGTCCAGCCACCTGCTGGCCGAGGTGGAGCAGACCTGCACCCACGTGGTCGTGATGCACCGCGGCAAGCTCGTCACCACCGGCCCGGTGTCGGTGCTGCTCAGCACGGCGGCGGCCGCCGCCGGGGCCGGCAACGGCCACGGCCCGCGCCTGGAAGACGTGTTCCTCGACCTGATCGGAGACAAGGCATGACGGCCGCACCCGGCTACGCGCCGCGCCGCACGCTGCCGTTGCGGGTCGAGATCGTCCGGCAGTTCAAGCGGCGGCGCACCGTCGTCGCGTTCGGGCTGCTGCTGGCGCTGCCGTGGATCCTGGTCATCGCGTTCCAGTTCGGGCCGCAGGGCCCCGACAGCAACCAGGGGCTGCGGATCTCCGACCTGGCGACGGCGAGCGGGCTCAACTTCGCCGCGTTCGCGCTGTCGGCCTCGGCGAGCTTCCTGCTGGTGGTGGCGGTCGCGCTGTTCTGCGGCGACACGGTGGCCAGCGAGGCGAGCTGGTCGTCGCTGCGGTACCTGCTCGCCGCGCCGGTGCCGCGCGACCGGCTGCTGCGGCAGAAGCTGATCGTGGCGCTCGGCTACTCGGCCGCCGCCGTGATCTGCCTGCCGCTCATGGCGCTGCTGGCGGGCACCCTGGCCTTCGGCTGGGACGACATCCAGGTGCCCGGCACCGGCGAGACCATCCCGGCGCTCGACGTGCTGCCCCGCTTCGGGATCGTGATCGGCTACGCGCTGGTCAGCCAGCTCGTCGTGGCGGCGCTGGCGTTCCTGATCTCCACCGTCACCGACTCCCCGCTCGGCGCGGTGGGCGGCGCGGTGGGGCTCTGGATCGTCTGCACGATCCTCCAGGCCGTGGAGGCGCTGGGCGTGCTGCGCGAGTTCCTGCCGACGTTCTGGAACAACGCCTGGATCGACGCCCTGGCCCCGGAGCTCGACTGGAGCGGCATGGCCAAGGGCGCGTCGATCTCGGTCACGTACGCGGCGATCCTGATCGCGGTCGCCTTCCGCCGCTTCCGCCGCAAGGACGTCGTGAGCTGAGCCGGACGGCGCCGGCCCCCTCGCGGGAGTCAGCCCCAGTGAGGGGGCCGGTTGTCCAGGTAGAAGGCGTCGGGGTCGTCCTCGCGCCAGTCGCCCCAGCCGAGGTCGGTGTCGTCGGAGGTCTGCTCCGGGATGAATTCCTGCACGGCAATCATGCTACCCAGTGATACAAATCCGCTCCCCCACGTCGATCGGGCGAGGTAGGGCGCGGAAGGCCCGGCGGTACCATGCGGGAGCAGGTTGTCGCCTATCCCCGTGAGGCTGCTGATGGCCACCCCGACAGGATGGCGGCGAGATGGCAATCTGCCGGCGGAGCTGACGAGCTTCGTGGGGCGGACCCGCCTTCTCGCCAACCTCAAGCGGCACCTCGGCGAGTCGCGCCTGGTCACCGTCACGGGCATCGGCGGGGTCGGCAAGTCGCGGACCGTGCTCCGGCTCGCGCACCAGGTCCGCGGCCTGTACCCCGACGGCGTCTGGTTCGTGGACCTGGCCCGGCTGCAGGACGCGGGCATGGTCCGCCACACGATCGCCTCCGCCCTCGGCATCGCCGACCGGTCCTCGCGCGCCGAGTCCGAGACGCTGTCGGAGTGGGTCGGCGACCGGGACATGCTGCTCATCATCGACACCTGCGAACACCTCGTGCAGGGCTGCGCCGAGCTGGTGCACGAGCTGCTGGAGGCGGCGCCCCGCCTGAAGGTGCTCGCCACCAGCCGGCAGTCGCTCCACCTCCCCTATGAGCAGGTGGTGCCGGTGCCGCCGCTGCAGGTGCCCGACGACAGCCCGCTGGCCGACCTGTTCACCAGCGAGTCGGTGCAGCTGTTCGCGTCCCGGGCCTCGGCCGTCGCGCCCGACTTCATGCTCGACGAGCGCAACATCCACGCGGTGGCCGAGCTCTGCCGCCGGCTCGACGGCATCCCGCTCGCGATCGAGCTGGCGGCGGTGCGGCTGCGGGCCCTGTCGGTGGAGCAGATCCTGGGGCTGCTGACCGACCGGTTCAGCCTGCTGGCCGGGGCCGGCCGCACCGCCCTGCCGCGCCACCAGACGCTGCGCGCGGCCATCGGATGGAGTCACGAGCTGTGCGAGCCGGCCGAGCGGCTGCTGTGGGCGCGCCTGTCGGTGTTCGCCGGCGACTTCGAGCTCGACGCGGCCCGTTACGTCTGCTCCGACGACCGGCTGCGCTCCGAGGACATCACCGACCTGGTGACCGGGCTGGTGGAGAAGTCGATCCTGCTCATCCAGAGCAACCACGCCGGGGTCCGCTACAAGCTGATCGACACGCTGGCGGAGTACGGCGAGGAGTGGCTGGAGAAGCTCGGCCAGGCCCGGCTCATGCGCCACAAGCACCTGGAGTACTACCTGAGCCTGGCCACCCGCAGCGAGGACGCCTGGTCAGGGCCGCGCCAGCTCTACTGGTTCATCCGGATGCGGCAGGAGCACGACAACGTACGGCTCGCGCTGGAGCACGCCCTGCGCACCCCCGGCGAGACGCTCATGGCGCTGACCCTGCTGTCGTCGCTGTGGTTCATGTGGGTGTGCTGCGGTTTCGTGCGCGAGGGCCGGCTCTACCTGGAGCGGGCGCTGGAGGCCAACCCGGGCGTGAGCAAGGAGCGCTGCAAGGCGCTGTGGGTGCTGTCCTACGTGCGCAGCGCCCAGGGCGACAGCGCGGGCGCGCTGGAGGCGGCCGAGGCGTGCAGCACCGAGGCGGTGCGGGTGGGCGACTCGCGGGCGGTGATCCTGGCCTCCAAGATGCAGGGCACGGCCGCGCTGATCCAGGGCGACCTGCAGAAGGCGAGCGCGCTGCTGGGCGTGGCGATCGAGTTCAACACCGACAACAAGGAGCTGAACCCGGGCCTGCTGCCGGCCATCGTCGAGCTGTCCCTGGTGCTGCTGGCGCAGGGCGAGAATCAGGAGGCCGAGCCGCTGCTGCGGGACTGCCTGCAGGTGTGCCGTGAGCGCGGCGAGCTGTGGGTGAGCTCGTACGCGCAGTGGGCGATGGCGCTGACCAAGCTGTCCACCGGCCGGGCCGACGAGGCGCTGCACAGCGCCCGCGAGGGGCTGCGGATCAAGCGGCACTTCCACGACATCCTCGGCAGCCTGCTGTCGCTGGAGACGACGGCGCGGATCTTCGTCGCCCTCGGCCGGGCGCGGACGGCCGCGCTGCTGCTCGGCGCGCTGCAGCACAACTGGAGGACGGCCGGGCTGCCCATGCTGGGCGCCCCGTTCCTGGCCGGCGACCATGACCAGTGCGTCAAGGAGTGCCAGAAGGCGCTGGGTGAGAAGGTCTACTTGGCGGCGTTCGAGGAGGGCGGGCGGCTGGACCTCGACGAGGCGTCCGCGCTCGCGCTCGGCGACCTGGAGGACTCCTCCTTCTGAGCCGCGCGCCGTGCCCGAGGGAGGGCACGGCGCGGAGCACGGCGTGGGTACGGGGGTACAGGGCGGCTCAGACGACCTGCGGCCAGCGGGTGCCCGCCGGCCAGGCGTGCACGTATCTGGCGCTGGCCAGCGAGAACTCGATGTGGCCGCGTACCCAGTGTTCGAGGCCGCGCACGTACCTGCGGACCGGGGGCGGCACCCAGGCGCCGAGGCGGGCGCGCCGCTCGACGAAGGCGTGGACGGCCGTGACGTGCATGCCGGCGACCTCGTGCAGGGCGTCCTGGAGGGTCAGGCCCCGGTGCGTGGCCAGCACGGTGACCAGGTTGTGCCGGGCCTTGTCGTTGTCGCGTTCCTTGGCGTACGAGAGCAGGTCGTTGTCCCAGCCGATGAGGTCGCAGGCGAGGTCCGACAGGGCGCGCACGTCGGGGTGGTGCCATTCCTCGGCTTCCAGGCGGTAGCCGCCGCCGACGTCGATGAGCGCGAAACAGGTGAACGTGGCGCCGGTGATGCGGCGCATGAGGATGTAGTCCTCGGGGGTGGGGATCAGATCGGCCTCCCGGTTGGCCGCCTCCCAGACCTGGGCGAACAGGTACTCCTTGACCGTGGTCCGCCAGCGGTCGACCTGGGCGGGGGTGCCCAGCTCGGCGATGCGGTCGAGCAGCTCGCGCAGGGTCAGGCCGAACGGGTCGGCGGGGTCGGGGTCCCTGCGCCTGTCGAGGACGTCGAACAGCGGCGGCAGGGCGCGGGCCAGGGCCGAGGCCCGGTGTCCCATCAACTCCCCTTCGCAGAACGCGTCGTCGAAGGCGAACAGCCAGTTGTACCAGTCGTTGATCAGCCTGAGGCTCGCGCGGGGCACTGCGGGATTCGTCCGGGCGGCGAGCAGGCCGATCTTGGAGCGTCGGAAGTGCTCGACGGTGTCGGCTCCGGCGAGCAGGGCGGAGGCGGCCAGCCATTGGTGGCTCTGGGCGTCGACCTCGGCCGCGTGCTCGTTGATCTCACTGGGGAAGGGGCACGGGAGCGGAGGGATACGGAGCGGTCCTCCACCAAAGGAATGCTCGGAAGTAGCCACCCCCACAGCATGACGAGCGACTCCCCGAAAGGCCACAGTAGGCGGCCCCGAGGCGGCGTGCGGGCCGGACGGTCCCTGTCCCGGCGTGACCGTGATGAGCCGCGAGCATCAGCAAAGTGTCACCTTCGCCGTCGGCCGGGCCGCCGCCGCTTCCCTGCGCCCGTGACCTCGCGCCACCCGCTCCGCCCCCTTCCGAAGGCCCCGGATCCGCCGTCCGCGAACGCCCGGCGCCTCGATAGGGTGCCCTGCACGGAATCGTTCCGGCTCACCGTGGGTTCTGGTTGTGAGTACCTAGGGAAAGGCTGTCCAACGTGTTCGACCCGACGGATCTCTACGAGCTCGCCGAGGATCTGCCCGAGCTGACCGATCCGGTGTTGCTGTACCACTTCGACGGTTTCGTGGACGCGGGCGCGGCCGGGCGGCTCGCGCTGCGGCACGTGCTGGACGAGCTGGAGCACCGGGTCGTCGCCACGTTCGACGTGGACCGGCTGCTCGACTACCGTTCCCGGCGGCCGGTCATGGTGTTCGACACCGACAGATGGACGGAGGTCGAGACCCCGGAGCTGGTCGTCCACAGCGTCAAGGACGTCACGGGCACGCCCTTCCTGCTGATGACCGGCCCCGAGCCCGACAGCTCGTGGGAGCGGTTCATCGAGGCCGTCGGCACGCTCGCCGACCGGTTCGGGGTGAGCAAGATGGTGACCGCGCACGGCATCCCGATGGCGGTGCCGCACACCCGGCCGCTGGGCATCACCATGCACGCCAGCCGGCCCGAGCTGATGAACAGCGCCCACGCCAGCACGTTCGGCCGGGTGCAGGTGCCGGGCAGCGTGGCCGCCCTGATGGAGTTCCGGCTGGGCGCGCGGGGGCGCGACGCGATCGGCTTCGCCGTGCACGTGCCCCACTACCTGGCGCAGGCCGAGTACCCGACGGCCGCGGTCACCGCGCTGGAGGCGGTCACCAGCAGCACCGGTCTGGTGTTCCCCCTCGACGGCCTGCGCGAGGCGGCGCGGCGCACGACCGTGGAGATCGAGGAGCAGATCAACGCCTCGGCGGAGCTGTCCAGCGCGATCAGCGGCCTGGAGCAGCAGTACGACGCGTTCGCGGGCGGCGCCGAGCGGGAGAACCTGATCGCCGAGTCCACCCCGATGCCGACCGGCGACGAGCTGGCGGCGCAGTTCGAGCGGTTCCTGGCCGAGCGCGACGACGACTGATCACCTGAGTAGCCTGGGACGATGCAGGAGATCCGGGTCGGGCTGATCGGTTACGGCACCGCCGGGGCGGTCTTCCACGCGCCGCTGATCGAGGCCGCCGAAGGGCTGCGGCTGGCGGCGGTGGTCACGCGCGACCCCGGCAGGCAGGCCGAGGTGTCCGCCCGCTACGGCGCCCGGCCGGTCGCCGACCCCGCGGCGCTGTGGGAGCTGTGCGACCTGGTCGTGGTGGCCTCGCCCAACCGGACGCACGCGAGCCTGGCGGCCGAGGCCCTGGAGCGGGGCAAGGCGGTCGTGGTCGACAAGCCGTTCGCGCGCACCGCCGAGGAGGCCCGCGCCGTCACCCGGCTGGCCCAAGAGCGGGGCCTGCTGCTCACCGTCTTCCAGAACCGGCGCTGGGACGGCGACTTCCGCACCGTGCGCGCGCTGGTCGCGGCGGGCGCGCTGGGCGAGGTGCGGCGGCTGGAGTCGCGTTTCGAGCGCTGGCGGCCCGTGCCCAAGGGCGGCTGGCGCGAGACCGGCGGCCCCGCCGACGCCGCCGGGCTCCTCTACGACCTGGGCAGCCACCTGATCGACCAGGCGCTCGTGCTGCTCGGCCCCGTCACGCACGTCTACTGCGAGAGCGACGTGCGGCGCGCGGGGGTGGCGGCCGACGACGACACGTTCGTGGCGCTGACCCACGCGAACGGGGCCCGCTCCCACCTGTGGGCCGCCGCGGTGACCCCGAGCCTCGGACCGCGTTTCCGCGTCCTCGGCTCGACGGCCGCGTACGTCAAGTACGGCATGGACGTGCAGGAGGACCGGCTGCGGGGCGGGGGCGCGCCCCCCGCCGGCGGGGGGGGGGCGGGGGGGGGGGGGGCGGGGGGGGGGGGGGGGGCCGCGGCCGGGGGGGGGGGGGCCCCCGGGGGGGGGGGGGGGGCGCCCCCCCGCCCAGTGCGCCGCCCGCACCCGGACGCTCTTCTACGTCGACACGCTCGACCAGCTCCGCCGCGGCGGCCGCATCGGCGCGGCGGCCTCGCTGCTGGGCACCGCCCTCATGATCAAACCTCTGCTCCGGCTCACGGACGGCCGCATCGCCCTGCTGGAGAAGGTCCGCACCGCGTCCCGCGCCCTGGCCCGCCTGGAGGACCTGGTGGCACAGGACGCGGGGGACGAACCGGTCGAGATCGCCGTCCAGCACCTGGCCGCTCCCGAACGCGCCGAGACCCTGGCCCGCAACCTGGCCAAACGGGTGCGGGGAGCGACCCAGGTACGAGTGGTGGAGGTGGGCGCGGTCATCGGCGTCCACGTGGGTCCCGGCACGCTCGGCATCACGATCGCCCCGGCATCCTGACGGCCGCGCGGAGCCTTCTCCGGACGCGGCGCGGCGTACCGGTGTTTCCGCGGATGGCTGCGGACGACTGTGGACGGCCGGGGACGGCTGGGGACGGCTGGGGACGGCTGCGAACGGCTGGGGACGGCTGGGTAGGCGACGCCTGTGGGGGGAGGTGCGCAGATCAAGGTCAAAGTCTTTTTGGGGAAACCCCTCTCGGGCCGGGCGCCGCTATGCGTGCCTTCGGCCCGCTGGACCCGCCGTAGGCCAGGAAACCGTCTGAGCCGGTGACGGCAGGGCTTCTCTCCGGTCGGGCCGGACCGGGGTCCCGAGTTGTGGACGGGGCGTGGTCATCCACAGAATCCCGTTCTGGGTCCAGGGGCCGTGTTGGTGGCCCGTACGTTGCTGGCCGTGCGCGCCCAAGATTCGACGTCCGAGCGGACCATCGCCGAGTCCCGGATCCGTTCTCTCACGGGGTCCGAGCCTGCCTCCTTCCTCGCCGGGGTGCCGGAGTCATTCCAGGCCTTCCGAGCCTCCGCCGGTTCCCTCGATCCGGGCAGGCCAGGGCTCCGGGCCCTGCTCGCGCTCGGAGCCGTAGCCGTCCTGGTGGCGGGGTTCTTCCTCTGGCGCTCCCGGCCCGTCCCCGAGCCTCTGCCCGCTCCCACTCCGGTGTCCGGCCCGGTGTCCAGCTCGATGTCCGGCTCAGGGCACGACCCGGCGCCCAGCGCCGCCGTGACGACGAAGGTGACCGTCCACGTCGCCGGCAAGGTCCATGAACCGGGCGTCTACCCGTTGCCCACCGGATCCCGCGTGCAGGACGCGATCACCGCCGCCGGCGGCGTCCGCCGGGGCGCCTCCCTGGACACGCTCAACCTGGCCAGGCGGCTCGTCGACGGCGAGCAGATCATGGTCGGCCTTCCCGCCGCCGCGCCGGGTCCTGCGGGAGCCCCCGACGCCGCCGTCCTGGACCTCAACGCCGCCACACAGGACCAGCTCGAACAGCTTCCCGGCGTGGGAGAGGTCCTGGCCTCCCGCATCATCGACTTCCGCACCACCCACGGCGGCTTCACCAGCGTCGACCAGCTCCGCGACGTCAGCGGCATCGGCACCCGGCGGTTCGACGAGATCAAACCGAAGGTCCGGGTCTGATGCCCGAGCCCACCCACCCCAAGGCGATCCCCGTCCCTTCCGCCCGGCCTCGCCACATCGGGCCTCGCCCCGGCGAACGCCGCCCGGACGCGGAGAGACGGCGGGTCTGGCCTCTCGCGCTCCCGGCGGTGGCAGCCTGGATCGCCGCGATCGCGCTGCTCGGCTGTTCCGTGCCCGTCGTCGCGTGCACGGGCCTCGTCTGCGTGGGCGGCTCGCTCGCGGCATGGCGGCTGATCCGGGACCCGGCGCACCGCAACACGACGGTCGCCGTGCTGGTGTGCGTCGCCGCCGTCAGCGGTTCGATCGCGCTCCGGCTCCACGCTGTCACCACGGGCACGGTCGCGGCGCTGGCAACCGAAGGCGTGACCGTCACCGCTGAGATCACCCTCACCGGCGACCCCAAGGTCAGACACCCCCAGCCGGGACTCTTCCATCAGGACGGCATCGTCGTCGACGCCGCCGTGCGGACCGTCCAGGCCGGTTCCACGCGCCTGTCGGTCCACACCCCGGTCGTCGTGTTCGGGAACGGTCCCGAGTGGCGTTCCCTCCTGCCGAGCCAGCGGCTCAGGGTCAGGGGCCGGCTCGCCGAGCCGACCTCGCCCGGGCTCGTCGCCGCGTTCCTCCTGGTACGGGACCCGCCCAAGATCCTCACGCCGCCCTCCTCCGTACATACGGTCGCGGGCGCCTTCCGCGCGGGGTTGCGCGAGGCCGCCGGGATCCTGCCGCCCGACCAGCGCGGCCTCCTCCCGGCCCTGGTCGTCGGGGACGTCTCGCGGCTCGACCGTCAGGTCGACGCGGACCTGGAGGAGGCGGGCCTGAGCCACCTCAACGCCGTCAGCGGCGCCAACCTGGCGATCGTCGCGGGCGCCGCCCTGGCCCTGTGCCGGTTGGCCGGCCTGCCCCTCGCCCCGAGAGCGGCCTTCGCCGCCCTGGCCATGATCGCGTTCGCGGTCGTGGCCCGGCCTTCGCCCAGCGTCCTGCGGGCTCTCCTGATGGGTCTGGTGGCGGCCCTCGCCCTCGGCACCGGCCGGGCCAAGGACGGTGTCGCCGCCCTATCGGCGGCGGTCCTGCTCCTCATCCTGTTCGTCCCCGAGCTGGCCCATTCCTTCGGCTTCGCCCTCTCCGTGACGGCCACGGCGGGCATCCTCCTGCTGGGCCCCCGCTGGCGCGCCCGCCTCACCGGCGACACCGCCACACCCCCGGCTACCAGGACGGCAGGCGACCCAGCAGGCGAGCCGCCACGGCACGGAGCGCGTCCGGTAAAGGCAGTGCGCTCCGATGGCGCCGTGCGGTGTCTCCCTGTGCGGGCGGGCCGGGTGGAGGCGGTGCGTCCTGGCGCGTCGGCGCCCGCGACGAGGGAGAGGCGGGGGCGGTGCCCTCAGTGGATGGCGGAGGCGGTGGTGGTGCCCGCCGCGGCGCAGGTGGCCGTCACCCCCGTGCTGGTGCTCATGTCCGGCGAGATCAGCCTCGTGGCGGTGCCGGCCAACCTGCTGGCCGGGCCGGCCGTGGCGCCCGCGACTCTGCTGGGGTTCGTGGCTGCGCTGGTCGCGCCGTTCTGGCCGGAGGCGGCGCAGGTGCTGGTGGTTCCGGCGGGGTACGCGGTCGGATGGATCATCATGGTCTCCCGGTGGGCGTCCGGCGTTCCCCTGTCCGGCGTCTCCTGGCCACAGGGGATCGCGGGGATCGGGCTGCTCGCGGTGGTGGCCGTCGTGGCGGTGGTGGTGCTGCGACGGCGGGCCTGGCGGGCCGTCGCGCTGGCGGTCACCGGCGGCGCTCTGATCGCGGTGCTGGCGATCAAACCGATGACCGCGCCGTGGCCGCCCGCAGGGTGGGTGATGGTCATGTGCGATGTGGGCCAGGGTGACGGGCTGGTCATCGCGGCGGGGCCGGGGCAGGGCGTGGTCGTCGACGCCGGCCCGGACCCGGTCGTCATGGACCGGTGCCTGCGCAGGCTCGGGGTGCGGGACGTGCCCCTGGTCATCCTCACCCACCCCCACGCCGACCACATCGACGGCCTGGCGGGCGTGCACCGGGACCGAAGGGTGGGAGCCGTCGTCACCAGCCCGCATCGCCCGTCGGCGCCGCAGAGCGTCCGGCTCAGCGCCGACCTGGCGCGCCGCCGCGTTCCCGAGCAGGCCGCGCGGCCGGGCACCCGCTGGCGGCTCGGCCCGTCCGAGGTGACCGTCGTCGCCCCCGACGCCACGTCAGCGGAGGAAGGGCCGGGGGAGGGCAGCGCCGCGAACAACGCCAGCATCGTGCTGCACGTCCGCTGGCGCTCCGGGTCGGCGTTGCTGAGCGGCGACATCGAGTCCGAGGCCCAGGAGCGGCTCCTCCGCGGTGCTCTGCCGCAGGCCGACGTGCTCAAGGTTCCCCATCACGGGTCGCCTCGACAGGTTCCCGCCTTCTTCGCGGCGGTGCGGGCTCGGGCGGCGCTGGTCAGCGTGGGCGCCGACAACGACTACGGGCACCCTGCCCCTTCGACCCTGGGCCTGCTCCATCGCCTGGGCATGCGGGTCCACCGCACGGACAGGTCGGGCGACCTGGCCGTGATCGAGGGAGAAGGCGGCCTGGCGGTGGTGTCGCGTGGGTCCTGAGGGCGGCCTGGCGGTGTCGCGTGGGTCCTGAAGGCGAGCCGGCGGGTGGAGGCGCGGGGTGAGGTTCGGTGGAGACTCCGGAGGAAGACAGGCGGTTTGGGGTTGGAGGGTGGGCGTGGGATGCTGCTCGGCATGGCGGGAAGCGTTCCAGCACCTGTGACCTTGGTCATCGGCGATGAGGAGTTGCTGGCGGAGCGGGCCGTGAGCGTGATCGTGGCGGCGGCGCGGGCGCAGGACGCCGGGGCCGAGGTGCACGACCTGGTCGGGTCGAAGGTGACGACGGGGGAGCTGACGCAGCTCACGTCGCCGTCGCTGTTCGGCGACCGGACCGTCGTGGTGGTGCGGTCCGCGCACGACCTGGGGAAGGACGTGATCTCCGAAGTCATCTCCTATGCCAGGCAGCCGTCCGACGACGTGGTGCTCGTGCTGGCACACCCTGGTGGGGTCAAGGGCAAGGCGCTGGTCGACGGGGTGAAGAAGGCCGGTGCCGCGGTGGTCACCGTCGCCAAGGTGACCAAACCGGCGGAGCGGCTGGAGTTCGTCAAGGCGGAGTTCAAGCGGGCCGGGCGGGGCATCTCGGGGGAGGCGGCCCAGGCGCTGCTGGAGGCGGTGGGCAACGACCTGCGGGAGCTGGCCGCCGCGTGCAACCAGCTGATGTTCGACACCCAGGACAAGACGATCACTCCGACGGCGGTGGCGCGTTACCACAAGGGCCGGGCCGAGGTGACCGGGTTCAACGTCGCCGACTCGGCCGTGGAGGGGCGGCTCGGCGAGGCGCTGGAGCAGTTGCGGTGGGCGCTGGGCACGGGCGTCGCGCCCGTGCTGCTGGTGAGCGCGCTGGCGGGCGGGCTGCGGTCCATCGCCAAGGTCGCCGGGGCGCCGCGCAACCTGCGGGGCGGTCAGCTGGCGAGCCACCTGGGCATGCCGCCGTGGAAGATCGACCGCGTGCGGAGGCAGGTCAAAGGCTGGGGGCCCGAAGGGCTCGCGAGGGCCATGCAGGCCGTGGCCGACGCCGACGAGCAGGTCAAGGGCGGCGGCGCCGACCCCGCCTACGCCCTGGAGCACACCGTCCAGGTCATCGTGGCCAGCCGCACCGGCCGTTAGGAAGCCTCCGGACGCGTCCCTCACAGGTGAGGGTCAGAACTCCTGGAGCGAGGACTCGCGGAGCGTGCCGTCGCTGATCTCCAGGACCCGGTCGGCCAGGGTGATCAGGCCAGGGTCGTGGGTGGCGACCAGGGCGGTGACGCCCTCGCTGCGGACCAGGGCGCGCAGCAGTTCCATGATCTGCCGCCCGGTCTGCGAGTCGAGCTGCCCGGTCGGCTCGTCGGCCACCAGCAGGCGCGGCCGGTTGGCCAGCGACCGGGCGATCGCCACCCGCTGACGTTGACCGCCCGACAGCTCGTACGGGCGCTGGTTCGCGTGCTTGTCGAGCCCGACGAGGGCGAGCAGGGTGCGCACCCGCTTCTCGCGCTCCTCGACGGGGGTGCGGGCCAGCCGCATCGGCACGCCCACGTTCTCGGCGGCCGACAGCACCGGGATCAGCCCGAACGACTGGAACACGAACCCGATCACGTCCCGGCGCAGCGCCAGCAGCGCGTCCTCGCGCATCGCGGTGACCTCCTGCCCGGCCACCACCACCCGCCCGGAGTCGGGCCGGTCGAGCCCGCCCACCTGGTTGAGCAGCGTGGTCTTGCCGGATCCCGAGCGGCCACGGATGGCGACCAGCTCGCCCGGGTAGGCCTCGAACGACACCTCACGCAGCGCCACGACCTCCTTGGGCCCGGTGCGGTAGACCTTGCGCAGCCCTTCGACGACGACCAACGGTTCACTGCTCATCGGCGGGCTCCTCCCGTGCCGGCCACACCCCGATGTGGTCGGCCTCCAGCTCCAGGCGGACACGGCGTTCCATGTCGAGGGCGTTCATGAAGTCGCGAGGCAGCTGCAGCCGGCCGACCCGGTCGAGCACCGCGTACTCCTCGGCGACGACCTGGCCCTCGGCGCCCTCGCGGCGCAGCGTCTCGCTGCTGGTGCGCCCGTCGCGGATGCCGATCGTGCGGTCGACCTGCTCGGAGACCAGCGGGTCGTGGGTCACCACGACCACGGTCACGCCGAGCTCCCTGTTGGCCCTGCGCAGCGACTCGAAGACCTGCTCCGACGTCTCGCTGTCGAGCTCGCCGGTCGGCTCGTCGGCGAGGATGAGCTGCGGCGCGTTGGCGAGCGCGACCGCGATGGCGACCCGCTGCTGCTCGCCGCCGGACATCTCGGGTGTCCTGCGGTCGGCGCAGTGGCCGACGCCGAGCAGGTCCAGCAGTTCGGCCGCCCGGCCGCGGCGCGCCCGGCCGGCCAGCTTCATCGGCAGTTCGACGTTCTCGCGCGCCGACAGGTACGGGAGCAGGTTGCGCGCGGTCTGCTGCCAGATGAACCCGACCACCTCGCGCCGGTAGCGCAGCCGGTCCCTGGCCGTCATCGCCAGCAGGTCCATGCCGGCCACCCGGGCCACGCCGGCGGTGGGCACGTCCAGCCCGGACAGCACGTTCAGAAGCGTCGACTTGCCCGAACCGGACGCGCCGACGACGGCGAGCAGCTCGCCCTTGCCCACCAGCAGGTCGAGGCCCTGCAGGGCGACCACCTCGACGCCCTCGGTCTTGTAGATGCGGACGAGGTTGTCGCAGACGATGTGCGCGTCGCCGCCGAAGGCGGGCTTCTCCCGGCCGGCCGCCGCCTCCAGCTCGGACAACGTCGGGTTCGTCACAGGCCCCCCACTCTCAGGACGGCGCTCACGTCGCGGCGGCCGCTGATGGCCGCGTGCGCGTACGCGCCGAGGACGGCGACCGCCGTGAGCCCGGCGGCCAGCAGTGCTGGGATGGTCAGGTCGAGATCATAGCCGCCGACGGGCAGCCCGCCGGCGTACGCGGACAGGTCGATGCCGGGGCCGAGCGCGGCCGGCAGGCCCAGGCCGAGTCCGAGACCGGCCGGCGCGGCGAGGAGGATCAGCGGCAGGACCTCCAGCACGGTGAGCCGCCGCGCCTGCCGGTCGGACAGGCCCAGGGTGCGCAGCAGCGACAGCGTCCCGGCCCGGTCCGCGGCGCCCATCACCAGCGTGATGAGCACGGCGACCACCGCGTACCCGCCGAGCACGACCGTCACCACGAGCAGCGTGGTGCCGACCGCGCCCGTCATCGGGTCGGTCTGGATGGCGGCCAGCGCGGCGGCCTGCGTCTCGACCCGCGCGTCCGGCACGGCGCGTTCCAGCGCGGCCCGGTCGGCCCCGCCGGAGAGCAGGAGCGTGTTCACGACGGGCCGCTGCCCCACGTCGAACGGCAGCACGGCGAACTTGCCCTCGGTGAAGAACCCCGGGACCGCTGGTACGACGCCCGCCGTGGTGATCATCAGCCGTGACTGCCAGCCGATCTCGAACGTGCCGCGCCCGCTCAGGTCGTGCGACACGAGCACCGGCAGCCCCGGCCCCGCGGCGGGCGGCGCGGGCGGGGCCAGCGGCGCGCCCGCCATCAGCTCCCGCCACCGCGCCAGGTCGACGGCCAGCACCTGGGCCCGTTCCGCGGTACGGCCGACCTGCACGTCGGCGAGCTGCGCCGGCACCATCCCGGTCACGCCGGGCACCTGACGCACCCGTTCGACCTCCTCGGCGGTGAGCTCCCGATCGGACATGATCTTGATCGGCGCGCCGACGGTCTGCCACGCGGCCAGCCGCTGCGTGCTCGACACGCTGCCGGAGATCACCGACGCGAACACCGACACGCCCAGCGCGGGCAGCAGGATCAGCGCCGGGAGCACGCTGGACGAGCGCGCCCTGGCCGCCCGCGTCAGTCCCAGGAAGGCCACGGCCGGCCGGGACCTGGCGGTGGCCCGTACGAGCAGGCGCAGTGGGTACGGGTAGCAGCGCAGAGTGATCAGCGCGGCGGCGAGCGTGAGCGCGAGCGGCACCAGCAGCAGGAACGGGTCCAGGCCCCCGGTGGCGGCGCCGCGGGTGCGCAGCAGGTAGGCGCCGGCCAGGGCGAGGCCGACGACCAGCAGTTCCAGCGTGACCCGGCGGGCGGAGGGCCGGGCGGCCGTCACGTCGTCGCGCCGCTCGTGCAGCGGCGCCCCCGGGGGGGGGGGGGGGCCCCCC
>NZ_JAPNNL010000054.1 GCF_027620315.1 Nonomuraea corallina | reverse complement strand
CCCTGGTGGTCGGGGTGGGCGCGGGCGCGGTCGCGCTGACCAACATGAGCGGTTCGAGCGGGTCGCCCGTGGAGACGACCGCGGCGGCGCAGGACGACCCGGCGCCCGTCGACGAGCCGACCCCTACCAAGCCCACCAAGAGGCCGCCCAAGCCCAGCGTGACGCGCCAGGCCGAGACGCCGCCGGTGCGCCAGCAGAGGAGTCCCACCCCTCGGGATACGGAGGAGCCGGAGGAGTCCCCCACTCCGACGATCACTCCCACGGACAAGCCGTCGTCCAAGCCGTCGTCGGCCTCGCCCAGCCCCAAGCCCAAGAAGCCCGTGCCCTACGTGGTCGACCTGCCGTACCCGCAGGCCAAGACCATGATCGAGAACGTCGGCTTCAAGGTCGCCGCGGACGACCAGACCGGCGGCAAGGTGAAGCACGAGTGCCTCAAGGTCGCGCAGAGCTGGCCCGACGGCGGTGTGGATCTCCAGGTCGGCAAGACGGTCAAGGTCGTCCTCATCCAGATCGACCCGTGCGGCTCGGCCCCCCCGAGCCCCACGACGACGCCGGTGCCCAAGGACTAGCCGGCCTCACACCCCCGTGGTGTTGCGCGGGTAGGCGATCTGCGGGTCGGTGGCGATGTTCACCAGGTACGGGATGCCGGAGTCGAACGCGCGGCGCAGCGCCGGCCCGATCTCCGACGGCTTGGTGACCAGCTCGCCGCCGCCGCCCAGGGCCGTCACCACCTGGTCGTAACGGCACTGCGGCTGCAGCTCGGCGGCCACGTCGTAGCCGTAGAGCAGCTGCATCGGGTGCTTCTCCAGCCCCCAGATGCCGTTGTTGCCGCAGATCATCACGACCGGCAGGCGGTGCCGGACCAGCGTGTCGACGTCCATCAGCGAGAAGCCCGCGGCGCCGTCGCCGAGCAGCAGCACCACCTGCGAGGACGGGCGGGCCAGGCGGGCGGCGATGGCGTAGCCGAGCCCGGTGCCGAGGCAGCCGTACGGGCCGGGGTCGAGCCAGTTCCCCGGCCGGCGCGGCTCGACGTACTTGCCGGCGTAGGAGACGAAGTCGCCGCCGTCGCCGATGACCACCGCGTCGTCGGCCAGGAGCTTGCCCAGCTCGCCGTAGATGCGCATGGGGTGGATCGGGTCGGTGTCGGCGGCCAGCAGCGCGGCGTCACCGGCGACGGCCGCCGCGGCGTGGTCGGCGAGCGTGGACAGCCAGTCGGCGTAACGCGACGGCTTGACGCCGGCCTCGCCGCAGGCGTCGCCGAGGCTCCACAGCACCACCGACAGGTCGCCGGCGGCGGAGGCGACCGGGGACATGTGGGTGGCCAGATGGGACGGCGCGTCGGCGATGTGCACCACCTTGGCCAGCGGGGCGCCGTCCTTGCCGCCGAACCAGCCGTAGCCGAGCCGGAAGTCCAGCGGGGTGCCCATCACGATGACCAGGTCGGCCTGGGCGAAGGCCTGGCCGCGGGCGCGGGTGACGAGCAGCTCGTGGCCGGCGGGGAGGATGCCGCGGCCCTGCCCGTTGGGGATGACCGGGAGCCGCCAGGCCTCGGCGAAGTCGCGGGCGGCCTCCTCGGCCCGGTCCATCCACACGTCGGACCCGTACACCAAGACCGGGCGCTCGGCCTCGGCCAGCAGCCGGGCGATGGCGCGCAGGCTGTCGGGGTCGGGCTCCAGCGGCGAGGGCGACTGCGTCTGGGGTTCGTGCATGGGCGACGGCGAGAACAGGTGGTCCATGTGGAAGTCGAGGAAGACCGGCCCCCGGTGCGGCGCCACGGCGGTGCGGAAGGCCATCTCGACGTCCTGGCCGACCGAGTCGGCGCCGGAGGAGGTGAACGCCAGCTTGGTGATCGGCGTCAGCAGCGGCGGATGGTCCATCTCCTGCAGGGCGCCGCTGCCCCAGCGGGACTGCGGGGCGCGCCCGCCCATGACGACCACCGGCGAGCCGTTGAAGTGGGCCGTGGCCACACCGCTGACGCCGTTGGTGATGCCGGGGCCCGCGGTGAGCACCGCCAGGCCGGGCTTCCTCGTCAGCCGCGCCGTGGCCTCCGCGGCGAACACCGCGCTCTGCTCGTGACGGACGTCGAGGATGCGCATGCCCTCGTGCTGGGCACCGTCGTACAGGGGGAAGACATGCCCTCCCGACAGGGTGAACATGGTCTCGACACCGTAGGCCTTGGACACGGCGACAGCGGCGTCACCGGCGTGTTTCGCAGACTCCATAGCCCGGAACTTACCAATGAGCCACAGGAGTAAACAGCATCCAGGGGGAGGTCAGCAACAGATGCGGATGTCGCCCTCGGGGGTGGAGGCGTGCACCTTGTGCGAGGAGGACGGGTTGAGCCGGCTGTCGACATCCGTCTTGGGGGCGCTGGCGGTCACGTCGTAGACGCCTTGCGGCAGCGCCAGCTCGATGTCACCGGTGGCCCTCACGGTGGCGCGCACGTCCGACGGGGGAATCTCGAACGACAGCCGCACCGTGCCGGTGCCGGTCTCCGCGTCGACCGTGCCGCTGCGCAGGCTGTCGGCCAGGATGTCGCCGGTCTCGCTCCGCAGCCGCAGGTCACCGGCCACGTCGTGGACGCCGACGGTTCCCCGGGCGGAGGTGAGGCTGACGTCGCCGCGCATGCGGCTGATGCTCAGCATGGCGTTCGTGGTGGCCTCGACGTCGGTCTCTGGCGGTACGAACACCTGGTAGCGGATCCGACAGTCCCTTCCGGTGGGACGCCACTCGCCGGGACAGGCACCGTCGAGCCGGAGCGTGCCGCCGTCCCACTCCTCGCTCACCGTGGGCTTCCCGCCGGTCCACACCAGCTCGCGTTCGATCTCGATGGAGCCGGCCTGGCCCGCCTCGATGTGCACGCTGACCTCGGCGCCGTCGGCCTGGACGGTCAGCGCGCCACCCCGGAACGGGATGGAGCGCCACGACACCTCAAGGGGCGGGCTGGGATCGGCCAGTGCCGCCCAGACGACCCCGGTGGAGACGGCCAGCGCCGCCACCGTCAGCACGGTGCCCAGGATCAGCCAGAGTCGTCTCACGGCAAGCTCCTGATCTTGAGGAACTGGAGCACGGCCAGCACCCGCCGGTGGTCGCCCTCGGCCGGGGGCAGGTCGAGCTTGGCGAAGATGTTGCCTATGTGCTTGCCCACCGCGCCCTCGCTGAGCACCAGCGCCTGGCCGATGCCCGCGTTGGAGCGGCCCTCGGCCATCAGCTTGAGCACCTCGTGCTCGCGGGGCGTCAGCCGGTCCAGAGGGTCGCTGTGGCCGCGCAGCAGGAGCTGGGCGACCACCTCGGGGTCGAGGGCGGTGCCTCCGGCCGCGACCCGGCGCAGCGCGTCGACGAACTCGGCCACGTCGGCCACCCTGTCCTTCAGCAGGTAGCCGACGCCGCCGGTGGCGGACGACAGCAGCTGGGCGGCGTAGCGCTCCTCCACGTACTGCGACAGCACCAGGACCGCGAGCTTCGGCTGCTCGCGGCGCAGCACCAGCGCGGCCCGCAGCCCTTCGTCGGTGTGCGTGGGCGGCATGCGCACGTCGGTCAGCACCAGGTCGGGCCGGTGCTCCTCGGTGGCGCGCAGGAGGCTCTCGGCCTCGGCCACGGCCGCCACCACGCGCAGACCGGAGCCTTCCAGCAGCCGGATCAGCCCTTCGCGCAGCAGCACGGAGTCCTCGGCCAGCACTATGCGCACGGCAGTTCCACCTCGATCGTCGTCGGCCCGCCCAGCGGGCTGCTCAGTTTCAGCGTCCCGTCCACGGCCTCGACCCGCTGGGCCAGGCCGCGCAGTCCCGTGCCGCGCTCCATCGTGGCCCCGCCGCAGCCGTCGTCGTAGACCAGCAGGAGCAGCCGGTCGCGTTCGCGCCGCACGCTCACCTCGGCTCTGGTGGCGGCGGCGTGCTTGGCGATGTTGGTCAGCGCCTCGGAGACGACGAAGAACGCCACCGCCTCGATCGTCGGGGAGGGGCGGCGGTCGAGGACGACCTCCAGCCGCACCGGGACGGGGGCCCGCGCCGCCACGCCGGACAGCGCCGCGTCCAGGCCCTGGTCGTTGAGGACGGCCGGGTGCAGGCCGCGTACGAGGTCGCGCAGCTCCTTGAGCGCCTGCTTGGATTCCTCGTGGGCCCGTTCGATGGCCTGCCGGGCGGGCTCGGGCAGGTCGGTCAGCGTGGCGCGGGCGAGGCCGAGGTTCAGGGCCAGGGAGACCAGCCGCTGCTGCGCGCCGTCGTGCAGGTCGCGCTCGATGCGGCGGCGCTCGGCGTCCGCGGCGTCGATCACGCCCGCGCGGCTCTCGGTCAGCGTCTCGATCCGTTCGTCCAGCTCTTTGCGGCTGGGGCCGAGCAGCGCGCGGGCGATCGCCAGGTCGAGCGCGGCCATGGCGCGCGCCAGCAGCGGCGCCAGCGCCAGCAGGACGACGCCGGTCACGACGTAGACGCCCGTCACCGCAGGGTTGCGCAGGTCGGGGGTGAAGACCAGGGGCGGCGGGTTCATGACCGGGGCCAGGAACGACAGCACGCCCACGAGACCCGCACCCCAGGCCGTCGCCACCAGGACGGCCGCGGGAAGGCTCACGAGCGGCGACAGCACGTGGTAGCCCGTCTGCCGCCACAGGCTGAGGGTGCGCCAGTGGGCCGCCACCGGCACCGGGGGGATGCGCGCCGCCTGGAACGCCGCGAACCGGGAGCGCTGCACCCGGGTGAGCCAGGGCAGGGCGCGGCGGAGCGTGCCGGGGAACAGGACCAGCGGGAGCATGGCCGAGGCGAGCACGGCCGCGACCGGTAAACCGGTGATCACGTGCGCGGTGTCCAGCCAGGCCCGGGCCGACCAGGGGCGGGGGACCTTCATGGAATCCACCGTATTGAGTCGGGATGCCCGCTGGGCATGGGCCTGACGTCCTCATCGGGGTGGGGATAGCCCCACCCCGGGGATCAGGCACGGGACTTCGGCCGGGCCCGGACGTGCATGCGCTCGCCCTGCCGGCCGAAGAGGCTGAGGATCTCGACGGGCCGCTCGTCGGCGCTGCCGAACCAGTGCGGCAGCCGGGTGTCGAACTCGGCCGCCTCGCCCGCCTTCAGCAGCAGGTCGCGCTCCGCCAGCACCAGGCGCAGCCGGCCGGACAGCACGTAGAGCCACTCGTAGCCCTCGTGGGTCTGCGGCTCGGGCGTGCCCCGCCCCGGCGGGATGATCATTTTGAACGCCTGCAGCGGCCCCGGCTGACGGGTCAGCGGCAGCACGGTCATGCCGTTCAGCCGCCGCGGCGTGGGACGGATGCGCGGGTCGCCGACCTGCGGCGCGCCCACGAGCTCCTGCAGCGGCACCTGGTAGGCCTGGGCGATGGGCAGCAGCAGCTCCAGGGTGGGCCGGCGCTGCCCCGACTCCAGGCGTGACAGCGTGCTGGTGGAGATGCCGGTGGCCTCGGCGAGCCCGGTCAGGGTCAGGCCGTGGTCGGCGCGCAGCCGCTTGAGCCGGGGGCCGACCTCGGCCAGCACGTCCTCGATCACCTTCGCCATGGCCACCTCGCACATCGGCTTGCCGGCCCGGCAATTCTAGACGCGGTACGAGTCCCGGAACGCGGCAGGGTCGAAGGCTCCGCCCAGCGTCACGGCCAGCCCGCGCCGCGCAGCCGCCGCGAAGGCCCCGGCGTCGAGCCGCCCCGCGCCTTGCGGCAACGCACCGACGAGCGGCCGGGCCGCCAGCATCTCCAGGTCGGCCACGTTACTCCGCTCGATCACGCCCGGCTCACTCGGCCACGCGCCGATGACCACCCCGGCCAGGTCCAGCCCGCGGTGCGCGAGAGCCTCCAGGGTCAGCGCCGTGTGGTTGACCGTGCCACGGCCGGGCCCGGCCACCACGAGCACCTGCGCGCCCAGCAGCCGCGCCAGGTCGGCGATCGTGGCGCCGTCCTCGTCGAACCGCACCAGCAGCCCGCCCGTGCCCTCCACGACCACCAGCCGGTTGCTCTCGGCCAGCTCACGGACCCGCGCGGCGGCCTGCGGCAGCGACACCGGCGGCACCCCGGCCGCGCGCGCCGCCGCGGCGGGCGACAGCGGCGGCTCGAACCGGGCCAGCTCGAACGTGGTCGGCACCCCGGACAGCCTGATGACCTCGTCCACGTCGCCGCGCTCGCCGGGCCCCAGGCCGGTCTGCGCGGGTTTGACCACGGCTGTGCTCGCCCCGCGGGCGCGCGCCAGCGCCGCCAGGGCCGCGCACACCACCGTCTTGCCCACGCCCACACCGGTGCCGGTGACCACGATGACGCTCATCGGCCCAGCGTAGAGGGGGCAAGGTCAGGGCCGGCGCAGGCGGGTGACGAACTTGTAGCGGTCGCCGCGGTAGAGCGACTGCGCCCACTCCACCGGGTGGCCGTCGGCGTCGAAGGCGTGGCGGGTGAGCAGCAGCATGGGCAGGCCCACGTCCACGCCGAGCAGCTTGGCGTCGTACGGGGTGGCCAGCACGGTCTCGATGATCTCCTCGGCGTCCGTCAGCCGCACGCTGTAGGCGTTGTGCAGCGTCTCGTACAGCGAGGAGTGCTCCTCCAGCTCGCGGCGCAGGCGCGGGAAGCGCCGCGCGGACAGGTGGGTGGTGTCGACCGAGACGGGCTCGCCGTTGGCCAGGCGCAGGCGGTGGATGCGCAGCACCCGGCCGCCGGGGTTGATCGCCAGCCGCCGCGCCAGCGGCTCGTCGGCGGTGATGTAGCCGATCTCCAGGATCTTCGTGTCGGGCTCCAGCCCCGCCGTGCGCAGGTCTCCGATGTACGAGGTGAGCTGGAGCACCTGGGCCACCTTGGGCTGCGCGACGAACGTGCCCTTGCCCTGGATGCGCAGCAGCCGCCCCTCCACCACCAGCTCGGTCAGGGCCTGCCTGACCGTGGTGCGGGAGGTCTCGAAGCGCACCGCGAGCGTACGCTCCGGCGGCAGCGCGGTGCCCGGCGCCAGCGACTTCGTGAGTTCGAGCAGGCTCCGCTTCACGTCGTAGTACTTGGGTACGCGAGGGCCTTCGTCTGTCACGCTCTCACCTTCACTTCTGCCACGGCGGTGAGGGCGTGTCTGATCACCGCTAGATCATCGGAACCCATATCTGCCCTCACGGTCAACCGCGTGCGAGGGCAGCTCCCCGGTGTCCCGGCTCCCTGCTCCGCGCAGACCCGCTCACCTGCCCTGCCGCGCGCCCCGTACAGGCAGCTCAGGCTGATGGTGAAGGATATCCACAGCCGTGGGCGGCGTGGCAACCGAGGGGCGGGCCCCTTTCGGCGGCGCGCACGCGCGCGGTCGGGCGGAACGCGGCTTCCAGGGCTCCTGCCGCCCCGCCGATGTGATGGTTCTCACTGAGGACTCTCCTGGCGGGTTCGCGTCAGGGCGCCGGTTTGGTTGTTCAGCGGAGAAGCACGCATGATGCACTCGTGCCGACTCTCAGCGACCTCGTCGTCCGCCACACGGCGCTCGACGCGGCGGACCTCGACTGGCTCCACTCGCTGGTCTCCGACTGGCAGCTGCTCGCCGATCTGTCGTTCGCGGACCTCATCCTGTGGGCGCCGCTGCTCGGCGAGGGCGGCTGGATCGCGATCGCCCAGATGCGGCCCACCACCGGCCCCACCGTCTACCACGACGACGTCGTGGGCAGCGTCGTGACCAGAGGCGAGCGCCCGCTGATCGACACCGCCTGGTCCGAGCGGCGCATCTGCCGCGAGGGCGACCCCGACTGGTCGACCGGCGTGCCGGTGCGCGAGGAGACGATCCCGGTGCGGCGGGCCGTCCCCGGCGGCGAGGCCCGATTCCTGGCCGTGATCCAGCGCTCCACCAACCTGTCGTCGGCCCGCACCCCGTCGCGGCTGGAGCTGACCTACCTGCAGAGCGCCTCCGACCTGGCGCAGATGGTGGCGGAGGGCCGCTTCCCGTTCTCCGGCGAGGAGCCCATTCTGGTGCGCTCGCCGCGCGTCGGCGACGGCCTGCTGCGGCTCGACCGGGCAGGCCGGGTCACGTACGCGTCCCCGAACGCGCTCTCGGCCTACCGGCGGCTCGGACTCCACGCCGACCTGGTGGGGGTCGAGCTGGGCCGGGTCACCGCGACGCTGTGCTACTCCGACGAGCCCATCAACGAAGACCTGATGATCGTGGCCAGCGGCCGGGCCGCCAAGGAGACCGAGGTGGAGTCCGGCGGCACGATCGTGCAGCTGCGCGCGATCCCGCTGATCGTCGGCGGCGGCCGCATCGGCGCGCTGGTGCTCATCCGCGACGTCACCGAGCTGCGGCGGCGTGAGCGCGAGCTGATGACCAAGGACGCCACCATCCGTGAGATCCACCACCGGGTCAAGAACAACCTGCAGACCGTCGCCGCCCTGCTCCGGCTGCAGGCCAGGCGGCTGCAGGTGCCGGAAGGGCGCGAGGCGCTGGAGGAGGCGGTGCGGCGGGTCGGCTCGATCGCGATCGTGCACGAGACCCTCTCGCACGCGCCGGAGGAGTTCGTCGACTTCGACGAGATCGCCGACCGGGTGATCGCGATGGCGGGTGAGGTGTCGGCGCCGGAGGCGGCCGTCACGCCGCGCCGGGTGGGGGCGTTCGGCGTGCTGCCCTCGCTCATCGCCACCCCGCTGGCCATGGCGCTGACCGAGCTGCTGCAGAACGCGCTCCAGCACGGCCGGCCGAGGCGGCTGCAGGTGGTGGTGGAGTCCAGTCCGGGGCGGCTGCACGTGGTCGTCTGGGACGACGGCAGGGGCCTGCCGGAGGGGTTCGACCTCGACAGCTCGACCAGCCTCGGGCTGCAGATCGTGCGCACGCTCGTCGAGGGGGAGCTGTCGGGCAAGCTGGCGATCAGGCCGCGCGAGGGCGGCGGCACGGAGGCCACGCTGTCGATCCCGCTGCCCGCCGGATGACGGCCGGTGCCTGAAGGGCCGGCGCCTGAAGGGCCGGTGCCTGATGGGTGAACGCCTGGGGGCTGAGCGCCTGAGGGTGTTGCCTGAGAGACTGAGGGGTGTTGCCTGAGCGCCTGGGCCTGATGCGTGAACGCCGCGTCCCCTGTGGTCAGGGACGCGGCGTGGTTCCGGCGGACACGTCGTCGTGCCGGGCTGGTCGGCTGATTGTGGCTTTCAGGCGGATTCCTGCCTTCTGTGTCGAGGTCGGTCAGGCGCTGGCACGGGCGCGGGCCCGAGCGGTGCGGCGCTTCAGCGCGCGGCGCTCGTCCTCGCTGAGACCGCCCCACACGCCGGCGTCCTGTCCGGACTCCAGCGCCCACTTGAGGCAGGACTCCACGGCCGAACAGGAACGGCAGACCTCTTTGGCCTCCTCGATCTGCATGAGTGCCGGTCCGGTGTTCCCGATCGGGAAGAACAGCTCGGGGTCCACGTCACGGCAGGCAGCTCGGTGGCGCCAGTCCATGCGTTCACTCCTTAGTAGATGGAGCCTGCGGTCGGCTCCGTGCGGCTACTACTTTGTGAAGAGTTTCACTAAGGCGTGCGAACAGTGCCCCGGACGCTTGTGTGGAGCCGGGGGTGCCCGCGTTGAACGCCGGAGGACCTGGGGGTTTGGGTTAAAGGTCCTACGTTCCGACGTCACTATGAGCTTTTCAGCCACGGAGAGTGCACGCAAGAGGGCAGAGCCCAAGTTTTCCCCGTAATGGATGTCGTATGCGTCACACTATGACCGAATGTAACGAGCTAGACCAGAACTTGTAACGCGTTCGGTGTAGCCCGGAACGTCACCGCCTCGCGTTCGCCCAGATAGTCCCCGTCCAGCTGAAACGCCACGGGGCGGCTCGCGGTGAGGGTGAACTCCGCCTCGTCGTGCAACTGGGTCAGGTACCTGCCGGACGGCAGGCTGTCACGCTCGGTGAGGATGTGGCGGATGACCGGCAGCAGCGACGTGACACCCATCCGCCGCAGCCCCAGCAGGTCGAGCCCGGTCTCGAAACTCGCCCACGGGGTGGGGGTGACCGGCCTGGGGCCGAGATACGTCCACGGCGAGGTGTTGGAGACGATCGCCAGGAACACCCCGCGGGTGGTGGGGACGCCCGGCCCGGTCAGCGTCATCGCGGGATGCCGCTTGTCGGTGGCCAGGTAGTGGCTCAGCGCGGTGTTCACGTAGCGGAGGGGCGTGGCCTTGCGGCCGGTGCCGCGCAGGCCCTCGACGGCCCTGATGACCTCGGCGTCGTACCCCAGGCCCGAGCAGAAGGTGAAGAAGCGGCTCTCGCCCTCCCACAGCGCCTGCCCCAGTCCTACGGTGCGCTTGCGGCCCTCGCGCAGCGCCTCCAGCACGGCGCCGGTGGCCTCGACCGGGTTGTTCGGCAGGCCGAGGGCGCGGGCGAAGACGTTGGCGCTGCCGCCGGGGATGACGGCGAGCGCGGGGCGGGTCAGGCTCGGGTCGTCGCCGAGCGGCTCGGGGGCGCCGTTGACCGGGTTGAGCAGGCCGTTCACGGTCTCGTTGATGGTGCCGTCGCCGCCCAGCACGACCACCAGGTCGTAGCCCTTGGCGCGGGCGGTCGCGGCCAGCGTGGCCGCGTGGCCGCGGTAGGCCGTCTCCTCCACGGCCAGCTCCACGGCGGCGCCGAGCGCGCGGATCAGCACGTTGCGCGTGCGGGCGTTGGTGGTGGTGGCCTTGGGATTGACCAGGAGCATCGCGCGCATGAGGCCAGCGTAGCCGCTGATGGATGTCGGGCTTGTCGGAAACGTCCTATTTTGGACAGGATGTTGACGAGAAGGCGCACGTCCAGGGCACGGGCGGGGACGGATAGGGTGCGGGGTGTGGGGAAGCGTCCGTGGAGTCTGGTGATGGCCGCCGTGATCGTCGCCCTTGAGGGGCTGGTCGCGCTCGGGCTGGGGATCTACGTGGCCGTGGAGACGGTGCTCGGCGAGGCGGGCTCCCTGACGGCGGCGCTGGCCGAGGCCGCGTTCGGGGTGCTGATCGGCGCGGGCCTGCTCTGGGTGGCGTGGGGCGGGCTGCTGGCCGCCGAACGCTGGGGGAGGGCGCCCAGCGTGGTGACCCAGCTCTTCATCTTCCCGGTGGCCTTCACCCTCATCCAGGCGGACCAGCCCGCGCTCGGGATCCCGCTGATCGTGGTCGCCCTCGCCGGGCTGGGCATGCTCCTGGCGCGTCCCACCACTCGCGCGCTCCTCGGCGACGAGGTCTAGTCGTCGGCCGTCAGGCCCTCGCGGAGCTGGGCGAGGGTGCGGGCGAGCAGGCGCGACACGTGCATCTGCGAGATGCCGAGCTCGGTGGCGATCTGCGACTGCGTCATGTTGCCGAAGAACCGCAGCAGCAGGATCCGCTTCTCGCGCGGAGGCAGCCGTTCGAGCAGTGGTTTGAGTGACTCGCGGTATTCGACGCCTTCGAGCGACTCATCGACGATGCCGAGCGAGTCGGACACCGCCGGGGCGTCGTCGTCGCCCGAGTCGGGCGCGTCCAGGGAGACCGTCGAGTAGGCGTTGGCTGACTCGAGGCCTTCCAGCACCTCCTCCTCGGTCATCTTCAGGTAGGCCGCCAGCTCCGCCACGGTCGGCGCGCGTCCCTCGCGCTGCGACAGCTCGCTGATGGCCTTGGTGAGCGAGAGCTTCAGCTCCTGCAGGCGGCGCGGCACCCGGACCGCCCAGCCCTTGTCGCGGAAGTGACGCTTGATCTCGCCGACGATGGTGGGCGTGGCGTAGGTGGAGAACTCGACGCCGCGGTTGAGGTCGAAGCGGTCGATGGACTTGATCAGCCCGATGGTGGCGACCTGGGTCAGGTCGTCGAGCCACTCGCCCCGGTTGCGGAAGCGGCGGGCCAGGTATTCGACCAGGGGAAGGTGGAGCTCGACCAACTCGTCCCTGATGCGTTGCCGGCGCGGCTCGTCGGGGCCCAACTCGGACAGCTCGGCGAACAGCAGGCGAGCACGGACCCGGTCGGGCACGGCGTGTTCGCTGGCGGCCATGGCTCCAGTCCTTTCCGTCACGCCGGCCTCGCCGCGCCTCGGCGCTTACGCAGGATGATCGCCATGCGGTCGGCGACGTCGGTCACCGCGTCCACGTCGTCGGCGAGGGCTGTCAGCACCATCCAGGCGAAGTCGTCGCGTTTCGGCGCGGAGCTCCCGACTGTCGCCACCTCGACCCGGACCTGCATCTCCTGCCCGGTCAGCTCGAACTCGGCGGTCAGGTCGGTGCCCGGCACCGCCTCGTTGAGCAGCATGGCGCACGCCTCGTCGACCGCGATCCGCAGATCCTCGATCTCGTCGAGCGTGAAGTCCAGCCGGGCGGCCAGTCCGGCTGTGGCCGTGCGCAACACGGAAAGATAAGCGCTGTCGGCGGGGAGCCTGATGCTCACCACGTCGCGGATGCCTGCCTCGCCTGTCACGCGCGCCTCGGTTTCCTCGGTCACGATCCTCCTCGCGTATACGACGCTGACTGCAACTTACCGCCCGGGAGAGGTGCTTGGCGGATTCAGACTCGCCCTCAACGGAAAAGGCTCTGTGCGGGCCGTTGACCGCACAGAGCCTTTTATACCGATCTAGGCGGCCTTGGTCTCCCAGAAGATCTTGGAGATCTCGTCGATCTTGCCAAGGAGCTCCTCGCTCTTGGCGACGTCCACGGTGCCCTTGGCCCCGGCGGCCCCGGCGAGCTTGGTGGCGTCCCAGAAGAGCTGGTGGAGCTGGGGGTACTGCTCGAGGTGCGGCGGCTTGAAGTAGTCGGTCCAGAGCACCCAGAGGTGGTGCTTGACCAGCTCGGCGCGCTCCTCCTTGATCTTGATGGCGCGGGCGCGGAAGACAGGGTCCTCGTTGGCCGCGTACTTTTCCATGATCGCCTTGACCGACTCCGCCTCGATCCGGGCCTGCGCCGGGTCATAGACGCCGCAGGGCAGGTCGCAGTGCGCGGAAGCGACATGCTTGGGTCGTAGCAGTCGTGCGAGCATCAGAAAATCCTTCCTTGATGCCGAATCAGCTTGGTCCTCGTACCGACCTTACTCGTCTGCAAACGCCTCTGGCGGAGGGGGTGGGGGCCCATGAGAGTGCGTGTCGAGGGTGACTCGATGCGGCCCGCGCTGCTGCCGGGCGACTGGCTGCTGGTGCGCCGCGGCGCCCGGGTCCGGCCGGGCGACGTCGTGGTGGCCCGGCTGCCCGGCGATCAGGAGCGGCTCATCGTCAAGCGGGCCGCCTGGCGCGAGGCGGGCGGCTGGTGGCTGGAGAGCGACAACCAGCGCGCCGCCGGGCGCCGCGACAGCTGGGACTTCGGCCCGGTGCCCGACGTGGTGGGCCGCGTCGTGCTGCGTTACTGGCCGCCGCGACGGCGGGCCCGGTAGGCGGCGACGTTGGCCCGGCTGGCGCAGCGGGCCGAGCAGTAGCGGCGGGAGCGGTTGGACGAGGTGTCGAGGAAGGCCCGGGTGCAGTGCGGCTCCAGGCAGCGGCCGAGCCGGTCGGCGCCCAGCTCGGCCACCATGGAGGCGAGCCCCATGACGGCGGCGGCGCCGGTGTGGCCGGCCAGGTGCAGGTGCCAGCCCTGGCCGTCGTGGTCGGTCAGCTGGGGCCGTACGGGGTAGCGCACGAGCAGCTCGTTGAGCAGCGCCACGAGCCGCTCCTCGGCGTCCGCGGCGTCGAAGACGGCGGCCAGCTCGGCCCGCAACTCCCTCAGCTCCGCCGGCGGGTCGGGGTCGTTGACGAGACGGACCGCCCACTCGGCGTAAGAGGTCAAGTCCATGCGGGAGTATTACACGAAAACGCCGGGCGCCCGGTCCCGCCGGGCGCCCGGTGGTCACTCCTCGGGATGCAGCACGCGCTCCAGGAAGGTGCGGGTGCGCTCGTGCTGAGGATCACCGATCACCTGGGCGGGCGGCCCGTCCTCGACGATCACGCCGCCGTCCATGAACACCACCCGGTCGGCCACCTGGCGGGCGAAGCCCATCTCGTGGGTGACCACGAGCATGGTCATGCCCTCCTCGGCCAGCTGGCGCATGACCGCGAGCACGTCGCCGACCAGCTCCGGGTCGAGCGCGGAGGTGGGCTCGTCGAACAGCATGAGGCTCGGGTCCATGGCCAGCGCCCTGGCGATGGCGACCCGCTGCTGCTGCCCGCCGGAGAGCTGTCCGGGGAAGGAGTCGCACTTCTCGCCGACGCCCACCTTGCGCAGGTTCTCCCTGGCGACGGCCTCGGCTTCCTTCTTGCCCCGCTTCAGCACCCGCTGCTGGGCGATCATGACGTTCTGCAGCGCCGTCATGTGCGGGAACAGGTTGAACTGCTGGAACACCATGCCGATACGGCGTCGTACGGCGTCGATGTCCACGTCCGGGTCGGTCACCTCGACGCCCTCGACGAGGACCTTGCCCCGGGTGGGCTCCTCCAGCAGGTTGACGCAGCGCAGCAGCGTCGACTTGCCGGAACCGGACGGCCCGATGACACAGACGACCTGGCCGGGCTCGACGGTCATGTCGATGCCCCGCAGCACCTGGTTCTGGCCGAAGTGCTTGTGCAGGTCCTTGATCTCGATCGCGTGCGTCATCGGCTCGTCCCCTTGCGCTTCTCCAGCCGTCCCGCGAGGTAGCCCAGCGGCACCGTGACGATCAGGTACGTCAGGCCGGCGACCAGGATGGGCGTGGCGTTGGCGTGGGTGGACGCCATGTCGTTGCCGAACTTGGTCAGCTCGACGTACTGGCCCGACACGCCCAGGAAGAGCACCAGCGAGGAGTCCTTGAGCAGGGACACGAACTGGTTGGTGGTCGGCGGGATGACGATCCGGATCGCCTGCGGGACCACCACCGTGAACTGGGCCCGGGTCGCCGACATGCCCAGCGACCTGGCGGCCTCCGTCTGCCCCTTCGGCACCGCCTGCAGGCCGGCCCGGAAGATCTCCGCCTGGTAGGCGGTGCCGACCAGGCCGAGGCCGAGGATGGCCTGCCCGTAGGTGCCGAAGGGCACCGAGAAGCCCTGCAGCGCCAGCGGCAGGAAGAGGATCAGCAGGAAGACCAGCAGGGCCGGCACGCCCCGGAAGATCTCGATGTAAAGGGTCGCCAGCCACCGGTACGGGCCCACGGTGGACAGCCGCATCAGCGCCAGGATCAGGCCGAACACGAACGAGAAGGCGAAGCCGCCGACGGAGTAGATGATCGTGTTCAGCAGCGCGACCGTGAACAGGTCGGGCAGCATCAGCTCCGCGATGTCCAGCCGCGCGAAGTTCTGGGCCAGGCTCGGCCAGTTGGCCCACAGAGCGAGGGCGACCACGGCGGCGACCAGGATGACGTACTGGACGCCGCGGAGGATGCGCTGCCTCTTGCGAGGGCTGAGCCGGCGCTGGGCCGGCTCAGTCGTCTTCGGCCGGTCCGCCATGGATCAGCCCAGCTCCCCGGGCTTCTTGTCGAACCACTTCACGAAGATCTCGTCGTAGGTCCCGTTGGACTTGGCCGCGGCCAGCTCCTCGTTGACGGTCTTGACCAGCACCGGGTCGGCGTCCTTCTTCATGCCGAGGCCGTACTGCTCGCCGGTGTCGAGGCTGGCGATCAGCTCGAACTTCTCCGCGATCTCCGGCTTCTTCAGCCAGGTGAGCACCACGGGCAGGTCCTGGACGATCACGTCGGCCTGGCCGGCCTGGAGGGCGAGCAGCTCCTTGGGGGAGTCGGCGTACTCGGTCGGGTCGAACCCCTGCTCCTTGACGTAGTCGAGGCCGGTGGTGCTGGCCTGGGCGCCCAGCTTGAGACCCTTGGCCTTGACGTCCTCCAGGGAGGTGGCGCCGGTGCCCTTCTTGGCCAGCAGCGCCTGGGTGGCGTCGAAGTACGGGTCGGAGAACGTGATGTTCGCCTTGCGCTCCTCGGTGATGGTCATGCCGGCGGCGGCCAGGTCGCACTTGTTGGTGGCCATGGCGGCGCCGCTCTTGATCACCGCGAAGTCGATGTCCACGATCTCCTGCTCGACGCCGAGCTTCTTGGCGACGAGGTCGACGATGTCGACGTCGAACCCGACGATCTTGCCGCTGTCGTCCTTGAACTGGAACGGCTCGTACGGGACGTTGGTGCACACGGTGAGCTTGCCGGGGTTCACGAGCTTGGCGCCGCCGGCGGCGGAGGCCGACGCGTCGCCGGAGGCCGTGTCGGTGCCTCCCGAGTCGCTGCCGCACGCGGACAGGGTCAGGGCGGCGGTCAGCGCGAGCGCGCCGGCGGCGATGCCGTGGCGCTTCATGGGCCAGAGGGCCATGGGGAGGCCTCCTCGATAGTGGTAGAGCAGCGAAGATGAGTTTTGTGCAGTTTAAAGCCGGTTTAGGGGCACTCTGTCATCAGGGAATTAACGATGCGTCAACGGAACGGCTTCGAGGCCGGTACCTGACCCCCCGCCAGCGTGTGTCAGTATGGTGCGACGGGTGACCCCCGTACCCTCCGAGGCATCGACGAGGGAATCCTGGCGAAACCGAAGCCGGGCTTCTCCGCCCGTCTGCCCAAGGTCTCTTCCGTCGCAACCACTACTGGGGTCGCTGTGTCCGACACATCCGCTTACGAGAACGATCCTGCCTTCGCGCTGCACCGCGGGGGCAAGCTTGAGGTCCGCTCCACCGTTCCGGTCCGCGACAACGACGATCTGGCGCTCGCCTACACGCCCGGCGTGGCCCGCGTCTGCAGCGCCATCGCCGAGACGCCCGCGCTGGCCGACACCTACACCTGGGTCCCCAACGTCGTCGCCGTCGTCAGCGACGGCACCGCCGTGCTCGGCCTGGGCGACATCGGGCCGTCGGCCGCCATGCCCGTCATGGAGGGCAAGGCGCTGCTGTTCAAGGAGTTCGGCGGCGTCGACGCCGTGCCGCTCTGCCTGGCCTGCACGGACGTCGACGAGCTGGTGGAGACCGTCGCCCGGCTCGCGCCCTCGTTCGGCGGCATCAACCTCGAGGACATCAGCGCGCCGCGCTGCTTCGAGGTCGAGGAGCGGCTGCGCGAGCGGCTCGACATCCCCGTCTTCCACGACGACCAGCACGGCACCGCGATCGTGGTGCTGGCCGCGCTGCGCAACGCCGCGCGCCTGACCGGCCGCACGCTGGGCGACCTGCGCGCCGTGGTGGCCGGGGCCGGCGCGTCCGGCGTCGCGGTCAGCCGCATCCTGCTGGAGGCGGGCATCGGCGACATCGCCGTCGCCGACTCCAAGGGCATGCTGTACGCCGGCCGCGAAGGGCTCAACCCGATCAAGGAGGCCCTGGCCCGCGACACCAACCGGGCGGGCCACAGCGGGTCCACCGAGGAGGCGCTGGCGGGCGCCGACGTGTTCGTCGGCCTGTCCGGCTCCACCGTCAGCGAGCGGGCCATCGCCTCCATGGCCGAGGGCGCCATCGTGTTCGCCCTGTCCAACCCGACCCCCGAGGTCGAGCCCGCCGTCGCCGCCCTGCACGCCGCGGTCGTCGCCACCGGCCGCTCCGACTTCCCCAACCAGATCAACAACGTGCTGGCCTTCCCCGGCGTCTTCCGCGGCGCGTTCGACGTGCGGGCCTCCACGATCACCGAGAACATGAAGGTGGCCGCCGCCGACGCCCTCGCGGACGTGGTGGGCGACGACCTGAGGGCCGACTACGTGATCCCGAGCCCGTTCGACGCGCGGGTCGCCCCTGCCGTCTCCGCCGCCGTCGCCGCGCAGGCCAGGGCCGACGGAGTCGCCCGCGCCTGATCGCCCCCCGGCAGGAGCAGGGTCAAGGATTCGCCAAACTTCCTTTACCCAGCGTGCTATAACAGGAACCCTCTGTAAGCATGCGGGCGCCTGCTCCTGCCTTGGAGGAGAGCGATGCGACGCGAGCCCAACCGACTGCTGCGGCAGCTCATCGCCGAGGCGGGGTTTTCCCACAAAGGTCTCGCCAGGCGCCTCAACGATCTGGGAGCCGCGCGTGGCGTCCCCGGCCTCAAGTACGACCACAGCTCCGTCCTGCGATGGATCGGTGGTCAGCGGCCGCGGGATCCGGTGCCCGGACTCCTGACCGAGATCTTCGCCTTACGGCTGGGCAGGCCCGTCACGGTCGACGACCTGGGCCTGCCCGCCGCCGCGACGCCCCACGATCTCGGGCAGGAGTTCACGCACACGTGGCAGGAGGGGGTCGCGACCGTGACGGCGCTGTGGCGGGCCGATGTGGAGAGACGGAGGTTCCTGATCGACTCGACGTTCGCGATCGGGGCGGGCTCCGTGGGGGCGGTGCGGTGGCTCACCTCGCCGCCGGAAGGGCGGCCCAGCGCGCTGGGCGCACGCAGGGTGGGCATGGCGGACGTCGCCGCCATCCACGAGGTCACCCGTTCGTTCGGGGAGCTGGACAACCGGTTCGGCAGCGGGCACGTCCGCTCGTCTGTCGTGAGATATCTGGACACGGCGGTGACACCGCTGCTCAAGGACGGCTCGTACGGCGACGCGACCGGCCGCCGGCTGGCCGCGGCCGCCGCCGAGCTGACCAGGCTGGCCGGCTGGATGGCCTACGACCAGGAGCAGCACGGCCTGGCCCAGCGCTACCTGATCCAGGCGCTGCGCCTGGCCAGGGGCGCCGACGACCACGCGCTGGGCGGCGAGATCCTGGCGGGCATGGCCCACCAGGCGATCTACCTGGGCCGGCACGCGCACGCCCTCGACCTGGCGCGGACCGCGCAGCTCTCCGCCCGGCGCGCCGGGGTGGCGACCCTGCTCGCCTCCAGCCACGTACTGGAGGCGCACGCGCACGCCGGGCTGGGCGACGGCCGCGCCTGCGGCGGCGCGCTGCACGAGGCCGAGCGCGCCTTCGACGGCCGCGAGCCGACCGGCGAGCCGAGCTGGCTGGGCTACTTCGACGAGGCCTACCTGTCGGCCAAGTTCGCCCACTGCTTCCGCGACCTGGGAGAGGGGGAGCGGACCGTACGGCAGGCGCGGCGCTCGCTGGACATGGACGGCCGGTTCGTGCGCGGCCGCATGTTCAACCTGTCGCTGCTGGCCGCCGGGCTGCTGCAGTGCGGCGAGCTGGAGGAGGGCTGCTCGGTCGCGTTCGACGCCATGACGCTGGGGAGCGAGCTGAAGTCGGCGCGCTCCCGCAGCTACATGACCGACCTGCGCAGGCGGCTGAAGCCGTACGAGAACGAGGCGCCGGTCCGGGCGCTGAAGGAGCGGACGCGGGCCCTGGCGGTCTGAGAGCGGGAAGAGCCCGCCGGGGCGCGCCGGCGGGCTCTTCCGACCGCGTGACTACTGCAGCAGCTCGCCGTTCGGGCCGACGACCTTCTTCGTCTCGGCGTAGTTCGCCTTGTTGTAGACGTCGGCGGTCTCGCTGTCGAAGTAGGCAGAGCTGATGTGGTCCACCCGGTCGTTGCCGTCGTTGTCGTAGAACACGCTGGTGACACCGTTGACGTAGCCGGTGCGCTTGGCGTTGTTCCACTTGATCAGCCACGGGCCGCCGTCGGCGCCCGGGGTCATCGAGCACTTGAGCACCTGGTGCGTCTCCACCCGGAACGAGTTCGCCTGGATGGTCTTGGTGCCGGTCTTGCCGTAGCAGTACTTCGGCGTCACACCGGTGAACGGCTTGTCGCCGTCGGGGTGCGGGGCCGCCGGGTAGCCGAAGACCATGGTCTGCTGGCCCATCGGCTGGTTCCAGGCGAAGCCCTGGCCGCCGACCACGTCACCGAGGCGGCCGGTGTCCTTGGCCAGGCCGATGATGAACCGGCCCTCGAAGTACTTGCGGGCCGTGCCGGGCTTGACCCACCGCTGCACGTAGTAGCGGGTGATGGTGTAGTTGCCGGCCTTGTCCTTGGCCTTGGTGCCGGGCCCCTTGTAGGCCTTCCACTGCGCCTCGGTGACGGACTCGGTCACCGGCTCGCCGTACTTGGCGCCCTGCGCGCGGCCGACCTTGGCCTTCTTGTACGTCTCCGGGCTGACCTCGACCTTCTCCAGGACGGCCTCGGGGTGGTCCGGGCCGGCCAGCTCAGGCTGGGTGTCCTTGCCCTCCGACCAGCACTCGCCGAGGTTGAGCTGGCACTTGGTGAACTCCTCGCGGGTGATCTCGCGCGGCTTCACCCACTTGTCGCCGGCCCAGGCGTGGTACTCCTTGGCCGTGACCTCCTTCTCGCCGGCCAGCGCGAAGCCGTTGTGCACGGCCACGAACGCGTAGTCGCCGTCGTAGTCGTCGTAGACGTCGAGGTCGTAGTGCGTGAAGGCGTAGGCGCCCACGTAGATGCCGTACGGAGCCTTGCCCTGGTAGTAGCCGGGGACGAAGACCCACTTGGCGAAGACGTCCTGGCCGCTCTCGAACACGCAGTGGCCGGCGGTGACGACCAGGTTGCGGTGCCGCGACTGGATCGAGGTGGCCGAGCAGAAGTTGTGCTTGCCGGACTTGTCGACGAAGAAGACCTTGCCGATGGTCCGCGGCAGGTTCACGTTCTTGGTCTTGCCGCCCGAGCTGGTCGTCGCCGGAGCGGTGGCGCCCGGCTTGCCGTCATCGGGAGTCGTCCCGCCCTTACGGACGATCTTGTCTACGTCCTTGGCGTCCCAGGTGTACTGGGTGGCCTTCTTCAGGGCGGCGCCGTTCGCGTCAAGCCAGAAGGAGGCGGCGCCGTAGGCGTCCTTGGGCTGAGGGGTCAGGGGGTCCTTGACCCAATGGGGGGCGGCTTGTGCCGGAATGGCCAAGGCTGCGGCGGCAAGGCTCGCAGCGGCGAGGGGCACGAACAGGCGCTTCACGGAATGGCTCCACAGGTCTGACATAGAGGGGTGATCAGACACTATCGACACTCTGGTCACTCTGGTCACAAAGCAACAGAGATCTTGTCAGAAATGTCATCAAAAACGGCCGAAGGGCCTGGCTTTCGCCAGGCCCTTCGGGTGGTACAGGAGAATCGAGGTTTGGACCCCCGACCCAGGAAGATCAACCCGAATTACTTGGGCATCGGGGTGATCTGGCCCGACCAGACGTTCTTCGCGGCGTTGTAGACCGCAGCGGTCTCACCGTCGAAGTACGGGCTGGACATGTAGTCCCAGCGGTCGTTGCCGTCCGTGTCGTACAGAACGCTGGTCACGCCGTTGACGTAGCCGAGGCGCTTGGCGTTGCTGTACTTGAAGAGCCACGGGGCGCCGTTGTAGCCGCCGGTGACGGCGCACTTCAGCGACACGTGCTCCTCGATCTTCAGCGACGGCACCTGAGTGGTCTTGGCGCCGGTCTTGCCGTAGCACCACTTCGGCGTGTTGCCGGAGTACGGCTTGCTGCCGTCGGGGTGCTTGGCGTAGGGGTAGCCGAAGGTACGGACGTACTTGCCGGTCGGCTGGTTCCACGCGAAGCCCTGGCCACCGACGACGTCACCGAGGCGTCCGACGTCCTTGACCTCGTGCACGACGATGAAGAAGTCGGTCCGCATGAAGCGGAACTCCTTGCCGGGCTTGTACCACTGCTGCACGTAGTAGTGCGTGATGGTGTAGTTGCCGGCCTTGTCCTTGTCCTTGGAACCCGGACCCTTGTAGGCGTACCACTGAGCCTTGGTGACGTGCTCGGTGACGGGCTCACCGAACTTCGCACCGTTGGCCTTGCCCACCGGAGCCTTGAAGTACTCGTACTTGCTGACCTCGGCCTTCTCAACCACCGCGCCGGGGTAGTCCGGGCCGACCTTCTCGGCCTTCGCGCCCGGGTCCACCCAGTAGTAGTCGGTGGTCTTGGGGTCGAGCTTGCCCTTCTTGTACTCCTCGAAGGAGACCTGGACGTCCTTGCCGAACTTCTCGCCCTTGTAGGCGTCGAACTCGGCCTTGGTGACCTGCTTCGGCTTGTTGAGCGTGCCGCCGACGCCGTTGTAGACCGTGACGAACGCGTAGTCGCGGTCGAAGTCCTCGTAGACGTCGAAGTCGTAGTGGGTGAAGGCCTGCTTGCCCACGTACACGCCGTAAGGCGTCTTGCCCTGGTAGTAGCCCGGGACGAAGACCCAGCGCGACACGACCTCGTCGTTGCCGGCCACGTCGTAGACGCAGGAACCGGCGGTGGCGACCAGGTTGCGGTAGTTCGACTGGATCGAGGTGCCGGAGCACCAGTAGAGGTTGCCGTCGCGACCCTCGAAGAAGACCTTGCCGATGGTCTTCGGCAGGTTCACGTTGTGGGTCTTGCTGGCGACCTTCTTCTCCTCGCCGATGGGCGCGGTCGAGCCAGGCTTGCCGTCGGGCGAATAACCGCCCTTGGACACGATCTTCTTGACCGCCTTGTCGTCCCAGTAGTAGGCCGTGGCCTGCTTCAGGGCGGCGTTGTTGGACTTGGTCCAGAAGTCGAGGACTTCGGCGGCCTTCGCCTGGCTGGCGGCCAGGGCGTCAGAGGCGACCTTGTCGTCGGCCTGAGCGGTGCCGGCCAGGCCGGCAGCCAGGAGACCAGTGGCCAGAATGGCGCCACCGGCCGGAAGGAGGATGCGCTTCAAGGTAACTCCTTGCGCTGTCGTGGAACGCCTCTTGCGTCCCATGCGTCAGTAAAGGGATAGCCAGAAGATACAGCGTCGATCTTGCTCGCCGGAAGCCGCTTTGGAAGGAAAAGAGGCGACAAGTCGGGCGTGATCAATCTGTGATGTTTATTCGGCTCCCACGCAGGAGCGGGGTGAAGGCACCCTGAGAGGTGTTCCCGCAGATCAGCATAAGGATGTTGTTAAAGTGACTCGGGAGATTCGTGCGCCGTACCGGTGACCGCGATGGGACAGGTGTGACGCACATCACAGTGCTCTGATGGCACCATCCACGGCTCCCGTGCGTCCAAGCGCCCTTCACCTTTCCGGCTCCGGGAACGCCGAAGGGCCCGGCTGGACTGCCGGGCCCTTCGGGTCTTACAGATGACGATCTCTCAGGGATCGACCGTCAGGGCGTCCCCACTTAGAGGATCTTGCCGGACCACACGTTGGCGGCGGCCTTGTACACCGTGTTCGTCTCGCCGTCGAAGTACGGCGACGAGATGTAGTCGACGCGGTTGTTGCCGTCCTGGTCGTTGAAGGTGCTGGTGACACCGTTCACGTAGCCGAGACGCTTGCTGTTCTTGTAGTTGTACAGCCAAGGACCACCGTCGGCGCCCTCGGTCATCGCACACTTGAGACCGATGTGCTCCTCGATCTTCTTGGCCTTGTCACCCACCAGCTTGTTCGTGGTCTTGCCGTAGCACCACTTCGGGGTAATGCCGGTGAAGTTCTTGTGGCCGTCGGGGTGAGCGGAGGCCGGGTAGCCGAACACGCGCACGTACTTGCCGGTCGGCTGGTTCCACGCGAAGCCCTGGCCGCCGACGGCGTCACCGAGGCGGCCGGCGTCGGTCGCGGCGTTCTCGATGATGGTGAAGACGGTCTTGTAGAACTTCGTGTCGGAGCCGGGCTTGACCCACTGCTGCACGTAGTAGTGCGTGATGAGGAAGTTGCCGGCGCGGTCCTGCCACTTCTTGCCGGGGCCGCGGTACTTCTTGTAGTCGCTCTCGGTGACGATCTCGGTGATGGGCTCACCGAACTTCGCACCGTTCTTCTTGCCGATCGGAGCGCGCTGGTACGTGCGCTCGCTGACCTCTTCCTTCTCCACGACCGCACCCGGGAAGTCCGGGCCGACCTTCTCGGGGCGAGAGCCGGGCTTCACCCAGCACGCCTCGGTGGAGGTGGGGTCGAGCTTGCACGCGCGGAACTCCTCGCGGCTGATCTCGACGTCCTTGGCCTCCTTGAGGCCCTGGTACTTGTCGAACTCGGCCTTGGAGACCTTCTTGGCGGTGCCCCCACCGAGCTTGACGCCGTTGTAGACGGTGACGAACGCGTAGTCGCGGTCGAAGTCCTCGTAGACGTCGAAGTCGTAGTGGGTGAAGGCCTGCTTGCCGACGTAGATGCCGTAGGGGGACTTGCCCTGGTAGTAACCGGGGACGAAGACCCACTTGGACATCACGTCGGAGTTGGACTGCACGTCGTAGACGCAGTGAGCGGCGGTGGCGACGAGGTTGCGGTACTTCGACTGGATCGAAGTGGCCGAGCAGTACCTCTTCTCGCCCTTGCCGTTGACGAAGAACACCTTGCCGATGGTCTTCGGCAGGTTGACGTTCTGCGCCTTGGCGGTGCTCTTCTTCTCTTCGCCGATCGGAGCCGTCGAGCCCGGCTTGGTGTCCGAGCTGTAGCCGCCCTTGCTCTGCAGCTTGTTGACGTCCGTCTTGTCCCAGACGTTGGACTCCTTGGCGGCCTTCAGAGCAGCGCCGTTGTTGTCCGCCCAGAACTCGGCGATGGCCTTGGCCGCGGCGGCGTTCTTCGCCATCGCGTCGGTGGCGACGTCGCTGGTGGCCTGAGCGGTGGTGGCCAGGCCGGCGGCCAGGAGACCGGTGGCCAGGATGGCGCCACCGGCGGGAATGAGGATGCGCTTCAAGGGAACTGCTCCTTGGTCTGTCGTGGGCCGCAACGTGCGTCCCATGCGTCAGTAAAGGGATAGCAAGGAACATAGCGCGGTGATCTCCGCAGGTGGAAGCCAATCCGAAAGGTCCGGCATTGACCCAAACCGTCGTGACCATTCCGTTATCAGTCAGAGATAATCGCAATGAGTGATCATGAGAGCACGTTTGCGCAGGACAGGGAGGAGGTGTGGCTTCTGGTACGAAAGTGCCGTTAGAGAGGTTTCACGCATTGTAGTCAGCCGAATGTGACTTAGATCACAGGAACCGAACGGGGCTGATCCTCCGTCTAACATGCCAGCCTTCTGCCAGGAAACCTTCAGGTTCGCGGATCGCGCGGTAGATATGTGCCACTTTGAGAGGTTCTGTGGCGCGCCGGAGATCGGTCGCGCCGTCCGCGAGCCACCCGGTTCCCGCGGGCATGCGAAAGGGCCCGGCGGAAGGCCGGGCCCTTGCAGGGTGGAGCGGGAAGGTCAGCGGTAGAGCTCGCCGTTGGGGCCGACGATCTTGCCCGACCACACGTTCTTGGCCGCGTTGTAGACCGCGGCCGTCTCCCCGTCGAAGTACGGGGACGTGATGTAGTCGATCCGGTCGTTGCCGTCCTGGTCGGCGAAGGTGCTGGTCACGCCGTTGACGTAGCCGACCCGCTTGGCGTTGCTGTACTGCTGGATCCACGGCCCGCCGTCATAGCCGGGGGTCACGGCGCACTTGAGCGCGACGTGCTCCTGGATCTTGAGCCACGAGGCGCTCACGGACTTGCCCGTGGTCTTGCCGTAGCAGTGCTTCGGGGTGACGCCGCTGTACGGCCTGTCGCCGTCGGGGTGCGGCGCCGAGGGGTAGCCGAAGGTGCGGACGGTGCGGTTGGCGGGCTGGTTCCAGGCGAAGCCCTGGCCGCCCACGTTGTCACCGAGCCGGCCGGCGTCCTTGGACAGCAGGATGTAGTGACGGCCGCCCCAGGACCGCTTCGGGCCGCTGAACCGCTGGAACTCGCGCTTGCTCACCTGCTTGGCGCCGGTGAACTGGATGCCGTTGTAGACGGTGACGAACGCGTAGTCGCGGTCGTAGTCCTCGTAGACGTCGAAGTCGTAGTGGGTGAACGCCTGCTTGCCCACATAGATGCCCCAGGGCGCCTTGCCCTGGTAGTAGCCGGGCACGAAGACCCAGTTGTCCAGCAGGGCCTTGTTGGACTCCGTGTCGTACACGCAGCGGCCGGCCGTGACGACCAGGTTGCGGTAGTTCGACTGGATCGAGGTGGCCGAGCACCAGCGGTACTTGCCCGAGCCGTCGACGAAGAACACCTTGCCGACGGTCTTGGGCAGGTTCACGTTCTGCGACCCGCCCGCGGCCTTGTTGCCGCTGGTGGGGGCGGCGGTCCCGGGGCTGCCGTCGGGGGAGTAGCCGCCCTTGGAGACGACCTTCCGTACGTCGTTGGAGTCCCAGGTGTACGCGGTGGCGCGGCGGAGGGCGGCACCGTTCGAGGCGAACCAGAACGAGGCGACCGAAGCCGCCTGGCCGGCGTTCCTGGCCATCGGGTCGATCGCGACGTCTCCGGCGGCCAGAGCGGAGGCGGGCAGACCGACGACCAGCATGCCGGTCGCCACGGCGGCACCGCCGATGGGGAGGAGGATGCGCTTCAAGGTAACTCCAGGCTTCTGTCTTACGCCGGCGCGGCGCCTTGGTGCGCCCGGATACCGGCAGATGGACAGCCGGAACCGTACAACGGTTCACTCTGGTCCTGCGGGTTTTCATCACCCGTTGTCAACGTGACAGACGTCGCCGTGACCGTACCGAGATCCGTGTAAGGGCTGATCGCCCCGAGTGGCCACCCCAGAGGGCGTGAACTACATCACATTTGCTGGCGTCGTCTGCGCGGCGGCGTGACGGTAGACGTCACCCGCCACCGGCCCGAGGTATGGCGAGGACACGGCGTCGAACTCGCCCTTGGCGTCCCGGTTCCAGGTCAGGCTGTTGACGCCGATGAGAGCGCCCAGGTTGGCGCGCAGGCCGGTGATCCACGGGCCGCCGCTGGCGCCCTTGCTGAAGTTGCACGGGCTGAGCTGCACGCCGTGGTCGAGGTCGAGGCCGGGCGCGATGGTCTTGCGGGTGGCGCCCACGCAGCTCCTCAGCGTCTGCCCGTTGAACGGCTGGCTGCCGTCGGGCTGCGGGCCGGCGGGGTAGCCGAACGCGTGCACCTGGGCCATCGGCGGCTTCCTGGACAGTTCCAGCCCGAGCCCGCCGACGTTGTCCTGCAGCCGGCCGACGTCCTTGGCGATGTAGGCGTTGCCCTGCTTGACCCAGGTGAAGCCGCGGTGGACGGTGACGAACGCGTAGTCGTAGTCGTAGTCGTTCTTGCCCGGCCAGTCCTCGTGCATGCTGATCGAGGAGCCGACGTAGACGCCGTGCGGCGTGGCCCCGGCGGCGCCCGGGTCGGGAACGAAGATCCAGGAGTCGGCGGCCTCGCCCCGGCGGGGGTCGTAGGCGCAGTGCGCGGCGGTGGCGACCACGCTGCGGTTGGCGGCCGCGACGGCGGCGGCCGAGCACCAGAACTCCTTGCCTCCGAGGCGGAAGAAGACCTTGCCGACCGTGCTGGCCGCGCCCTGCCGCGGCGCGACGGCGTTGACCGGACCGGCCTTCTTGCGCAGGGCCGCGATGCGCTGGGCCGGCACGTTCACCGAGCCGCCCCCGGCCTTCGGCGCGCCCGAGGGGGGCGCGGCGGGGCTGTAGGTCTCGGCCTTCCTGAGCCTCTCGGGCTTCCAGTAGTCGGCGACCTTCTGCACCTCGGCCTTGCTCTTGGCCAGCGAGACGGCGAAGACCTGGCTCGCCGTGGCGCCGGCCGTCCCCTGGAAGGCGGGCAGCATCAGCAGCGCGCCGCTGACGGCGGCGGCTAGCAGGTGCTTGGCCCGGGGGATCATGAAAGTGCCTTTCTGGGGTTGTAACGGTGGATTTTTCCAGATCAACAAGGCGTATTGCAGCCGGGATGGAGATTCGTTATCTGAGCGAGCGTGACTTGCGTCGCATAAGAACCATGTCAAGGGCGCGATAAATGATCTTCATTGTACGTCGTCATCCCAGGTGGGCCTGGGATTGACGCGCGAATTCGCGTGGCTCGCGGACCCTTAAGGGGGACACCGCGATCGGCGGGGAGATCGCTCTCGGATTGCTTGATCGTCGCTCATAGATCTTGTTCTGGGCCCGCCCTGGGAAACCCGTTCCTTATCAACCGAATCTTGTTCTGGTTGGATGGGGGCATGGATCCACGCACCCCCTGTCTCATCGGCGCGGCCCAGCGCACCGTCCGCGAGCAGCCCGGCCCCGAACCGCTCGACCTGTGGGAGGAGATGGCACGCGCCGCCGCCGGCCAGACCCGCTTCCCGGTGGAACGCCTCGACTCGATCCAGATCGTCTACACCGACTCCTGGCAGTACGACACGCCCACCGGCCGGCTCGCCGAGAGGCTCGGCGCCACCCCCCGGCACACCGCGTACTCCAAGGTGGGCGGCACCGCCCCGCAGACGCTCATCGGCCGGGCGGCGGCCGGGATCGCGGCCGGAGAGCTGGACTCCGCGCTGATCACCGGCGCCGAGGCGCTGGCCACCCGCCGGGTCTACCGGCAGGCGGGCGAGCGCACGCCGTGGAGCCACCCCGCCGACCCCAGGCCGCCCTACGGCTGGGAACGGCCCCCGCACCCGAGCGAGCTGGCGCACGAGCTCTTCCTGCCCGTGCACACCTATCCGATCATGGAGACCGCCCGCCGCGCCGCCCTCGGCCTCACCATCGAGGAGGAGATGCTGGACCGCGGCCGGATGATGGCGCCCATGACGCGGGTGGCCGCGGCCAGCCCGCACGCCTGGCGGCGCACCCCGCGCACCGCTGAGGAGCTGATCGGCGGGGGCCGGTTCGTCGGCTGGCCCTACAACAGCAACACCGTGGCCGTGATCGAGGTCGACCAGGCGGCGGCCGTCCTCCTGGTCAGCTCCGAACTCGCCGACCGGCTCGGGGTGCCCGGCGACCAGCGCCTCTACCTGCGCGGCTGGGCCTACGCCGAGGACACCTGGGAGGTGGCCGCCCGGCCCGCGCTCGGCGCCTCCCCGGCCATCGCCAGGGCCGCGGAATCCGCGTTCGCCAGGGCCGGGCTCACCCTGGACGACATGCGGGCGTTCGACGTCTACAGCTGCTTCGCCATCGCGCTGCGGCAGGCGTGCGACGCGATCGGACTCGACCCGCTGGACCCTCGGGGCCTCACCGTCACCGGCGGCCTGCCGTACGCGGGCGGCCCGGCCAGCGACTACGTGCTGCACTCCACCACCACCATGGCCGAACGGCTGCTGGCCGAAGGCGGGCACGGGCTGGTCACCGGCGTCGGCATGCATCTCACCAAGCACACCTACGCGATCTGGTCCACGGAGCCGGGGGGCGTCCTGGGCGGGCCCGAGCCCGTCTTCACCGCCGAGCCGGTGCCGATCGCGGACGCCTGCGAGGGCCCGGCGGTCGTGGCCGGCTACACGGTCGCGCACGCCAAGGACGGCGCCCGGCAGCGCGCCCACCTCGTGGTGGAGCTGCCTTCGGGGGCGCGGGCGTACGCGCACGTGATCAGGGACGACCTGCTGGCCGACGCCGAGTCGCGGGAACTGGTGGGGCAGCGGGTTCAGCTGACGACGGACGGTCAGGTCAACGTGGCGAGTTGGTGAGACGGCAAAGACGATGCAAAGATTGTGGTCGTACGACTACACTCCGCTATTGACATTTAAATGTCACTGGCGGACGCTGGAGTCATGCGGAGGACCACGGTGCGCATCGACGAGACACTCCTCAACGAGGCGAAGGCGTACGCGGCCAGAAACGGACGCAGTCTCAACTCAGTGATGGAGGACGCCTTGCGCCACCTACTCAACCGCTCCGCCGACTTGGCCGACCGGCCTCGGGTGGAGCTGATCACTTCCGACGCGGAGCCCGGCTACCAGCCTTGGGTGCGGGTACGCCTCGAGGCCGGCGAGAAGCTGGAGCACATCGCCTTCGAGCTCGACGACCTGGAGATGCTGAAGGGGTTGCGGGATGCTGCTTCTTGACATCAACGTCCTGGTCAACGCCTTCCGGCCGGAGGTGGTGGAGCACAAGCGCTACACCGCGTTCCTGGAAGACCTGATCAATGGGGACTCCAGCTATGCCGTGAGCGACTTCGTCGTCAATGGCTTCATTCGCATCGTGACCAACCGGAAGGTCTACATCAACCCGGATCCACTCGACCGGGCGCTGACCTTCGCGCAGTCCTACCGCAATCAACCCCACGCCGTGGTGGTGACACCCGAGGACAGACACTGGGACATCTTCACGCGCCTGTGCCGCCGGACGGGTGCGGTGGGGAAACTCGCTCCCGACGCCTACCTCGCGGCGCTCGCCATCGAGCATGGATGCGAATTCGTGACCTGTGATCGGGATTTCGCCAAGTTCGAGGGGTTGCGCTGGCGGTCGCCGCTCCACTGAACTGAAGGCAGCACCACTCGCCTGCGAGGTCCGCCGTGGCCAATCCGTTCGACGTCATCGAGGGGGGCGGGCGCGACCGCCGCCGCCCGATCGGACTCGTGCTCGTGCTTGTGCTGCTGGGCGTGTCCTTCGTCGGCCTGGTCCTCAGCCGCCGGGAGGAGTCACCGGCCGCGACGGCCGACAGGCCCATCAGTCCCATCCGGTCGCTCACCCGCGTCGGCAGCGGCCACAACCTGCTGCACCCTCAGCCGTCCGTGAAGGGCGACGTGGCGCGGATCGAGGTGGTGTTCCCGCACGGCGTCCGGGCCACCGTGCGCTACCCCGCCGAGCTCGGCCTCGAGCGGCTGGGGCTGCGGCCGTTCCGGGGCCTGTGGGTGGACGGCCGGTTCCGCCAGCTCACCGCCCCCTACAACGGCGAGCTGGAGATCACCAAGGGCGGGGAGCCGATCAGGTCGTTCGCCGACAACGTGACCCTCTGGCCGCGCCAGGCCGGCAGCGGCTCGTACGGGCAGGTGCTGCTGTTCGCGTTCGGCCCCTGGCGGATGGCCCTGTACGACCGCCTGCCCGGCCTGGACTTCGCCCAGCGGGTGGCGGTCGCCGAGGGGTTGCGCGGCCAGGTGACCGACGACGGCCACCTCGTGCTGTCCGGCGCCGGCCGGGTGCGGCTGGCCGAGCCAGGCGACGTCGAGGAGGGCGACCCGGTGGGCCCGCAGCTCTGGTTCGGCGGCGGCTCGACCGACATGGTGGCCCTCATCCCCAGCCCCGGCTGCGAGAAGCCGCGCGGACTGCCCCGCGCCATCCGGGGACGCGGACGCCCGGCCGAGGACGTGTGCCGCGACGGGATGCGGGTGGTCGCCATGGGCGACGAGGCGTTCATCGGCAAGGCGCTCGACGGCATCCGGATCAGCGTCAAGTAAGGTGCGGCCATGTTCGCCGTTACCGCCACACAGACCGATGCCGACAACCCCCTCGCCGGGCTGACCCTGGGCGAGCGCCCGGAGCCGAAGGTCCCCGACGGCTGGACGACCGTAGCGGTGCGGGCGACCGCGCTCAACCACCACGACCTGTGGACGCTCAAGGGCGTCGGCATCCGGCAGGACCGGCTGCCGATCGTGCTCGGCTGCGACGCGGCCGGCGTCGACGAGGACGGCAACGAGGTCGTCGTGCACGCGGTGGTCGGCTCGGGGGCCGACGAGACGCTCGACCCGAAGCGGTCGCTGCTGTCGGAGGTGTACGACGGCACGTTCGCGGAGCGGGTGGCCGTGCCCCGCCGCAACCTCGTGCCCAAGCCCGCGGCGCTCTCCTTCGAGGAGGCCGCCTGCCTGCCGACGGCGTGGCTGACCGCGTACCGGATGCTGTTCGACAAGGCCGGGCTGGAGCCCGGCTCGACCGTGCTGGTGCAGGGGGCCGGGGGCGGGGTCGCGACCGCGCTCATCGCGCTGGGCCGCGCGGGCGGGTTCCGCGTCTGGGCGACCAGCCGTTCGGAGGCCAAGCGGGAGCGCGCCCGTGAGCTGGGCGCCGACCAGGTCTTCGAGACCGGCGCCCGGTTGCCGGAGCGGGTGGACGCGGTCATGGAGACCGTGGGCCAGGCCACCTGGGACCATTCGCTCAAGTCGCTCAAGCCGGGCGGGCGGATCGTGGTCAGCGGCGCCACCAGCGGAGCCGTCCCGCCGGCCGACCTGAACCGGGTCTTCTTCCTCCAGCTCTCGGTGGTCGGCTCGACCATGGGCACCCGCGATCAGCTCCGGCGGCTGGGCGTCTTCCTGGAGCAGACCGGGCTCCGGCCGGTCATCGACCGGACGGTGCCCCTCGCGCAGGCCCGCGACGGGTTCGCCGCCATGCACGAGGGCGACGTCTTCGGCAAGATCGTCTTCACCGTCTGACGGGCCGCGGGGCGCGCCTGGCGGCGGGCGACCAGGCGCTGCACCGGCGGGCGCAGACCGGAGCGGATCACGGCCGGAGGGTGTCGCGGACCTGGGCGGCGGCCTCGTCGAGAGTGCGCCGCAGGTCGTCGAGCTTCTGGCGGGTGAGGCGGGAGCCCGACGCCTCCTCGCGCACCCGGGCCACGAAGTCGGCCAGCGCCTCGCCCAGCTCGTTGTCCAGCTCGACCCGGTTGTCCGGCGCGTCACCGAGCGTGCGCCACACTTCCGCCCAGATGCGCCGCCACTCCCCGGCCATCCGCTCACCCTGGCCCTGCCAGTGCTGGGCGTGCTCGGTCCACTGCCGCTTCTGCTCCTCCTTGAGCCGCCGGAACTCCTGCTTCTGCCGTTCGTGCGTCTGGTGGACGTCGTCGCGGGAGCCGGTGCGCACGTCCTTGGCCATCCGCGTCAGCTCCTCGCGCAGCGACTTGACCGTGTCGCGGACGTCCTCCTTCACCTCCCTGGCGATGTCGCGCACCGAGGCCGAGATCTCCCGCTCCAGGTCGTCGAGCTCGTCGAGGCGCTCGTTGAGCTCGGCGCGGCCCTTGTCGGTGATGGAGAACACCTTCTTGCCGTCGGTCACCTCGTGCGTGACCAGGCCCTCCTCCTCCAGCCGGGCCAGACGCGGGTAGATGGTGCCGGGGGAGGGGGAGTAGACGCCGAGGAAGCGGTCCTGCAACAGCCGGATCACCTCGTACCCGTGACGGGGGCTCTCCTCCAGCAGCTTGAGCAGGTACAGCCGGAGCCTGCCGTGACCGAAGACGGGACTCATTCCTTCTCCCCCTTGAGCAGCGTGACGTCGCCGGAGACGGTCGTGGCCGACAGCGACGCCATGCCGCCGCCCAGCCGGCCCGACATGGACCGGGTGCCGGAGCCGCCGTTCTGCGCGATCTCGTCGAAGGCGCTGACCAGCCGGCCGGACGTCGACCTGATCGTGACGTCCGCCTGCGCGTTGTCCGGCAGCCGGACCATGATGGCGCCGGAGACCGTGTGCAGCGTCACGTAGCCGGTCGGCCGCAGCGCGAGGTCGGCGGTGATGCGGCCGGAGACGGTGTTGGCGCGCAGCCTGCGCGGCAGGCCGCCGGCCACCGTCAGGTCGCCGGAGACGCTCTTGAACGACAGGTCGCCTGCCATCGCCCGGCTTTCCACGTGGCCGGAGGCGGTGGTGGCGTGCACCTCGCCGCTGACGCCGTCGAGCACGATCTCCCCGGACACGCTCTTGACCCGCGTCGTCGCCTCGAATCCGGTCACGACGGCGGACGCCGACACCACCCCGGCGTTGACCACGCAGCCGCGCGGGACGCTGAGCGTCGCGACGGTCCTGCGCCGGTCGCGACGCAGCCAGCCGAGCATCCCGTCCCAGGTCAGATCCTTGTACGTGACGCTCAGCCGGCGGGCGTCCTCGTCGTAGGTGACCAGCAGCGGTGAGCCGGAGTCGAACTCGGTCACGTCGAGCGCCGGTGGACCGTCACTCGCCAGCACGGCGAGCCGGCCGGCGACGACGCGCACGTCGAGCGAGCCGACGTGCCCGAAGGTGAGCTGTTCGGGGCCCTCGATCGTCCACTGCTGCATCATTCCGCCCTCTCCACGACACACCTGTCTAAGACACGATATGTCGCGTCGAGGCAAAACTCAAGATGTATCGCGTTTACCGGGAGAGGTCGCCGGTCACTCGTCCACGTCGTCGAGCCTGGCCAGCCAGGTGGCCAGGCGCTCGACCGGGGTCTCGAACTCGGGATGGAGATCGACGAACTCGCGCAGCCGCTCGCCGAGCCACAGCAGGGTGACCTCCTCCTCGCCCCGCCGGTCGACCAGCTCCTCGATCCCCCGATCCGTGAAGTACATCGCGCTCCGTCTCCTCCGCTCCGCCGGGCGCGCCGGCGCGTCCACCTCTGACTTTAGTGCCGTGCCCGGCCCCGCCAGGACGGCCGGGAAACGCGCCGGCCCCCGCCGGGTGGGCGGGGGCCGGCATCGGGACCGATCGGATCAGCCGTAGACCTGACGCAGGATCTCCTCCAGCTCCGCGTCGTGGGCGGCGTGCGAACCGGCCGCGGGCGAGCTGTTGGCGGGCCTGGAGACGCGCCGCAGGCGGCGGCCGTCGAGCAGGTCGGGGTCCTCCGCCAGCTTGAGCGACAGGTAGGGCCACGGGCCCATGTTGATCGGCTCGTCCTGCACCCAGAGCAGCTCCGCCTGCGGGCTGTAGCGGGCCAGCTCGGCGTCGAGCTCCTCCTTCGGGTACGGGTAGAGCCGCTCCAGGCGGACCAGCGCGACATCGTCACGGCCGTCGGCCTCGCGCTTGGCCAGCAGGTCGTAGTAGACCTTGCCGGAGCACAGCGCCACCCTGGTGACCTTGCCCGGGTCGATCAGCGTCTCGCCGATGATCGGCTGGAAGGTGCCGGAGGTGAAGTCGGCGGCCTTCGACGTGGCCCGCTTGTGGCGCAGCAGCCACTTCGGCGTGAAGATGACCAGCGGCCGGTGACGGCCCGACTTCACCTGCCAGCGCAGCAGGTGGAAGTGGTTGGCCGGGGTGGTCGGCTGCGCGACCGTCATGTTGTCGAGCGCGCAGACCTGCAGGAAGCGCTCGATCCGGGCCGAGGAGTGGTCGGGGCCCTGGCCCTCGTAGCCGTGCGGCAGCATCAGCACCACGGCCGACCGCTGACCCCACTTCTGCTCACCGGACGAGATGAACTCGTCGATGATCGTCTGGGCGCCGTTGACGAAGTCGCCGAACTGCGCCTCCCACGCCACCAGGGCGTCGGGCCGCACGACGCTGTAGCCGTACTCGAAGCCCAGCGCCGCGAACTCGCTGAGCAGCGAGTCGTAGACGTAGAACTTCGTCGTGCCCTGGTTGAACGTCTTGAGCGGGGTGTGCTCGGCGCCGGTCACGCGGTCGACCAGCACCGCGTGGCGCTGGGTGAACGTGCCGCGCCGGGAGTCCTGACCGACGAGGCGGACCGGGTGGCCGTCGATGAGGAGCGACCCGAACGCCAGCGTCTCGCCCGTGCTCCAGTCGATCGCGTCCTGCTCGACCATCTGGCCGCGGCGCTGCAGCACCGGCGCCAGGCGCGGGTGCGGCGTGAACCCCTCGGGCAGGCTGAGCTGGGTGTCGACGATGCGCTTGAGCGTCTCGTCGGTGATCGACGTCGCCGTGTCGGCGTGCGACCACTTGACCACCTCGGTCGGCGGCACCCGCATCGCCCCCGCCTCCAGCGGCTTCTTCGCCGCCTCACGGGTCTCGGTGAACGCCTGCTCCAGCTTGGCCTGGTAGTCGCGGAGCGCCGACTCGGCCTCCTCGACCGTGATGTCGCCCCGGCCGATCAGCGCCTCGGTGTAGAGCTTGCGGGTCGAGCGCTTGGCGTCGATGAGGTCGTACATCAGCGGCTGGGTGAAGGCGGGGTTGTCCCCCTCGTTGTGGCCGCGCCGGCGGTAGCAGATGAGGTCGATGACCACGTCCTTGCGGAACGTCTGACGGTACTCGTAGGCCAGCTGGCCCACGCGGACCACGGCCTCGGGGTCGTCGCCGTTGACGTGGAAGATCGGCGCCTGGATCATCCGCGCCACGTCGGTCGCGTAGACCGAGGAGCGCGACGAGGCGGGCGAGGTGGTGAAGCCGACCTGGTTGTTGACCACGACGTGCACGGTGCCGCCGGTGCGGTAGCCGCGCAGCTGCGACAGGTTGAGCGTCTCGGCCACGACGCCCTGGCCGGCGAAGGCCGCGTCGCCGTGGACGAGCACCGGCAGGACCGTGAAGCCCTCCTCGCCGCGCTCCAGCAGGTCCTGCTTGGCGCGGACGACGCCCTCCAGGACCGGGTCGACCGCCTCCAGGTGGGACGGGTTGGCCACCACCGAGGTGGTGATGGTCTTGCCGCTCGGCGAGGTGAACTCGCCGGAGGCGCCCAGGTGGTACTTCACGTCGCCGGAGCCGTGGGCGGTGCGCGGGTCGATGTTGCCCTCGAACTCGCCGAAGATCTGCCCGTAGGACTTGCCCACGATGTTGGCCAGCACGTTGAGCCGGCCGCGGTGGGCCATGCCGATGACGACCTCGTCGAGGTCCTCGTCGGCGGCGTCGCTGATCACCGAGTCGAGCAGCGGGATCAGGGACTCGCCGCCCTCCAGGGAGAAGCGCTTCTGGCCGACGTACTTGGTCTGCAGGAAGGTCTCGAACGCCTCGGCGGTGTTGAGCCGGCTCAGGATGTTGAGCTGCTCGTCACGGGCCGGGGAGGCGTGCGGCTTCTCCACCCGCGCCTGGATCCAGGCCCGCTCCTCGGGGTTCTGGATGTGCATGTACTCGATGCCGACCGTGCGGCAGTAGGAGTCGCGCAGCACGCCGAGGATCTCGCGCAGCTTCATCAGCGGGCGACCGCCGAAGCCGCCGGTGGCGAACTCGCGCTCCAGGTCCCACAAGGTCAGGCCATGGGACTGGATGTCGAGGTCGGGGTGCTTGCGCTGCTTGTACTCCAGCGGGTCGGTCTCGGCCATGAGGTGGCCGCGTACGCGGTAGGCGTGGATCAGCTCCAGCACCCGGGCGGACTTGGACACGTCGTCGTCGTGCGAGGCCGACACGTCCTGCACCCAGCGGACCGGCTCGTACGGGATCCGCAGGGACTCGAAGATCTCGTCGTAGAAGCCGTCCTCGCCCAGCAGCAGCCGGTGGACCGTGCGCAGGAAGTCGCCGGACTGCGCGCCCTGGATGATGCGGTGGTCGTAGGTGCTGGTCAGCGTCATGACCTTGGAGACGGCCAGGCGGGAGAGCGTCTCGGGGGACGCGCCCTGGTATTCGGCGGGGTACTCCATCGCGCCGACGCCGATGATCGTGCCCTGGCCGGGCATCAGGCGCGGCACGGAGTGGACGGTGCCGATCGTGCCGGGGTTGGTCAGGGAGATCGTGGTGCCGGCGAAGTCGTCGACGCCGAGCTTGCCGGCCCGGGCCTTGCGGACGACCTCCTCGTAGCCCATCCAGAACTGCCGGAAGTCCATCTCCTCGGCCGCCTTGACGGACGGCACGAGCAGCTGGCGCTCGCCGTTGCTCTTCTGCACGTCGATGGCCAGGCCGAGGTTGACGTGCTCCGGCTTGATCAGGGTCGGCTTGCCGTCGACCTCGGCGTAGGAGTAGTTCATCTCCGGCATGGTCGCCAGCGCCCGGACCACGGCGAAGCCGATCAGGTGGGTGAAGGAGACCTTGCCGCCACGACCCCGCTTGAGGTGATTGTTGATCACGATGCGGTTGTCGACGAGCAGCTTGGCCGGGATGGCCCGCACACTGGTCGCGGTCGGGATGGCGAGCGAGGCGTCCATGTTGACGGCCGTGCGCGCCGCGGCGCCGCGCAGCTTGACCTCCTCGGCGCCCTTGGGCACCGGGGTCTGCGGCTGCTTCGGCCTGGCGGCGGCGGGCGCCGCCTTGGGCGGCTCCTTCGCCTGCTTGGGGGCCTGCTTGGAGGCCTGGTCGGGGGCCGGTGTGGGGGTGGATGCGGGAGGAGGCGCGGGCGCGGTAGCCGTGCCGTTCGCCGCCTCCCTGGCCGGGGTGCGCCCCGGTCCGTAGTCAGGGTTGTAGTCAGCGAAGAAGTTCCACCAGGCCTTGTCCACAGACTCGGGATCCTCGAGGTACTTCTGGTACAGCTCGTCGACAAGCCATTCGTTCTGACCGAAGCTTGCCAGCGGGTTTGTCCGCGACGACTCAGACGACACGGCGGAAATCGCCCTCTTCCGCAGATCGGCGTTGATGATAGAGAACCTGTCCAAGGCTACTCGCCTGGACCGGCTCAGCGCGCAGCCTAGGGCGTCGCGTCATGGTCGATCCTCTCGGGGTCCCCGAAGAGGCCGCGCCTCTCCTTGCCTGTCCAGGCCAGCGCCAAGACTATTACTCTTTCGTACCAACCCCAGGCGGGGAGGTTTACTTCCCTCCTGAGAGCAGCCGGGAGCTGATCCGGACCTCCGGCGTGAGCCGGGTCAGCAGGTCGGCCAGCTCTTCGCCGGCCTCCTTCAGCTCCTCCAGCGTCATCGGCTCAAGCCGCTCCAGCAGGAAGATCGCGTTGGTGGTGTCCTCGGTGAGCCGGGTGCGCGCCACCTGGCGCCAGTTCCACCGGCGGCAGGTCACGCCCGCGTCGTCGCGCCAGATCACCTCGCCGGGCTCGGGCCGCCCCAGCGCCTCCTCCGACTCCTCGTCGCCGGTCGCCCTGACCAGGCGGGCGGGGCCGGAGTAGCGGTCGAGGTCCTCGCCGCCGATGGGCAGCGCGTGCTTGACGCTGACGGAGTTGTAGGCGTCGACGACCAGGTTGATCTCGGGCAGCGGGAGTCTGCGGGTGAGCGCGTCGACCGACGGGCGGGTGCGCTGCGGCTTGGCGCCGAAGGCGCGGTAGGCGTCCTTCCAGGCGTCGATCCTGTCGGTCCTGGCCGGCCGCGCGGCCTCGGCCGCCTCGGCGAGCCAGGCGCGGGACCGGTCGTCGGTCGGTCCGTTGCGCAGGCCGCGGGCCGTCATGGCGAGCACCGCGAAGTCGGGACGGAGCGCGGTCACCGCGTCGTCCACCCAGATGTCGTCGAGCATGCGTCCAGTCTATCGATCTCGAAGCACCGCAAAATTGTCTTTGCAAAAAAGCCTTTGCGGTTTAGGCTTCCCCGTATGGAGGAGCGGTACAAGATCAGTGACCCTCGGGTGCTCAAGGTGGTCGCCCACCCGCTGCGGGTGCGCCTGCTCGGCCTGTTGCGCGGCGACGGGCCGGCCACCGCGAGCGAGCTGGGCCGCAAGGTCGGCGAGAGCTCGGGCTCGACCAGCTACCACCTGCGCGAGCTGTTCAAGTACGGCTTCATCGAGGAGGACGCCGACCAGCGCGACGGCCGCGAGCGACGCTGGCGGGCCCGCCATCGCTACACCTCGTGGGACGCCGCCGAGCTGTCCGCCAGCGTCGAGGGCCGCGAGGCGCTCAGGATCATGCACCTGCGCCAGGCCGAGATGGTCGGGCGGGTGATGGAGGAGTACGACCAGGCCGATTGGCCCGAGGAGTGGGCGGACGTCTCCGGGATGAGCGACCACCTCCTCACCCTGCCGCCCGCCGCGCTCCGCGAGTTCAACGACCGGGCCGAGGAGCTCCTGCGCGACCTCGCCGCCCGCCACGCCGGCGACCCCGCCGCCAGGAAGGTGCACGTCTGGCTGGGCGCCCTTCCCCGCGCTGCCAAGGAGGCTTCCCCGGAGGAGGAGTCATGACCGCCCGTTCCGCGTTACGCCGCTACACGCTCGTCTGCTTCCTGGCCTGGCTGCCGGTCGGGCTGGTCATGCCCTCGATGGTGCTGCTGATGACCGAGCGAGGTCTCGGGCTGGCGCAGATCGGCCTGGTGATCACGGTGTTCTCGGCCGTCACCGTGGCCCTGGAGCTGCCCACGGGAGGCCTCTCCGACGTGGCGGGGCGCCGCGTGATGCTCGCCGTCTCCGCCGCGTTCCTGACCGCGGCGCTCGTGTTGATGAGCGTGGCCACGACGTTCTGGATGTTCCTGGTCAGCGGCGCGCTCAAGGGCGTCGCCCGGGCCCTGTCCAGCGGTCCCGCCACCTCCTGGTACGTCGACACGCTGCACCGCCTCGAAGGGCGAGACGCCGATCTCAAGCCGGGGCTGTCCCGTGGCGCGGCCATGGAGTCCGTGGCGCTCTGCCTCGGTGTGCTGGCCGGCGGCGTCCTGCCGCTCGTGGCGCCGGCCGAGGTGGTGTTCCCGCTGGCCGCGCCGAGCCTGGCCGGCGCGGTGGCGGCGGCGGTCCTGCTGGCGGTCGTGCTGCTCGCGCTGCCGGAGCCGCCGCACGCCCGCCGGACGCTGCGGGGCGTGCTGCGCGAGGTGCCCGCCACGGTCGTCGCCGGGGTGCGGCTGGCGGCGGGCGGGCGTGTGCTGCGCCGCCTGATGCTCGCCTCCGCCTGCTCGGGCGTCCTGCTCATGTCGATCGAGCTGCTCACTCCCGGCCGGCTGGCGCAGCTGGCGGGCACGACCGAGCAGGGCAGCACGGCGTACGCGGTCGTCGCCGCGCTGGGG